>DJFY01000014.1:0-6168 GCA_002431545.1 Cellvibrionales bacterium UBA5860 | reverse complement strand
CCTCCAGTTGGTGCCAAACGATTCGTGTAGCCACCTAAAACCAGGAGGATGACTTTGTTCATATACCGCACTATAACTCTTACCATGATCCTTATAGGCCCAGGCCTTTTCCCACACATGGGCGTCATTTGTGGTTAACATTCCACCTTCGCCACCAGTCGTCATTATCTTATCCTGGCAAAAGGAAAATGCCGCAACATGCCCAAGGCTGCCAACAGGTTGGCCTTTATAAACGCCCCCATGAGCTTGGGCGCAATCTTCGATCACTTTCAATCCATGGTATTCGGCAAGGCTCATAATACTGTTCATATCGCAGGGCCATCCAGCTAGGTGGACACAAATAATGGCCTTAGTATCCCGAGTCAAAAGAGGTTCGATCGATTTTGCACTGATATTCTGAGTGTCGTAATCGACGTCTGCGAATACGGGTTTTGCACCGATATTAGCTATGCAGCTTGCTGAAGCAATAAAGCTTCTGGGAGATACGATAACTTCGTCACCGCTCCCTATTTCTAGGGCGCGTAACGCCAATTCTAAAGCGACACTGCCATTCGCCACCGCCACCGCATAGCGGGTGTTGCTGTACTTGGCAAACTCCCGCTCGAAGTCTCTCGCTTCATTCCCAGTCCAGTAGTTAACTTTTCCGGAACGAAGCACGCTGGAAACCAATTCGATTTCTTCCTGGCCGTAATCTGGCCACGGTGAAAATTCAGCATGTTCCATTTGATTTGATACCGAAAGTAACGCAAATTCCGCAATTAAAAAGCATCCTGTTTTACAATGCCAGCATATGCCAGGTCACAAATACGCTTAGCGTGTCACCGGCAAGCAAGCACAGCAAAACTATAGAGCACCCACTTTGCCACCGCTACCTACTTTGATACGCAGATTTCTCTACTTGATATACTACTTCAAGTCTGTTGACCGCGTTGAATTCAAAACGCTCTTTTTACATACACTAGAGCATAACGCCGTATCTTCGCTCAGGTTATGGCGGGACATCCTTTATTGCTGTTTCAAATACAACATATCGACCATCGAGTATTTCTATTTTAGATTCCACGAATTGGAATCGACTCAAAGGGAACAATATGCTGGCACAGGGTATATGTACGAATACCAGAGCAAGATGAACCCCAAAAAGTACCGCCGCATACTTGAAGACAAAATCCTGTTTTTAAGAGAATATAACCAGTTTATAACGCGAACATACTGCACCCTGAACGATCTGCTATGCGGGGAGCACGACAGGGTCGATAAAATTATAAATTCATCAAAAAAACTGGTGTTAAAAAATTCACTAGGCCAGCAAGGTAAAACTGTACGGGTGCTACATCAACCTGGTCACGACAAACAAGCACTGATACGACACATGAGATCACACAACTTCGACCTGGTAGAAGAATACGTGATACAGCACCCCCTGTTGATGCAGTTAGCCCCCAGCGGACTAAATACCGTCAGGATCGTTACACAGCTAGTCGACGCCAACGTGGTTATTTTATGTGCTCGGCTTCGTATTTGTATAGACAACGAAATAGATAACCTGTCCGCTGGAAACGCCGCAGCGATGATCGACATTGACACCGGAAAGATACCTGAACCGGCGGTTTTCGCCGATCCTAGACATCAAGATCTGCAACGGCATCCTATAACTGGCGTAAGTATAGTTGGCTTTACTCTTCCCTATTGGGGCCAGGTCATTGAAATGGTGAAAGCCGCTGCTCTATTACACCCTCAAAACCGATCAGTGGGTTGGGATATTGCTATTCGAGACAATGGACCAGAGTTAATCGAAGCGAACCATAACTGGGGCAAACTACTATGGCAGCTTCCCGCGAAACGGGGCCTAAAATCTCAACTTTCACGATATTCATAGAGCCCACAGTTCTACTGCATCGATCTTAATGGGAGCAACACCAAAAAATTAGTTGATCACCCCTCTCGTGCTGGAACGCCTTTTACCAAAGCGTTGTTTCGCACATCCTTCACCACAACGGCGCCGGCTCCAACTACAGCTAAATCCCCAATACGAATCGACTGTCTGACACAAGCACCGATGCCGATCCAGCTTCTTTCCCCGACCGATACGTCACCGGCTATTTTTGCGCCCGGACCAACATGTACAGCGTCGCCAATCATACAGTCATGCCCAACTGCTGCCGTACTGTTGACGATGCACGCCTGCCCAAGATGAGATCCTATTTTGACAACAGCATGTCCTAATACAATGCTTCCGACACCGAGTTTAGCGTATCTACTGAATTCCGCCTTGGGATGGACAATCGATACCGGCACCATACCCGCGCGCAGTAGCCGTCGAAGATAATTTAGGCGAGTACTATTTTCTCCAATAGCAACGACAAACTGTTCTCCTGTTTCTGAGCTTTCAAGCCAGCCTTTTACCGTATTAACCACAGGCCAATGAAGGGTCGAATTCAATGCCGGATATCGATCATCGACAAACTGAATCGACGCCCACATTCCGACCAATTCGGCAGTATCGGCAACCGTTCTGCCTAATCCTCCGGCACCAACAACCGTTAATCGCTCTATCCTTGAATCAGAAGGCACTAGTTGTCACCTGTAAATTTTTCCATAGTGGTGAGTTCGTCCTGGGTAATCCCTTCTCGCTGTAACACCCTAACGATGGTCAACATCAATATTTTGATATCAAGCCAAATAGACCAGTTCTCCACGTACCATAAGTCAAGTTTGAATTTATCCTGCCATGAGATAGCATTCCGCCCATTCACCTGTGCCCACCCTGTAATACCGGGTCTGACCTCATGTCTACGCCTTTGCCAACTGGAGTAAAGGGGAAGATATTCCACCAAAAGCGGCCGCGGCCCGACCAAACTCATATCTCCTTTAAGCACGTTCCACAACTCGGGTAATTCATCCAGACTGGTTTTTCGCAACCACTCACCCAAAGGTGTAATTCTATCTACATCAGATATAGGCTCGACGCCCACGTTTTCGCTCACAACCATAGTTCTGAACTTTACCAAATTAAATATTTTTTCATCGCAGCCAGGCCTCGGTTGTCTAAAAAACACAGGGCTCCCCATATTTACTTTTATCAAAGCAGCGATAATCAATAAAAAAGGGGATAATAAAAAAATCCCAAGCGCGGATATAACAACATCAGATATTCTTTTCATACGAACTCAGGTTTATAAGCTTAAACATCTCTTCGTTGACCCTGGCCACGTCATATTTTTCTTCCGCAAACTTCCTAGATTCTAGGCTCATCACAGGGATTAACTCGGGATGCAGAACAAACCTTTCCATAGCGTTTGCCAGCGCGTCACTACTTTTTGCGGGAACTAGATAACCATTTTTACCATTAATAACCGTTTCCCGGCATCCTGGCACATCCGTCGTTATAATCGGTCGACCAATAGACATTGCCTCAAGCACTGTACGCGGGGTACCCTCGCGATAGGAAGGCAAAACGTATACACAGGAATCAATTAGAGCAGGCCTCACGTCTTCCAGGTGACCATAATACTTAACGATGTCATCGTGCACCCATTCATCCAGTGCCGCCCGAGCGATACTTGCTGGATTCGAGTCAATCCATCCTACGAGCCCAAACTCAACATTTGTATACTTGGCCCTCAATACTCGAGCAGCGGCGACATATTCTAAAATACCTTTATCTTTTAGTAATCTCGCTATCAACAAAAATTTAATACACTTTGTGTCTTTTACCGGAGTATAACTATACTCACTCAGGTTGACTCCGGATCCGTTAACTACCCCGGCTTTTTTTGGTTCGACCAGCGCCAGCTTACAAAACAGGGCGCAATCGTCCTTATTTTGGAAAATAACTACTTTCGCGTTATATAGCGCAAGTCTGTACAGGACTTTCAACAACCACTGAACGCTTGACCGCTTTATTCCTTTGTTCTCGGTAAACGCATATCCAAGACCGGTTATCAGCGCAACCGGCACCTTTACCTTGCACAAAGCAGAAGATAGCATGCCGTAAATAACCGGTTTTATCGTGTACGCGATAACATACACAGGCTTGACAGAACTAATGACTCTTAAAAGCTGGAAAAATGTTTTCACATCAACAATTGGATTTAGGCCGGAACGATTCATGGATACTTCGTGGATTGTAGCGCCCCTGCTCACCAATTCATTTACTGTCTCTGATTCGGATACTAGCTCCGGCGCACAAACATGAACTGAGTATCCTCTCTTAACCAGGGCATTGATCAGATCGCCCCTGAATTTGATCAGCGATTTAGCGTAACTTGCTATTATTAGCACAGAATTATCTGACAACAATTAGTCTCCATTATATTTCCCTATTGCCTAAGCAATTGCGGAATAAGACCGGGCACCGCACCACCGCTATATCATCCGACTCAAGATCTCGACCTTCTGCGTTATGTGTGACGGTTTTCAATTACTTTGAAACAACGCTACAGTAACGGGTTTTACACCGATGCATATTTTAACAATCCGAAACCCAGGTCATGAAGAATAACGATTTTGGTATCTTTACTATATCCCTAGATTTTGAGTTGTACTGGGGCGTCCGAGACAAGAAGTCTATTGAAACCTATAAAGACAACCTTGACGGTGTCGAGGCGGCAATAGAGCAAACACTTTCTCTTTTTGAAAAGTATCGTATACACGCTACCTGGGCGACAGTGGGATTTCTATTTGCTAAGGGAGAAAGTAATCTGAAGTCATATTTTCCTCAAAGAAAGCCCAACTACTCGGATTCAACCCTGGACCCATACAAATATATTGAATCCAATAGGAATCTGGAGCCACGCTACCACTTCGCCGGTGAGCTGGTCGAGAAGATTTTATCTCACGAGCATCAAGAGATCGGCAGCCACACATTTTCTCATTACTACTGTGATGCGAAAGGGCAGTCCACCGAAGATTTTCGTCACGATATGTACTCGGCCATGAAGATCGCTCAAACACGTAACATATCTTTAAATAGCTTTGTCTTCCCCCGGAATCAATGCCAATGGGACTATCTACCTGTGCTTCGCGACTTAGGCATTACCTCTTACCGGGGAAACGACCGCAGCCTGTTCCGTTCGACCGCGGAAAACCGTGCGCAAATCCCAAGAACCAGACTATTTAGACTACTTGACGCCCATATCAATTTGTCGGGACACAACACTTACCCACTGGACTCAATAAAGCAGCAAAAACCCTACAACGTGAAGTCCAGCCGCTTCCTACGCCCCGTTTCTAGCAGCTCGCTAATCCTCTCACCGCTAAAGAAGAGAAGGATCATCGCGTCACTAGAACACGCGGCGAAACAAAACGAAATCTTTCATCTGTGGTGGCACCCACATAACTTCGGGAAAAACATTAAAGACAATATCGAATATTTGGAATCGGTATTGTTCGACTTTAGCCAGATCAGCGATCAATATGGAATGAAATCTCTGAATATGAGCGAAATAGTACATCTCGCAGACCAAAAGCAACTACAGCAGAACGAGACTTAATTGGTCCAGGCGAAGCAAAGAACCGAACCGCTCATTGTTGTTCCAGCCAGGATTGAAACATCAGTACATCCCACAGTAAATATTGCCAATTGCGCCTCCCAGTGAGGTGCTCATCCCATTTTTCCCTAATCAGATCGACCCTAAAATAACCTTCGCCTCGCAACCTGTCGACGTCCAGCAAAGTATCGGCCCAGCCTCTGAGCGGGCCCCGAAGCCAATCCCCTATGGGGATTCCGAAACCCATTTTTGGACGCTCTACTAACTTCCGGGGGACATGTTTATACAACAATTGCCTCAATATCCATTTAGATTCTCCGTCTTTAATCTTGTATCGGTAGGGTAGCGACCAGGCGAACTCCACCACTCTATGGTCCAAAAACGGGACCCTTGTTTCCAGCGAAACACGCATTGCCGCCCGATCGACCTTTGTTAAAATGTCATTAGGCAAATACGTGAGCATATCGAAAGCCATCATTTGCTCTACCGCAGACCCAAGTTTGTCGAGGTCTGCAATGTTATTTAGTGGTGATTCCGGCTCTCGACCATTCAGCACCAACGCTTCGGGACATTGCCAGTGCGACACCAACATTTGGTAAAGCTCGCCGCAGTTACGGGCAGCCAACACCTCAGCTCCTTTTTGTATACGCTCTCCCGTCTGCAGGTAGCCCGGCAG
>DJFY01000131.1:15145-22035 GCA_002431545.1 Cellvibrionales bacterium UBA5860 | reverse complement strand
GGTGACGAAGGGCTGGTCGAGCAGAAAACCCGTGAATTGCTGTCTCTTATCGAGGCCCGCGACTAATCGGCAGTGGCCATAATCTTCTTCTAGAAAGTGGTAGGGTGTTCTAGGAAGCCTGTTCCAAAGGTCTCAGGGAAGGTGCGTTCGGAGAGGATTCCATGCTGCTTGGCTCGACGGGGAGGCTGTTTCCGTGCGCGGGTGTTAGCAAGACTGGACTTGCTGCGTAGTCCGAGAACGGTTTGATTAAACACGAGCCGTGCCAGGCACCGCGCCTGAGGCCGTGCTGCGGAATCGAGTGCACTCGAGGATTGAGTCCGCTTGGGAGTTGAAAGCTGGAAGCTGAAAGTTAAGCGCGACAAAATTTTCCGGCAATATTTGCTGTGGCATTAATAAAAACGGCGCCCTGAGGCGCCGTTTTTGCTGAACACAAAGGGTTCGTGTTTCAGGCGGCTTTTGCGGCTTGCTCTATCCTTTCTCGCGGCAGGTTAAACAACTCGATACAGTTCAATCCGAGGATCTTATCCTTGATCTCCGGGGATACCAGCTCCGTGTGTTTGTCCAGCATGGCCATAGAATCCGGCCAGGTGGAGTCACTGTGCGGGAAGTCGTTAGCCCAGAGTAGGCGCTCGGGGTTCATCCGATGGGCGCAGCCAAAGGCTTCCCAGTCGTCCTGAAACGTCAACCAGACGTGCTCGCGGATATATTCGCTGGGGTCCCTGGGAATGACTCGACCGTTTTTACCGTGGCCGTGCCGGGTCACAGCATGGTCCATGCGCGCCATGTAGTGGGGGAGCCAACCGGCATCGCCCTCGGCACCGACAAACTTAAGCTGGGGATGCCGCTCGAAGACGCCGCCCAGCGTGAACAGGCCGACCAGGTCCTGGATGGCGCGAATCAGTTTCATAAAACCATTGAGCTTGTGGCCGCGAAACTGGGTGATGCTCGCGGCACTCTCTTTTGAGGTCAGAATATGAAAGCACAGGGGAAGATCGAGATCGGTCGCGCATTCCCATAACGCATCGTACATGGGGTGGTCGTAGTCTTCCTGTACCGGTGTTCCCGGCATCATGACGCCGACAAAGCCAGCGTCTTTGATTCGCTGAAAATCCGCGATGGCGGTATCCACATCCAGGATGGCCGTTTGTCCCAGTCCGAACAGGCGGTCCGGCGCGGCTTCACAATAGCCTTGCAGCCAGCGGTTATAGGCTTTAAAACAGGCATCCTTGAACAGTGGATCTTTGGCATTGCAAAGCACCATGCCGACCGAGGCGTAAATGATTTCTGCATCTACGCCATCGCGTTTCTGGTCTTCGACGCGGAATTTAGGATCCCAGCCACTGGCATGCATGTCGTAAAATTTTCTGTGCGGCGCGACTTTGGGCATGATCTCGGATGGAATCCCGGCGGCGGACATCAGGCCGAGTTCAAGGGGTCGTTTGATACCGTCAAACATATAGGCATCGCCGCCCTTGCCATCGGGCACGATATGGGGCGCTTTGTCCCGATATTTTGGGTCGATTTCGGCATAGGCTTCGGGTGGTTCGACAATATGGGAGTCTGCTGAGACAACGGGTGCGGCCATAATTTGGTCCTCCGGACGGGTCAAAATGAGTAACTGGGTAGTGGTTAAAATTCTTGTGCCACCCAAGTGGAATTGATTCGCCGACGAAAATCAAGCTTATTGCACGACTGCTTGCGCGCGAATGCTCGCGCTCTTCGGCCTTGCTCAGGGTGTTTCGCCAGCTTCGAAACCAGTCAGGATTCACCTCGCTGAAACGCAAACCCCGGCGTGACGGTTGCATCCGCGTAGCGCTGAGTACTATGTCTCCCGCCCGTTTGTCGGCGCCCTCGGCATCGCCGGTCTCATCCCAATGGGTTTATGCCATAACGGGCAGCCCCGTGTGTGCGGTCAAACCTCCGTCGACAATATATGCCGCTCCGGTGATAAACGAAGCTTCGTCGGAAGCGAGGAAAAGCACGGTGTTAGCGATTTCGACCGGGAGACCGAGACGACCGATGGGGTGCGCGTTCATCATGGTCTGGCGCATCTGCTGGCTAACTTCGTCAGGCACTTCCGGAAGCGCCTCTCTGCCGGCGACAGACAGATGAGGCAACGGCCCCTTGTTGCCGCCGGTCAGGGTTTGGATTGCCGGTGTATCAATGGCGCCCGGACAAACACAGTTCATTCTTACACCGAAGCGCGCATTTTCGATTGCGGCGGAGCGCGTAAAGTTGATCACTGCGGCCTTGCCTGCGTTATAGGCAGCCATTCCGTAGTCGCCGCCGGTGCCGGAGATCGAGGCAGTGTTAATAATGGCGCCGCCGCCCTGGTCGATCATGATCGGGAGCGCGTGTTTGGTGGCAAGAAAAGGCGCCGTGACATTGACTGCCAGCGTCTTGTTCCAGCCCTCCAGCGTCAGGTCTATTACGGCGCCTACTTCGAGGGCGGTGGCGTTATTGTGGAGAATATCCAGGCGGCCGAAAGTGTCAACGGCATGGCGGATCATGGCCCGGGTTGCCTCTTCGTCGGCGACATCGGCGACAAACGCGGATGCCTCTCCGCCCTGGCTATTGATGCCTTCGGCGACTTTCAGTGCATTCTCGCGATTGATGTCCACCACGACCACCTTGGCGCCTTCCTCGTGCATGCGTTGTGCCGTGGCCTCGCCGATACCGGAGCCACCGCCGGTAATCAAGGCAACTTTACCGGCGACCCGGCCTTGTCGATTCGGATTGTTATCTAAGCTCATCGGTATAACCTTTTTAAATTATAACTTTAAGTATTTATTATAACTAATTGATTTAATTGGTTTTAGATTTTATAAATTCGCCGATACTTTTGATCGCCTGGCGGCCCTCTGGCACCATGGGTGCGAACAGGTGCCAGACGTGAACCATTTCGTTCCAGACCTCCAGAGTGACGTCTACCCCCGCGGCTTCGGCTCGTGCCGCAACCCGGGTTGCGTCGTCGAGTAGGGTTTCCAGTTCACCTACCTGGATTAGCATTGGCGGCAAGCCCCCGTAATCGCCGTGAAGTGGTGATGCGGTTGGCGTACGGTAGTCGGTGTGATCTCCCATGTAGAGGCGAGCCATACCCATCAGCCCACCGGGTTCTACCATCGGGTCCTGATCTACTTTGGTTTTCATTGAATCCCCGCTACCCTCCATATCGGTCCAGGGCGATATCGGTATTGCAGCCGCGGGCAGGGGGTCGCCGGCGTCTTTAAGATTTAATAGCGTCGCCAATGTCAGGCCACCGCCCGCAGAGTCTCCGGCTATGGCGATCTTTCCTGCGTCGATGCCCTGGGACAACAGCCAGCGGTAGGCGCGAGTGGCATCCTCGACGGCGGCGGGATAGGGGTGTTCTGGAGCCAGGCGATAATCGAGCGCCAGCACTCTGCAGTTTGCGGCTTTCGCCAGTGCCGAAGTGAGGCCCCGATGCGTGGCGACCGAGCCGATGACGTAGCCGCCGCCGTGTAGATACAGCAGCACGCGATCTTCATCAGCGCCCGGCCCGGTAAGCCACTCGGCGGGAATACCGTCAACTTCGAGGGCATCGACAGAGACACCTTCGGCGGGGCTGCAAAAATTGCTGGTCGCCTGGACAAAATTGCTGCGCATTTTGTCGACTTTATCTTTCATTTTTTCGTAATCGGAGGGCCCCGGGTAATTTTTCCACAGGAGTTCGATCAGTTTTTTATTTTCCGGACTGGACATTACAGTGTTCCTCAGTTATCGATTTCGCAGGCTGATTCTTGGCTGATATCTCTGGTATACAGCGACCTGACAGCTTTTTTGCGGGCTATGATTTTGCGGTTGAGCCGGTTTTCTTTACCTGCTGGCGTAGGGGTAACCGCGAGCAGCGGATGAGCTTATTTTTGATCAGGCCATATGTTTTCTTAAAAAGGCGCCTATTTTTTCTACAGCTTCCTGGCCTTCATCAAGCATGGGCGCAAAGGCATGCCAGACGTGAAATAGATCGGGCTCGTCCAATAGCTCAACTTCAACGCCGGCCTCCCGCGCACGGCGGGCGACGGTAATCGAGTCGTCGTAAAGAATTTCCCGGCCGCCGACATGGATGCACAGCGGGGGCAGTCCCGCCATGTCTGCAAATACCGGTGAAGCGAGTGGTGTTTTAGGGTCCACTCCATTCAGATACAGCCCGCCAAGCCGATACAGGCCATCGGGTTTAACCATGGGGTCATCGTCGGCGCGCGAGGTGACCGCGCCGGCATCTCCGGTGAGATCGGTCCAGGGTGAAATCAGCACGCCGGCAGCCGGTAACGGATCGCCCTGATCGCGTAGATTAACCAGAGTAGCCAAGGTCAGTCCGCCGCCGGCAGAGTCGCCCGCAATGGCAATTTTATCGGCGCTAAAGCCCCGCGCCAGCAGCCAGCGATAGGCTTTGGTGGCGTCTTCGATCGCGGCTGGAAAGGGGTTCTCCGGCGCCAGGCGATAATCGATCCCCAGTGTGCGCGCGCCTGCATGGCGAGAAACATTCTGCATCAGATAGCGGTGACTTTTGATCGAGCCAATGGCGTAGCCGCCGCCGTGCAGGTAAAGTACCGCCTTGTCGTCGCTGGCTCCCGGCGCGACCAGGAATTCACCGGGCACGCCGTCTGCATCGACTGCTTCCTTGGTAACGTCTTGAGGCACTTTGAAGCGGGCACCACCTTCGTCTAAATTGGCCCGCTCCTGTTCCAGGGTCATCGACCCGAGAGGCGGTTGCCGTTCAAAAATGCTTAGCAATTTATCTAGTTGTTCTCGTGACATATAGTTAAATCCTTATAGATTAGATTAAGTTGAAAACGTCCGCTCAGTACGACAGGGAGGTCGCAAATGAGATTCAAACCGGGACTAAAGCAGGATGTTGTCATTATAGGCACAGAATGCCATAGGTACAGAATCGTCTGGGCGCATCACGCCAGCAATGCCCCGATCCCGGCGGCGAGCTTTGAGAGAAACCCGCCTTGGGAGGGAAAAATCGGTGGTGGCGCTGAAGAGGGTACCGATTGGCCAAGCCTGAGCTTCTTTCGCCTGGAAACTTCGCCGACGAATCCGTCCTGCAGGGCCGAATCCCAAAATCGAGCAGGGATAGACCGGAGTGTGCGCTTAGGAGGTGAAAGCTCGACGCAACACCGCCGCCGCTTCGCGCAGGAATTGCTTACCCTGATCGAGGGCACCGGCCATTGAGACGAACCCGTGGATTTGTTCCTCGTAGCAGACGTAGTCAACAGGCACACCAGCTTGCTGCAGGCGCTCGGCGTAGGCCTTGCCTTCGTCACGCAACGGATCAAAGCCGGCGGTCATAATGTAGGCCGGTGGCAGGCCGCTTAAATCCGGCGCGAGGAGTGGCGACGCCTTGAGAGCGTCCCAGTCTTCCGGCCGTTTCAGATAGTGGTTGAAGAACCAGTCCATGGCCTTGCCGGTGAGAAAGTAGCCGTCGTTGAATTCCCGATAGGATTCCGTAGTGGCGCCCATGCGGGTGGCCGGGTAGATCAGCAATTGCAATGCGATGTCCGGCCCATTGTTGGCGTGCGCCATTTGCGAGACCACCGCCGACAGGTTGCCGCCCGCGGAATCGCCGGCGACGGCGATACGGGAGGCGTCGCCACCAAAAGTTTCTGCGTTGGCGTTGGCCCATTCGAGCACGGCATAACAGTCATCTGGCGCCGCAGGGAAGGGATCTTCGGGTGCCAGCCGATAGTCGGGCACAAGGACGACGCAGTTGGCCTCGTTAGCGTAGAAGCAGGTTTCGCCCTCGTGTGTTTCCGGGCTGCCGATGACCCAGCCGCCGCCGTGATAATAGATCAGGATCGGCAAATTATCGGCCAGGCCTTCGAGAGGGTGAATGATGCGGGTTCGTATATCTCCGCTGGGCCCGGGAATTTGAACTTCGGATATGCGCTGCCCCTCCGGGGTCGGCAAACCCAATAAGGCAGTGGTGCCCGCGAAAACCTCTCGTCCCTCGGCGGGCGAGCCTTCCCCCAAACCCGGGGTGTCGCTTTCCTCCGCTCGCTTAAGAATTTCCGCAGCTTGTTTGTCGAGGGCCATCTTTTTCTCCATGGAATAATTGACAAGACATGTTCTCGATAAAGCATACAAGGCATGCCGCGTTGCCGCTAGAGACTATAATTCCGGTTACGAAATAAGTGTTATATTGAGTCCGGTTTCACATTCGTTTCGGAGGTATTCGTGGGTACATCGAAAACGGCTCTTCCTGCACACGGGCAGGCATTACCGGGACGGGAAATCAATATGCCCGTGCCCGACGCACATTTCGTCAATGGCCATCCGCTCAAGCCACCGTTTCCCGACAATATGGAAACAGTGGTCATTGGTATGGGGTGTTTTTGGGGCGCAGAACGTCTGTTCTGGCAGCTAGAGGGCGTGTACACCACAGCCGTTGGTTATGCCGGTGGCCTGACGCCTAACCCCACCTACGAGGAAGTGTGCAGTGGCTTGACCGGCCACACCGAGGTTGTTCTGATTGTCTTTGATCCGGAACTTGTGAGTTACGCTGATATCCTGAAGCTATTTTGGGATAATCACGATCCAACCCAGGGCATGCGGCAGGGTATGGATATCGGCACGCAGTATCGTTCGGCGGTCTATTGTTACAGTGAGGAACAGCTAGCGCAGGCACAGGCCATGCGAGAGGCCTATCAGCAAGCGTATCAGAGCAATAATTATCCGGATGTGACGACCGAAATCCGGGAGGCTCCCGAATTTTTCTACGCTGAGCACTATCATCAGCAATACCTTGCCAAAGTACCAGATGGCTACTGTGGACTCCGTGGTACTGGTGTTACCTGTGCCTCCTGAGCTGAAACCAAAAAGTGGCTAAGCGGATGTATGCCGATAATATCCAGCGCCGGGCGAAAGTT
>DJFY01000131.1:4498-14762 GCA_002431545.1 Cellvibrionales bacterium UBA5860 | reverse complement strand
CCTTCGCCTGATGATGGGGTCTATGAAAATAGACCTTGAATGAGTTGATAAGCGCACCGATAGAGAGCGCTATTCTGCTGTTTTCTCTCGGCGCTATTTTTTGGTTGGTCTGGTAACAGACCTGCTGGGAGAATCCACTTTTCTGGCCCGCGTTACGCTGCTATTGCTCTTTGGCGCTCTTATCGGGTCGCAATTATTCGATCTCATTCCGACAGCAATTTATCATCAATTTGAACTGATTACGCAGGTTACGCTGCTGATGATCGGGTTCTTGCTGAGTGGACGACTCACTCTCCCGGCATTGCGGAAAATGGGAACACAATTATCGCTGATTTCGGGCTTGGCAGCTGTAGGGGCAGCTCTTATCGTCGGTGGCGGAATGTTGTTAACCGGCTTACCGCGGGGCCTGGCGATTATTCTGGGATCCATTGTTGCGATCGACGATGCCTGGGCGCTGGTTATTTTCAGTCTTGGTTTGACCTTTGTTAGCGCGTCTAACGGGGGGCTTGCATTTTCGCCGTTTTCGGCTGGGCTGGAGGAGATTTTGGGTTCTCTGCTGCTGGGCTTTTGCGTTGGATTACCGGGGACTTATCTTACAGGACGTATCAAGGCTGATGAACCGATGCTGACAGAAGCGTTAGGTTTGGTGTTTGTCTGCGGCGGGCCGGCGCTTTGGTTAGATTTTTCTTTTCTCCTGGCTGTCAGGAGCGCCAATTTGTTTGCCGTGCGGTTGATGACAGCTCGTGCAATATCGTTCGAACAATTCACGCCCTTACGCAAGGGGGATTTTTCCGATGGCTTTCGCATAACGGTAGTGCAGGGAAAGAATATGGTTGCGAAAAATACGCTTAAAGAAAACAAAGCTCGAAAAAGGCAATGCAGTTTAGTTTTCGATAGTGTTATTTCCCCGGACCGGTAGCGCAGAACTCGAAATTGTCGTTGAATCATAAAACGCGAGGGCCGATGTCTCCAATTAAAGAGGAAATAGCAGGCCAAACATCTGGATTTCGTGGTTTCGAGGCCTCTTTCAATACGGAAACTTCAGTGCAAGCAACAGGGCTGGTATCTCTAGCTCTGGCTTGCGCTCGAGTTGTCGGGCTATATATTTAGGGACCTCACTGTTGACGGGTCTTCTTGTTGTCATGAGATTAATTTGTGATGCATTAGCTAGATAAAGATAGACAGGATATCGATGGCGACGAGCGTTTACACGCCTATCAAAATGTTTTTATTTATCCCGCTTACGTGCGGTGCCTGACCAGGCCGCGATTTGGCTTGTATACCTACTGCGCAGCCAGTCTTCCATCAGCCAGTGCAGGCCGTGATAAACCGCGGCGGTTCGGATGCGATCACGTTCCTGCAGCAGTGTGAGCTTTTTGCTGGTACAACCATTGGCGTCTGCCCGGCCGAGCCATACGGTGCCGACCGGGTTAGTGTCGGTGCCGCCATCTGGGCCTGCGATGCCGGTAAAGCTTAGCGCCAGGTCCGCTCCCAGGCGGTCTCGGGCGCCTGCGGCCATCTGCTCTGCGGTGGCAGCCGTAATGGGACCGTCCCGTTCGAGGTCCCTGGCGGAGACTCCCAGTAAAGCTGTTTTTACAGGGTTTGCGTAGGATACCACGCCGCCCAGGAAGTAATCCGAAGCATGTGGCGTGTCGGTAATTATTTTGGCGGCGAGCCCGCCGGTGCATGACTCGGCAACTGCCAACGTTTCGCCCTGGTGTTGCATGAACTCGGTAAACAGTTCCGGCACGCTTTGTCGGGTACAGGTCGTCAGATACCCTCCGAGCGTGCTAGCAGAAAATTCGCCGAGGGCAGCTCGCATGGCTAGCGGCGGTTGGTAGAGTTTGACTTCCATTTCCGGGAAATCCTGGCGAAAACTGACGTCACCCCATTCCCTGGTCCAGGGTTCCAGAGCTTCTGCCAGGGGTGATTCACCGATCCCCAGAAAGCGCAGAAAGAGATGTTCCGTCTCGGGTATGGCGCGGTAGCCCCGATCGGCCAACCAACGCTGGATCATCGGGTGTAATTCGCGTGGTGGACCGGGCAGGGCGATAATTGTTTTCTTCCCACCGTGACGTTCGAGTGTAAGACTAAAGCCAGGCGCTGTTCCGTTATGGTTGGTCAGTATCTCGGCACTTGCGGGAAAAAACGCCTGTTTTTTGTTGTTTTCACCGGGTTCTAGGTTGTACTGGCGAAACAGGTCGACGATCGCCTGCCAGCTGGCTTCGTCAAATACCAGTGTCTGGTTGGCGAGTTCGGCGGCGACGGCGGTGGTCAGATCGTCTTCGGTGGGGCCGAGACCGCCACTCATAAACAGGTAATCGGCGCGCTGAAGGGCTGAATCAATTACAAAATATAGATCTTCGCGACGGTCTCCTGCCGTCATCATTAACTGCACGTCGAAGCCGTGTTCACCCAGGATATTAGCCAGGTAATTGTTATTGGCATCGAGGATTTCTCCGCGTAGTACTTCTTCACCAGTGCTGACTAAACACGCGGTGGGGGCTTTATTATCCATGCTGCTATCCGTTCTGTTGTGGGTATCAGTGTGTCGGTAACTTTATATTACTGAACGAGTTAGCGAGGGCCTGTTCCCGATGTTTTATAGCGACGACTGTCAGAATGTCCGCCTTTATTTAACATTTAAAAGTTATATTTGAAAGACACAGATATGTTGTCGCGATCGTAGTTGCTGCCATTGTCGCCGAGCCAGGTCGAGTAAGTGAGCTTGAGTGAGGCGCGGGATAAGTAAGAAAAGTTCACACTGGCGCTGATCGCTTGTTCGTCTTCCGAGAGTCCTCCTGCAGAACTGGGTTGGAAGCCTTTGACATCGTGTACCCAGACTATCGAGGGTGAAACTTTAATATTGGCGAAAACATTCTGGTAATCCAGCGTGACTACCGCGACATAGCCCCAGGAAAAATCCGTAATCTTGCCGCCAGAGGCCGAGGTGCCCCTGCCATCATCGAGCTTGTTGATTTTCTGGATCTGTGCGTCGAGGATCAGGCTAACGCGGTCCGAGCCGAGAAAATCATAGTTTGCAGAATGCGCCATACTGGCCAGGAGTGTCACAACGTCGCTGTTTTCAGTGGGGCAGGTTGCACACTTGCGTGTATCAAAAAAGTTGGGTTTGTAATTCAACTCGCTACGAAAAGAGATACCCAACCTGCCCGGCAGCAAGCCACCGACAGAGACGCCCAAGGTGTCCTGATCCTCGCTATACACTTTTTCGTAACCGCCCGCGGTGAGACCGCCCAGCACCGGATCGGGTACATTGAAACTGTCGTCTATACTTAGAAACGGCACATAGGCGTGCGAGCGCACCCAGTAAATGCTCAGGTCCGTGCCGTTAAGCGAGTCTATATAGGTTGACATGGCAAGACCCCATTGGTCCTGATTGGGCTCGCTCCCTTCGTTTCTTCCCTTGTAGGGGATGCCGGGCGCGATATCCGGCTTGTAACCGGCGCCTAAAAAATCGAAGGGACTAAAAAAAGTTGCCACGGGTATAAAAACCGATGGTCGCCAGTTCCACACGTAATAGGCTTCGAGGACGATATTATCCGTGACCCCGAACTGGGCATATATCGATTCCTGTGGCATCAGTGTTTCCTTTATTTCTGTCCCGGGTGTTGTCGCCTTGGCGAGATCAACCGGGTTTTGCATTTGACTGATGCCACCACCGATGATGTTGCTTTCTCCCCAGGAAATCACCTGTTTGCCAGCCCGGATATTGAGGGGGTGATCGCCAAAGTGCCAGGTATTGAAAACGAAAAAATCGAGAAGCCTGAATTTATTTCCCGCCAGCTTTTGGGCATTGCTGTCAATACCGTCTGCCAGGGATGGTCCGGTAGGTCGAGTGCAGTTATTGCAATCTTTACCCAGGATGACCGGGTCGTAGATGTAGGAAGCGCGGGCAAAAAAGCCGAGTTCGCCTTTGCTGGCGCTGATATCGGTGATTAGTGATATAGGCGCGCTGTAGATGTCGCCGCCGTCGGGAAACACGGTCCGATTACCCGATGCGGCACCCTGCTGTGCAGTCTGCACTCGAAATGCCGTGCTCGCAGTCAAGGTGGAGTCGATAAAAAACAGGATATCGCGATCTTTTAAACGCAATTGCAGCGCGAGCGCAGGTGTGGCCACCAAACACAAAGTCCACGCCAGGCCAAGTATCCGATAGACTGAAACCCGCCGGGACCTGGATCGATGAGTCGAGAGACCCGGGCTCGGGTCGCCAATATTTTTTAATGACAAAACCCCTCCAGTATCGACGACACCAGCCAGCTGGCTGCTAAACCAGTGTGCCGATCGATAATGTATTCTAATTATTTAGACTGCGGTCGAACTAGCGCTTGGCCTTCATCTTGAGCCGGCCTGGGACATAGTAACTGGCGTTTTGGTCAAAAGAAAAGTCGAAGGGGGAGTATTGATTGTCGACGTGGCGTAAATAATAACGCTCAGTATCCAGCTTGTAATAAGTATCCAGCGTCGTATAAAAAACCCGCGCCTCGTAGTAATTAATATGATGGGCTTCGCTAAAGCGATGCACATCGCCCGCTTCGTCGTAGTGTTCTGCAAACATGACGCGCCAGGAATCTTCATCAAGATAATAACGGCGTTTTTTATAAAAGTGATTACTGTTTGTGCGGCGTGTGGCCTCGACAACCCAAACGCGATGCAGTTCATATCGTGCCAGATCCTGATTGATGTGCCGTGGCGTCACGATACTGTCGACTTCTGTTTCGCCACTGTGCAAACGGTAGGCGTTGTAGGGCACATACATTTCCCGCTTGCCGATCAGGCGCCAGTTGAAATCGGTAATGGGCCCCAACCACATGTCTCCCTGGTCCCAAATGTGCACACCGTCGGAGCCGCTCATGGGCTGGTCGTGGGCGATCATGGTGGAGCGGCTGACCCGGCGTTTACCCGGATTGTATGCCCAGTTGCGGCGCTCTTCGTCGCGGCTGTTCAGGAGAAAATGATACAAATACAGGGTGCCGGCATTTTTTGCCGGCAGCAGCGTATACATTACAGCCCGAGTTTTCACATTATCGAAATTTTCCAGAGTTGTTCGCGGATCGCCATACATGTATTCGATCTCATGTTTGGATACGCCCAGTTCGTAACTACCGTCGCTGGCAGTTAATACAGTCGTAAAATAACCGCTGTAGCCCCCGCCCTTGTAACTGACGCGCATATTCCAGATGGCCTGTTCGCCGTTTTCCGGCTGAGGAAACGGAACGCCACGCACGATGCCGGCCAGTCCCGCACCATCGTCAACGACGCGCGCCTTGCCCCGATATTTTTTAGTGTATTCGCGGACATGGTCCGGGTAGGAGACGCTGCGCCGGGAAGGAAAAATATGCAAACGATAACTGTCCGGGTATCTTTCCATTAGCGCCAGGTGGCCTGCTGACAGCTTGTCCTTATGTAGTCGAGCGTTGCTGTTATCGATAGTGAACAAGGGCGGGTCGTCGGCATATGGGTCGGGATGCCAGTCTCCCGGGCTGTAGTTCGCCGGCGGTGTGGTGATACCGCCGGTCCAGGGTGGAATCGTGCCTTCCGCGTTACCGGCGGCATTGGCGCCAAAGAAGGTACTGCTGGGTGGTTGGGTATCGGCAATGACCAGGGGGAAGGCGTAGCAAATAAAGACTATTGAGAATAGGGCTCTAAGAGTTTTCATTGTCGCGGTAATGTTTGTATTCAGTGGCTAATATACAGCAAGTCTTTTTTCGAGCCGCAACGGAATAGATTTGGGTGTAGCTTGGGGTGGAATAGGTGCACTGTCTCGAAACGATAATTGTCGCGGAGAGAATAATATGAATGAAACATTGGAGAAGTCCCCCGGCTCGATTGCGACTCGAATTCTCTATTCGGCTTCGGTTAAGACGGCTGGCATGATCGCCCAGTCAAACCTCACCGCGTGAGCGAAACGCCTTTGTAGCAGCCGCTTGTGAAACTGAAAATAGATCGAAAAAAGTAAGTCGTGGCGTCCGTTGTTGGAGTGGCATCATTGAGGCCATATTCGATGTAGCCCATCACACTGTGATCGCCGTTCTGCATCTGTTTCTGGCGACTAAAACCAACAGAAAACATTTCAGTATCCGCAGCGTTTATTTCTTCTAGTGCGGCTAGCAAAACCGGGTCATCGGATGTTTCGGGTAGCTGGCGGGCCGTGCTCTGCCTGGCTTTCAGTTAATGAAAGCTGCGGCGCGTTTGTTCATCGGCGTAGATGAATGGTAGGGAATTGTTTTGCCGGTATTTTCGAAGGCCAGTGTATTTTGCCAGGGTTACTCCATCGGAGTTTTACTTGACAGTTTGCGACAACCGCAGGCCCGGAAGTGCTACCAGGTGCTATTTTTGAGCGCTGGCAGAGTGCGTCGGGTAATCTCTGCGAAACTGTCCAACACTCTCAAGGTCAGGCCCCAGATCACATGCTCGCCGAACTGAATGCCCGGAAAAGTGCCCCAGGTTTCGGCGACAGGATAATTCAGTTCGGTGACCGCCGCTTCATCGAACAGGTGGGAGATCGGCACCCAGAATACCGAGGCCACCTCGTTGGTGAGTCGGGCGAAAGCCTGAGTCTGCAGACCGGGTTCGACATGGTAAACGAAAGGTGACAGGGTCATGGGTGTTTGCAGGTCAGCGCGCTCAATAGCGCGTGTCGGTAACGGCCCAACCCTGTGGTGGTTTTCCAGGGTCAGTCCGATCTCTTCCCAGGTTTCCCTTTCGGCCACAGCACTGGCGTCGGTGTCTTCGGTGCTTGCACGGCCTCCCGGAAAGGCGACCTGTCCAGACCAGGGATCGCCTTCGCGCTCGGCGCGGCGAATAAAACAGACCTCGAGCTCACGCTCACCTTCGGCCAGAATCATGGCGACGGCAGCATGATTCGGGTTGGGTTGAAATCGGGCCGCACTGTGGTCGCGGTTTTCCAGCGCTTTGCGGATCTGGTCGATAGTTAGCATGGTTCCAGAATGGCGGTTATGGACGGTATCGTCAACACGGGGCTTGTCCTGCAAGGGAGTGGACGAGAGGCGGACTTTTTTAAGCTTGCCTATGCGCTTGACTTTAAACGCCGGCGAGCCAGTACCCAGCGATGAATTTCACTGGGGCCTTCGTAGATGCGCATCAGTCTAACCCGCTGGGCCATCAGCTGTAAGGGCAGATCTTTGGTCATACCCATCGCGCCGAAGGTCTGCATCGCCCAGTCGATTGCATCGCTGGCCAGCTCCGTGCCATAGAGTTTGATCATGCTGGCTTCGGTGCGCACATCCTGCCCCTGATCCTGTTTCCATGCAGCCTGCCAGAGCATCAGTTGCAGACAGTGAATACGTGTTTCCAGGTCCGCGACCCACCACTGGATTGACTGGCGATCGGCGAGCGGCGCGCCGAACGTGACGCGCTGGTTGGCCTGCTCGCAAATCATGCCGAGCGCGCGGCGGGCCATGCCGAGACACCACGCGCCCATCTGCAGGCGCCGCACGACCAGGCGTAACTGCATGGGCGCAAAGCCCTGACCCTCTTTACCCAGGAGCTGGCCCGCAGGGATTCGGCAGTTGTCGAGGACCACCTCAAAATTATAGTGGCCGCCAATCAGGCGAATTTTTCGCGCTACCTCAAGCCCCGGGGTACCCCTGTCGACAAGAAAGGCGGAGATCCCGCCGCGCGAGCCTTTTTCCGGGTCAGTCACAGCCATGACGATCGCGAAGTCCGCTTTGTCGATACGGCTGATCCAGATTTTGCGTCCATTGATAACCCAGTCGTCGCCGTCGCGGACGGCGCGCGTGATCATGCCCGCAGGGTCGGCGCCAGCGCCGGGTTCGGAGATGGCTATGGCTGAAACCGTTTCGCCGCGGGCGTAGGGCTCGAGATATTTTTCGCGTTGCTGGTCGTTCACCGTCGCGAGTAGCATGTGCAGGTTGGGGGAGTCCGGGGGGAAAGTGAAGGGAACAATGGTCCTTCCCAGGGCCTCGTTGACGCCGACCAGCGCCAGTGCCGGCAAATCCGCGCCACCGGTTTCGGCTGGGCTGTCCAGGCCCCAAAGTCCCAGCTGTCGGCATTTTTCGTGCAGAGGGGCCAGTTCATTCTCGCTGAGTTCGTGAGGACCGCCATCGGCCTCGCGCGCCAGGACCTGTGCCTCCAGTGGCATGAGTTCGTTGTCGACAAACCTGGCGACGGTTTCGTTTACCAATCGGTATTCTTCGTCAAGGGTGAAATCCACGGTAATTCTCACTGACCAATGTTTCTGAAATCATAGCATTGGTGCACACTGGTGTTTTGTAGGCGATGCTTCGTCTCGTGCCGCTGGATGGCGGATCAAGGGCGGAATCATTGATCAGATTGGCAAGTGCTTGATGCCAGTAAGTGCCCGAAACTAAGCAGGCGTTTAAATAAAGCGGATGCACGAGATGTTTGCGCCCGTCAATTCCGGGGAGGACACCTCAGCCCTGTTCGACAGGGTAACCCGCAGCGATCCAGTTCGGCATGCCGGTGTGACTAACGCAGGTGACGTTGCTGAGGCCGGCCAGGGCAAGATTGGTATACGCGGTTTGCGCTCGGCGACCGGAGCGGCAGTAGATATACACTTTGTCGTATTGTTGCAACGTAGCGGCGTGATCGGATTCTTCGCCAAAGGGAATGTTCCTGCTACCCGGCACGTGGCCTTCCGCATACTCCTCCAGTGTTCGATTATCAACAATCAACTCGTTTTCCTTAAGGTGCTGCCAGGCGGTATGCAGGTCGTTCATCGAGAAATCTTCGTGGACATACCGCCGCGGATTGTAGTCGACACCCACACTGACATTGGCCGGCACTGCCTCGTTGATTTTCTTGGGCATGTCCAGGTTCAGATTGTTCATGATTTCAGTGAAACGGGCCAGGGATTGGCCGCCGCCAAGGCGCGGATTCCAGTGTTTTTCTTCGCCTATGGTGGAGCAGGTTCGCCCCTTGTAATCGTGGGCCGGGTAGACCACGGTATCGTCCGGTAACGTAAATAGCTTGTCGGTCACATTCTGGTACAGTCGGGCCGCGTCCCCTTGCTGGAAATCGGTTCTGCCACAGCCGCGAATCAGGAGGGTATCGCCGGTGAACACTGCGCCCGGCACGTAATAGCTCATACATCCGCTGGTGTGGCCGGGGGTGGCGAGGGCCTTGATTTTGTATTGCCCGAATGGGAGTTCGTCGCCGTCCTGGAGGCTTATATCGATGCCTTTAATCTCGGCATCGGCGCTGTACACGATCTTGGCGCCGGTGTTCTGACGGAGCATGCCGGCGGAGGTGATGTGATCTGCGTGGGCGTGGGTTTCGATGGCGTATAGCAGCTCGATGCCCAGTTCATTGATCAATTGCAAGTCGCGGTCAAACTGTTCTCTGACTGCATCGATAATGACACCTTCACGGGACTGTCGATCAAAGAGCAGATAGGTGTAGCTGAAGGTATCCCGGTCGAAAAGTTGTCGTATGGCGGGGTGCGGATCATGGCTTGTCACGTGTGGTCCTCCGGTGTTAAACCGTACTCTTGGTATTGTATACCGATACTCGCAAGCGATAGGGCAGGCATGTGTTCATTCCCGCCCGCTCGAAGCCGCCAGCTTGTAGGATCTGTTAGTTGCCCCGGACAGTTATATTGACGTCGATACGCTACCCCCTGATCGGCGTGGAACCTGGCCAGGAGATCGAAGCAGTCTAGGTGCTGGCGAGTCGAATTAGGTTAAAATCCTCACCCTATACGAATTCTTCGATAGGGGAGGAACTCTGCGCCTTACCCAAGAGTCAGATTTCCTATGAGTCCGAATTTCCATCAAGGAGTGAAACGATGAAAAATAGTGAGAGTGCGATGACCGTTAGGATGCTGCTGGCAGTCATGAGCATGGCATTCGGCATTCTGTTGAGCGGCATGGTGGCGGCGCAGCCGGATTCCGGACAGAGTGGAGTCAATTACGAGACGATAGCCAAGGCCGCCGCAGCTGGTGATCCTGTCCAGCAATACAATTACGGTGTCATGCACGAAACGGGACAGGGCGTGCAGCAGAGTATGGCTAAAGCGGTCGAGTGGTACACTAAATCGGCGGCTCAGGGTTATGAAAATGCCCAGTACAATCTGGGTGTCATGTATCTGCGAGGCCTGGGGGTGGAAAAAAACGTACCGCAGGCGATAGGATGGTTTGAAAAGGCGGCCGCCCAGCAAAACCTGTCAGCCATTGAGGCGCTTCAGGTATTAAAAAAGCAGCAACAACAGTAATTGCTGTTAGTGTGGGCAGGAGTGACC
>DJFY01000131.1:4013-4243 GCA_002431545.1 Cellvibrionales bacterium UBA5860 | reverse complement strand
AGATAACTAAGCGGCAAGAGATAACTAAGCGGATAGAACCGGAGGCGGAGGTCAGGCCCAAGGGCGTACGCGCGGTCTCCATTCTTTCGGCTTGCCGGGATATCGAATATCCACGATATCGCATAATAAAAGTAGTGGCGACGTCTGCCGATGCCATTTATTCCGATGGTCTGCTGTATCAAAGGCTTGCTGTATCAAAGATCTGCTGTATCTAAAGATAGGGCAATCAC
>DJFY01000131.1:925-3715 GCA_002431545.1 Cellvibrionales bacterium UBA5860 | reverse complement strand
ACTCTCATTTTGTCATGGATTGGTGCTTGGCTGGTTTCGAGTTGCCCAAGAAAAAGGCGTTCCCGGTGACCGATTTCTGCCTAGAAAAGGTTAAATGGCAGTGCTTGTCGCGGGTGCAACCGGGATCGCGGACAACAGGGATTTGGTGTACTCCTCCCGGGGTTGGGCCCAGACTGTTTCCGTATCTCCCGCTTCTACCAGTTTGCCGCGATGCATGACGGCGACGCGATCGCACAGGTAACGCACAACCGATAGATCGTGGGAGATAAACAACATGGTCAGGTTGTGCTTGTCGACCAGGTCAAGGATCAGCTTCAGAATTCGTGCCTGAATGGTGACATCCAGCGCCGACACCGGTTCGTCGGCGATAATCAGTTCCGGGCGCGTGGCAATTGCGCGGCCAATGGCGATACGCTGGCGCTGGCCTCCGGAAAACTCGTGAGGGTATTTGCGAATCGCAGCGCGCGCCAGGCCCACGTCATCCATCAGCGCCAGAATCTGCCTGAGTACTGTTTTTCGGTTCGCCAGGCCATGGTAAATAAGAGGTTCCGCCAGCGCGTCAAAAACACTCATGCGCGGATTCAGCGACGCGTAAGGATCCTGAAATATCATCTGCATGCGGCGACGGTAGGGTTTGAGTTCCCGGTTGTTGAGATGGCTGAGTTCGACACCGGCAAATTTTACCGAGCCCGAAGTGGGCCGCACCAATTGCAATACCGATCGCCCTAGTGTGGATTTTCCGGAGCCGGATTCTCCGACGATACCGAGAATTTCGTGTTCGCGCACGTTCAGTGAGACATCGTCGACGGCTTTTATCATCGAGCTTTCTGCGTGCCGGTGGTGACCGGTGCGGGCCCTGAACCAGGTGCTTAGATGGGAAATTTCCAGCAGGTGTCGGTCTGATGGGGTTGCCGGTGCGGGTTTCCCGCCAGCGGGAATAGCCGCGATCAAATCCCGGGTGTATGGGTGTTGCGCATTGGCAAATAAATCGCCGGTAGCTCGGTACTCGACAATGTGGCCGTCTCTCATGACAGCAACGCGATCGGCGATATCGGCCACGACAGCCAGATCGTGGCTGATAAAAATCACGCCCAGATCGCGCCGTGCCTGCAGGTCGGCGATCAACTTGAGCATTTGTGCCTGGACCGTTACGTCGAGGGCCGTCGTGGGTTCGTCCGCAATAAGCAGTTTGGGTTCGGCAATCAGTGCCATGGCGATCATCACGCGCTGGCGCATGCCGCCGGAAAATTCGTGGGGATAACTGTCAAAGCGTGCGGCGGGATCGGGAATCTCGACCTCTTCGAGCAGTTCAATGGCCTGTTTTCTCGCCGCCTTGCGAGTTGCCCCCGTGTGGTGGATCAGGGGCTCGATTAATTGCTCGCCGACACTGAGATAGGGGTTCAGGCAGGTCATCGGATCCTGGAAGATGGTGGCTATCTCGCGGCCGCGCAATGCTCTCAAGTTTCGTTCCGGGAGCGTTAGCAGATCTTGCCCCTCAAACAAGGCACTGCCGCTCTCGATACGGCCGGGTGGACAGGGGATGAGCCCGAGCAGGCTGTAACAGCACACCGATTTGCCGGAGCCGGACTCGCCGACGATGGCCAAAGTCTCGCCGATGTCCACCGTAAAACTGACGTCCTCCACCGCTTTGACGACGCCGGCGCGTGTGTGGAACCAGGTGCTGAGATGGGAAACTTCGAGAAGTGCCATGGCTAACCTGCCATTAATCCCGCGATACGCGCGGGTCCAGGGCGTCGCGCAGGCCGTCGCCGAGGAAGTTCAGTGCAAATAATGTCATCGACAGGGCGACGCCGGGAAAGATCAGTAGCCAGGGGTATTCCTCCATGGTTTCGACGCCGTAGGAAATTAACAGGCCCCAGGAGCTTTGCGGCGGTTGAATCCCCAGACCCAGGAAGCTGAGAAAGGCTTCAAAAAGCATGACACTGGGAATGGTTAGGGTGGTATAGACAATGACCGGGCCCAGCGTATTGGGGATCAGATGGCGCCGGATTATGGTCCACTGGGACAGGCCGAGAGAGATGGCGGCTTCGACAAATTCCTGCTGCCGCAGAGACTGTACCTGGCCGCGCACGATGCGCGCCATGGTGAGCCACTCGACAGCGCCGATAGCGAGAAACAGCAGCAATATGTTGCGGCCGAAAACCACCATCAGCAGAATAATGAAAATCATGAAGGGCAGCGCGTAGAGTATGTCCACGATACGCATCATTACAGCATCGATGCGTCCTCCAAAGTAGCCGGCGATGGTGCCGTAGAGGACACCGATGACCAGGGCGACAGTCGTCGCGATAAAGCCGACAGCGAGTGACACGCGGCCGCCGTAGAGCAGGCGAGTCAGCAGATCGCGGCCCAGGGTGTCGGTGCCGAGCCAGTGCTGCGGAGAAGGTGGCGTCGCGCCGAGCGCCAGGTCTTGGCGTTCATAACCGTAGGGCGCGATCCAGGGCGTTAGTATCGCCAGAACGCACATGGTGATTAAAACGACGAGGCCGGTTAGCGCCAGTTTATTTTTTCTTAGCCGCAGCCAGGCATCCTGCCACAGTGAGACGCCTTTTTCGGCATCCAGTGCAGTCTGGCTCTGGTCTTGAACCGTCGATGGTTCGCTAGTCATGCGGATCGGCGCCGGTATTGCTCGCGTAAACGGGGATTCAGCCAGACGGCGAGAATGTCCGAGAACAAGTTAAAAAGGATAATCAGCGTGGCGAAAAAGACAGTAGTGCCCATGATCATGGTGTAGTCGCGATTAAATGCCGCCTGCACGTAAAACCGTCC
>DJFY01000131.1:0-623 GCA_002431545.1 Cellvibrionales bacterium UBA5860 | reverse complement strand
CCGCGCAGCCCGTGTTTGATCACCACGACCCATTCTGGCAGTCCTTTGGCCCGGGCTGTGCGAATATAATCCTGAGACATCACCTCCAGCATGCCTCCACGCGACAGTCGGGCGACATAGGCGGTATAGCCTGAGGCCAGGGTCAGGGCGGGCAGTATTTTATCGCCGGGTACATTGCCCCAACCCGAGACCGGTACCCATTCCAGCCAGATACCGAATATCAGCATCAATACCGGGCCGAGCAGGAACGATGGCATACAGATGCCGATCATGGCCGCGGACATGGGCATATAGTCCTGGGCGGAATTGGGTTTGAGTGCTGCGAACACGCCCGCCGTAGTGCCCAGTACCATGCTGATCAGCAGGGCATACAGCCCGAGTTCCGCAGTCGCCGGCAGGCCGGCGAAAATCATCTCGTTGACACTGCGCCCGGGAAACCGAAACGAGGGCCCCAGGTCCCCCTGAACAAGATCGCCGAGAAAGGACAAGTATTGTGCAGGCAGCGGCTGGTCGAGCTGGTAGCGGGCCTCCAGTGCTTTTAACACTTCTGCGGGCACCGCCTTCTCGGCGCTGAAAGGCCCACCGGGGGCCATGCGCACCAGCAGGAACGTGGCGGTGATCAC
>DJFY01000017.1 GCA_002431545.1 Cellvibrionales bacterium UBA5860 | reverse complement strand
CCGGCGGCAGCAGTTAGTTGACAGCCGTCAACCAATACCTGGAAATTGCAAACTTAGTGTTCCGTCCGGCTCGACCCTGTAACTGTGTTCTGGCGCCGGGAACACCGCGTTCAGCGTGGCAGCAAGCCAACGGGTGTCAGCCTTCCCGGCCCGTCGGAGGCGGAATCGGAACATTTGCAAAGGCACCACCGTCAGGTTTACCAGCCGCCCCGTGTTCAGGTCGCAGGTAGGGAAATACATCAAACGAAGGTCGTCGCGATACCCTTGGTGGCCGCCGATGCCCTCGTAATCATTGATAAAATCACCGCAGCCGTAGAGTATAAGTTTACCCCTGTGAACTTCGCTGCCTCGTGGGTGGTGCGAAGAATGGCCGTGGACCAGATCGACGCCGGTCTCCGCGACCAGTCGATGAGCAAACGTGCGTTGACCGGAGGCCAGCTCGTAGCCCCAGTTGCTTCCCCAATGGATCGACAATATCACCATGTCGCCGGGTTTTTTCCAGGCTTGAATCTGGTCGCGAAGGATGTCGAGACTGCGGGCATCGAGACCGGGCAAGAGGAAGAGCCCGGAGCCGTTGTCGGCTGCGGCCCAGGTTTCGGGTATGCCGCTGCTGGCCAGAGCGCAGGAAAAAACCAGTACGCGGTGGCCGTTTGCAAGGGTGACAATTGCTGGTTGCTTGGCTTTTGCCAGCGTCCGACCAGCGCCTGCACAAGCAATATTTGCATCGCGCAGGGTTGCCAATGTTTCCGCCAGACCCTGCCGTCCCCAGTCCAGCGTGTGGTTGTTCGACAGTGCGCACACGTCTATGCCGGCGGCCCGCAGGCATTGCACATTGTTGGGGTGCATGCGGTAGTGAACGCATTTGCCGGGCCATGGCCGGGCTGCAGTTGTAATACTGGTTTCCAGGTTGACCAGACGAAGCTTCGGACGACTTTGCGCCAGCTCGCGCAGGGCGTCACCCCAGATGTGTTCGAAAGAGGTGGGCCAGTCGATCGGTCCGTGACAGCGTGCGGCCAGGTTTACGTAGTCGCGCGCGTCGGTCACGTATGGCTCGAAGAGAGCCGGATCGCTGGGCGTTGGCAAGATCTGATCGATACCGCGTCCGGTCATGACATCGCCACAGAGAAAGAATGTCTGGACGGAATCTTCCATGGGCGGTACTCCCCTTCCGTTAGCGGTACTGCTCTACACTGTACATATGGCGTCCGTCCCGGGCGCCGGAGTAAAGGAGCCCTGCGATAAACACGTTTTGCCGATGTGTTCCGACCCGACCCGGCAGCAGTGAGTGGGGACAAAATCCGGCGCTCCGTGAAGTATGCTGAGTCCCGGGCTGAGTCGAGTTATTGATGTTGATCAAGAGCACGGTAGTGAGGCCAGCGGTGAAACATTTTGCATCGGATAACCTAGCCGGGTAGTAAATACATCTAAGACCCGGGGTGTTATTGGTCTGGTGCGGCCAAAATAGGTGGACCCTGAGGAAAATCCGTTCCAGGATTGAAGGGCGGGCTGGGCTTGCAAGGTTATGGTTACTGATATCGTGCGCTCGCTTATAGCTTTAACGTGTAAACTCACTGGTTTTCGACGGCGGGTTATTAGGTGATGGCTCCAGCGCCGCGATTCCTGGTGGCCGACATCGGCGGAACCTATGCGCGTTTCGCGCTATATGACGCCAGTTGCACGCGCTTGACTGAAACCCGGCTGCGGGTAGAGGATTTCTCGGGCATCGTCGAAGCGGTAGCGGCCGCGTTGCAGTCATTAGCTGTGGCCGTTCGCATCGATGCAGCGGTTATCGCCATTGCGGGTCCGGTCGAAGGCGGTGCAGGGCGCGTGGTGAATAGCGGTTGGCAAGTCTCGGGTTCGCTTCTCAAACGCCGGTTTGACTGGCCTACTCTGTATCTGGTCAACGATTTTGCGGCTGCTGCATACGGCGTGCTTGAGGCGGACACGCGACTGCGCCGGCTTGGTGGGCCAGCACAGTATGTTTCCGATTATCCGCGGGTGGTCGTCGGTGCGGGTACCGGTTTCGGTGTCGCCCAGATCGTGAAGTGTGCCGACACCTGGCAGGTGGTGGCCAGTGAAGGTGGGCATGCCCGCTTTGCCCCGGATACTGACGAAGAGGTGGAACTCCTTTTGCTGCTGCGCCGGCGTCTGGGGCGGAGCGTTCAACGGGAGGATATTCTATCGGGAAGGGGGCTGTGCGATCTGTACGCAGTTATGGCCCAATGGCGGGGAGAGAACCTTACCGATGAGACCGACCCCGCTGTTGTCGTGAGCGCAGCGGTGGCGCAAAAATCTGTATTCTGTAGTCTGGTGCTGAACGCGTTTTGCGGCATTTTAGGGGCGGTCGCCGCTGATATTGCGCTCGACCTGGGTAGTACCGGCGGGGTCTGTATCGCCGGCGGGATGGCGCCCCGATTCGGCGACTTCCTCGACCAGAGTCCGTTTCGCTCCCGGTTTGAGAGCCACCCTGTGTACAGGGATTACCTTGAAAAAATACCGACCTTCCTGGTTACCAGTCAAGACCCGGGCTTAGCAGGCGCCGCCTATTTATTGCGTCGTCATCTGGCCGGCGAGCAGAAGATCCGCTTGTAGTTTCTACTCAGTGTGGCTAGAGACAACAACCGCAAAAATAATCTGCACCTTAATAATTAAAAAGAAGTGACATTTCTTTGACTCGGGCGCTCGTCAAGTCGTCAGTCAAATAAAGGTCTTTATTCTTCCTGCGTTAGACACTGCACCCGGCATTCCTCACTGCTATAAGTCTCTTGCCCTGTAGTATTCCTCGGAATTGATCTAAATCAAGTTCGCCGTGTGAAAAAAATATTGTAGGTAGTTCTACGTATTGTTCGGCATTTTTCATTTGCTACGGTGGTCAACCCTTTGCTGGGTGAGATGCTTCTGATTAAACGATGAATTCGATTGCCCTGGAAATATTCTGTTTTCTTTGCCTGGATGCGTAGGGACGGCGCGGAAAGGCTAGTCAAGATGTGCGGCTATTGGCCCGAGCCAGAACTGGTGGAACCGCAATCTGATTTGTCCTGATCTGGCAGGAGTTCATCCGTTGTTCGGCCAGTGATGATCACCCCTTAATGAAAGGAGACTGAACATGGAACACCGCTTGAATGACAGATTGCCGTTGGCCGTCGACGCAGAGATATACAAAGCAGGAGAAAAGCTGGGCTCGTTTTCGGTCAAAGATATCGGCACCGACGGTCTGTGTGTGGAGAACAGAGAGGGCCAGCTGGGTCTAGGTAATTTTCTGGAAGTCGTGCTGCCTACATTCGGCCGCCGAACGCGAACAAATTGCGTGATGAATGCTTTGGTGATTTGGGCGAAGAACGAACATGCCGGTTTGATTTGGGCAAACGTCAATAATGAATTTACAAGTTATTTCAATGAGATATCAGGCGCCGCGGCCTGAGAGGAGGATACGGATATGCATTCGAGACGCAATTCTGTCGAACACATCAGTACCGCGCGACGTTCTTGCGATAACTGCTGCACGCGCAAGTACTGTTTGGTCAGTCGCATCGACGAGCGTTTGACGCCCGGTTTATCGAAGGCAATGCGGCACCCGAGAATACTTGCCCGGGGCGAGCGACTGTTCATTCAGGGAGACAAGTTCTACTCCATCTACCTGGTTCGCTCGGGCACTTTTAAGTCCTATATTATCGATGATACCGGGGATCGTCAGATCACCGGTTTTCATTTTGCCGCCGATATCCTCGGCCTTGACGGCGTACAGTCGGGCCGCCATGGCTTGGAGATAGAGGCGCTTGAGACATCCAGTGTATGTGTCGTCCCTTTTTGCAAACTCGAACAGGATTTTGGCCAGAACCAGAGCGGTCTGTACCGTTATCTGATCGGCGCCGCCAGTGGTGCTGCTTACCAGCAAAGTTATTTGTTGATGTTGCTGGGGAGGTTACACGCAGCTCAGCGGCTAGCGAGCTTTTTGCTGGATATCTCCAGGAAGATGGGCGAGCGGGGCGGCTCTGAAAGTGAGTTTCACCTGACCATGCCCCGTTACGACATCGCCAATTATCTCGGCATGGCGGTGGAGACGGTGAGCCGATTGTTCAAGCGTTTTGAAAAGCAGAACCTGATTAAAGTGGAAAGGCGCCACCTGAAAATTATTGACAGAGATGGGCTGCTAGACACCTTATCCAGCGACCATCGCTTTTCGGCCCTGCGTAATACGGCTTGAACCAGCGAAGCGCAATCCTTGGCAGCGCCAGAGGCCGGTCGACCTGTTGATTTAGAGAGGCGGGCCTGGCGCGATCGAGTGTTAGAGCGAGCGTCGTTCGCCCGCAAACGAGAGGGCTTAATAGGGGCATAGTAAAGATCGATTCGTAAAGAACGATAGAGAAGGGTTTTCAATCGCGCTTCAGTGTGACATGGACAAGCTGCGCGAGGGTTTCACAGCACATTTTTTCCATGACCCGCGTTCTATGGATTTCGACTGTTCGAGGACTGATATTGAGTTTTCGGGCGATTACTTTATTGGTGTCCCCAGCCACCATCAACTCCATGACCTGCGATTCCCTTTTGGTGAGGCTGCCGAGCCGTCGGTCGACGTCTTGCCGAAGGATGGCCGCTCGCCGCCGCTCTCGATTAACGGCCATGGCCCTGTAGATAGAGTCGAGGAGTTCTGAATCGCGAAACGGTTTTTGCAGAAACTCCAGAGCCCCGTCTTTGATGGCTTGCACGGCGGTCGGCACTGTGCCGTGGCCGGTAATAAATATAATGGGCAGGGTTTCATCCCGTTTCTTGAGGAGCGACTGCAATTGCAGACCATCCATATCCGGCATGCGTATGTCCAGTATCAGGCAACCCTTTTGCTCCGGGTCGTAGGCATCCAGAAACGCGCTGGCTGATTGGAAGGTGCGAGTCGTTAAACCGGCGGTAGAGAGTAACACTGAAATCGCGTGCAACACGTCGGCATCGTCGTCGACGACAAATACAGTCTGCTCCCTGTCGGGCATGCTAGCGCGCTTTACTCGCCGCTATAGGCAGGGTAAAGAAAAACTCCGCGCCCAATTTATAATTCGTATTGATCTTCAGTACACCGCCGTGGCTCTCGATGATCGAGCGGCTAATGGCTAGCCCCATCCCCATGCCATGATCCGGG
>DJFY01000088.1:7179-9080 GCA_002431545.1 Cellvibrionales bacterium UBA5860 | reverse complement strand
CTTTTGCATGTTGATAATCATAAAAATGTCACCGTAATTAAATACAAAAATATTCGTTTACCCATACAATTTGATGGCTTTTTACGCAAAAGCAACGCGCTTTTTAACTAAGGATCGCCTATGAACGACCGAAAAAAAAATACATCTGTGCGATTGAATAAGAGGGATTTAGAACGGCTTCACGGAGTGGCGAGACGTCTACAGGTGAACGAATCAGATTTACTGCGTTTTTGTATTCGGCAAACACTGAATAAATTGACGCCACTAGACGAGCCGGGTTATCGAGGCGCTGACCTTGTGCCGGCGCTCCTTGAAGTGGGTGAAGACTTAACGCGTTACTTCGAGTTCGACTCTCAGCAGCTTTGTGAGATTGTCAATGGCAAGGGTGATAACGGCACGGCATCTATGTGTGAATCTGACGTCAACCTTTTTGCGTTATCCGTTTGGAATGCAAATTCAGTTCTCAATCGCATCATCAGTTTAGCCGGCGGTAGCCGCGTTGATGGAGGAATGGCGCCTCAGTTCCTTCGAAGCTATCTGTTTGACAAGTATGTGCCGGTTGATCGGCGAAGGACTCCTGATTAACCCAGGTGCGCGTAATTCAATCAACTAAATTATGGAGTAATTGAAATGAAACCGTTTGCACGCGCTTCAACCCACCGTTTGAGTTTTATTAGATGGGTGATCACTACGATATTAATAACCGTGGCACTAAACGGCCATGCTTTCTTCCTAAACGATAGAGCATCTTCAGCATCACTTGATGCGACCGGGCACGAAAAATGGATGGCTAGCTCGAAATTCGCTCAATCCATATTGGGAGCTGAGCGCACGCTGGTTCGCCAAACACTTGATTCGCAGGTTCATTGGCAGGCACGCCATGATACACGTCGAGTTAGGTGGGACCGGCGGGATAATTTCGCTGAATTGCCCGAAACCGCAAGGAACCTGTTTTCCGAAAACAATCCCGAGGAAGCTAGGGGTAAATCGTCGCTCGGCCTGAGTCCTGGTTATGACGTCAGTCATGCCTTCGGCGATAAGAGATACATCAATATTGAGCATATTCTTGTTTATATTGATATGAAAATTGAACACCTGCACAAGCTAAGGGAATACTTGAGTGCCATCTTCGACGGTATTGATATCGGTGGCGGCGACCCCCCTCCTGCACCAACGCCATTGCCGCCAGCACTAGTTGTATTCCTGTCGGGATTAATAGCGATCGCGGCTCGAATGCGAAAAAAAATGGGCGGTGTACTATCTTATTGAAATATTCGGGACCGTCACGACTCTTAAAAGCACAGATATCTAACGAAAGGAGCCCTACCTGGGGTTCCTTTTCTTAATGACGGTTTTGTCACCTATTTGTAACCATATATTCACGATAGTGAAATCTTGGATAGCTAGTTTGCTGTTCTACTTTGTAGTGAGTTTTTTCTCGGCGATCTGATGTATCAAAAGCTTCAACTTTACTTGGCGGTAGTCATTGTATGTCTGATATTCAGCGAACGGGTGTTGGCGGAAGACGGCGCAACCCGTTCCTACCCGCTGCAAGCAGGTGACATTCTGAACGTCCAGGTTTGGGGCGAACCGGAGCTCAATCACGAGGTGTTGATCGCGCCTGATAGTACCTTCTCTTTCCCCTTGATTGGTAGTATCGCTGTTGCGGGAAGGGACGCGGATGCCGTTCAACGTGAAGTTAGCCAGCGCTTGTCGAAGTATATTCCAGATGCAAACGTGACCATCTCGCTGATTAGAATTAATGGGAACGTCATATATGTACTCGGTCAGGTAAATCGTCCGGGGCAGTTTCCTATGCCCGGGCCCATCAACGTGGCGCAGGCCTTAAGCCTTGCCGGTGGTATGACCCCATACGCCAACGCGGACAAAATTAAAATTTT
>DJFY01000088.1:2156-6855 GCA_002431545.1 Cellvibrionales bacterium UBA5860 | reverse complement strand
GAGCAAAACGTAACGCTCGTTAGCGGCGATGTTATCCTCGTTCCATAAAGACCATCGTTGGTTACGAAGAACAAACTCGGTAGTACTGTGGGCAGTCGCGTTAAGCTTGATGTCATTCTTTTGTCAGCCGGTGTATGCGTTTGACGCCTATATAGAACCGGGTATCAGTACGCGTACGCTCTATGACGATAACTTTAGACTGAGAAGTTCTGGTGATAGCGCGTTTTTGCAAGAAGCGTCCTTTGATATCGACTGGCATCTAGTCACGCCGAAACATCGGTTTTGGGTCGATACCATGTGGCAATCGAGAAACTACGAAGCGCAAGGAGATTTTGATAGCGAAAATCAGTATTTAACTGGTGGTTACGAATATTCAAATCCACTTTGGCAGAGCCGGACCAGGGTCAGCTTTAATCGCGATAGTGCGTTGACTGACGAATTTGATATTTCTGGTCAGTTCATATCTAACGATGTGAGAAGAGAGATACTTAGTGCCTCAAGTGAGGTTGCCTGGAAGCCAAGTTTTCGGGATACGCTGACGTTTAATGTTTCCGCCTCCGATAAGCGCTATATAGAGGGCGAAGCGACTGGTCTGCGCGACCAGGAATTTATTTCAGGGGCGGCGACCTGGCAAAGAAGCCTTTCCGAGAAGTTTGCAGCATATGTCACGGGCAGTGCCTATGAGTTTGATATTCCTCAATCCGCGCTCAATATCAAATCCAGGGAGTTTGGCGGTGGTGGCAACTGGGCCTTAAGCGAAACACTACAAGTTGGCGCTTACGGCGGACGTCGACAAACCGACCAGGAACGAGAAGTTCGCTTCTTTATATTCTCTTTCGATGAGCGTGAATCAACCAGCAGCAACTATTTTGGCGCGACACTCGAAAAGAAATTTGCTAATGCCGAGATTGGCCTTAGTCTGGATAACCGGCTCGTGCCGGGAAGCGACGGAGAATTGCTGACCCATCGAACGTTACAAACGCGGTTCAAATGGGACTTTGATCCGACCCATAGTGCATCTATCGTTAATAGAGTGAGTGATTCCGAAGAGACGATAGCACAGGGTGTTAGCAGTAATAGAAAATTTGGCAGTTTGCTGGGGCAATATGAGATCCGCCCGCGGCGTAACCTTAGAGTGTCGTTGAACCTTCGTTATAGATGGGACGATTTGGAATCCCGCGAAGATGCCAGGGAGTCGTATTCAGCTTGGTTTCAGGTGAGCTGGATCGGAGAGCGGATCGGATTATAGTCTCATGTATATGCGTTACGTGCTCTTTTTTAGCAGATGGGTAAAACGAATTATTTTATGAACGCCACAGATATATCCTACGAAGAAGAAGCGAGTTTTGATTATCGACAAATGCTCGTTGGCTTCAGGCTTAGGAAAAAATTACTTATCTCAGTTGGCGCCGCGGTGTTTCTTATTGCCTCGGTCATCGCGTTGCTATGGCCGCCGACTTACCGTTCTTCCGCAACTATTCTAATCGAGCAACAAGAAGTACCTCAGGAACTTGTTCGTTCGACGGTAACCAGTTATGCGGCTGAGCGAATACAGATTATCAACCAGAAAGTTATGACAACTTCGAATTTGATGCGGATAATTGAAAAATTCGAGCTATACGCACGTATGCGGGAAAGGGAGCCGCGTGAAGAAGTGCTCGAAGAGATGACGAAGAGTATAGGTCAGGATGTCATTAGTGCCGACGTCGTAGATCCAAGAAGCGGGCGGCCGGTCGAGGCGACAATCGCTTTTCAAGTCAGTTTTGCTCACGAATCACCAAAAATTGCTCAGCAAGTCGCTAGTGAATTGACAACACTTTACCTAGACGAAAATATCAAGAAACGTACAGAGGCGGCTGATCAAACTCGGTCTTTTTTGGCTGACGAGGCTGAAAAACTGAAGAAAAAAATCGCCCACCTGGAAGAAGAGATATCGCAGTTTAAGAGCCAACATTTCGATACGCTGCCTGAGTTAACCGAGTTGAACATCCGGTTGCTCGATCGAACAGAACAGGAGATTGCAAATATCGACCAGGCGGTGTCAACGTTGCGCGAAAGAAAGATATACCTAAAAACTGAGTTAAGTAAGGTAAGCCCGCAGGCGCCGACATTTTCTGACACTGGAGAAAGGGTATTGAGCCCAACTGCTAGATTGAAGTTCTTGCAGTCGCAATATATCAGTCAGTCTGCGGTCTACTCTAGCGAACACCCCACCATTATTAGAATTCTACGCGAGATTGATGCATTGCGCGCCGAGTATGGCGACCATGAAAGCCTGCAACGCATGAACAAGCAACTGATAGAAGCGGAAACGCGACTTTCCGAATCTCGATCAAAGTATTCCAGCGATCATCCTGAGGTTAAGGTTCTCACCGGTGTTATTACTGAATTGAGAAATGCATTGGATAGCTCTGTATCCGGAACAAGGATCGCTGGGCTTGGTAATGGGGGGATTGCCGAGGCGGACAATCCCGCTTACCTTCAATTGCAGGCTGACCTGGAGTCCGCAAACGCAGAAGAAAATTCGCTCGGCAAACGGCGTTTGGAGCTGCTCAATCAACTTAAAGATTATGAAACGCGTTTGGAACGTGCGCCTGAAATAGAAAGGCAATACCGGGACTTGGCGCGCGAATACGAGCAAGCCCAGCTTAAATACGCTGAAGTCAAGGCAAAAGAGCTGGAAGCGGAAGTCTCCCGCTCCCTTGAAGTCGAACAAAAAGGCGAGAGATTCACACTGATCGAACCACCTCTTCAACCCCAGCAGCCTACCAGCCCTAACAGGCCGGCCATATTAATCCTGGGGTTTATCTTTGCTGTCGGTAGCGCGGCCGGCTTGGGTTTTGTGCTCGAAAACACCGATCGCTCAGTAAAAGGCGAGGGTGAGTTGTTTAATCTCACCGGTGAACCACCGCTCGCGGTTGTGCCCTATATTTTTACCCCCGATGAAAAAATAGCAGGGCGATACAATCTTGTTAAATGGGTTGCTGTTCTAGTAATTGTGAGCGTCTTATTGCTAATCGTTGTTCATACAGCATATCGCCCGCTGGACGTATTGTTTTACGTCATCATGCGAAAGATCGGGTTATTTTAAGTTTCCAACGGCTCTAAAACACAGAAGGCATATCAATGGCGAAACACAAACTAGTTACAGCCGAGCGAGCCGTTGATGTCGATTTGGATCAACTTTCAGGGCATTCGAGCCAACTACCGAAAATTGATTATAGTCAGACGCGAAAAGTGAGTCTTGATGCCGCGCACTTGACGCGTCATCGCGTGCTCAATAACTCGAGTAATCCACGGGTCCTGGCTGCTTATAAATTGCTTCGCACACAAATCCTGCAAAAATTATCGAACAATGGGTGGAATAGTGTAGGCGTGGTGAGTGCGCGTAGAAATGAAGGCAAGACATTGACCGCTATTAATTTGTCCATGAGCATTGCCCGCGATTACAACCATACCGCGCTGCTTGTTGATTTTGACCTCAGTGATCCAAGTATCGGTACGTTTATCGGCCTTGAAGCAGAACAAGGTGTCGATGATTATCTCGCCGGCCGTTGCGACCTTGCTGCTGCTTTGATCAATCCGGAGCATGAACGATTCGTCGTGTTACCGGCGCGGAAAGCTGTTATGGACGCTTCTGAAATCCTCGCATCGCCCGCGACCCGGGCATTAGTTGCTGAATTACGGGCTCGCTACGCTGATAGAGTGATTGTTTTTGATTTGCCACCGATACTGGAAATGGACGAAGCACTGGCCTTTTCGCCCTATGTCGATGCGATTTTGATTGTCGTGGAGGAGCGCCGTACCACAAAGGAGGATATGCAAAGATTGGAGCATATTCTTCAACACAAGCCGGTGTTAGGCACGGTGTTGAACAAGTCCGTTACTTAGATAGGGCGATCGAGGTTTGCCCCGCATCTGCAATCGTATCTATAGTGAGTTGATTGATGGTTGTGTGCGCCAAAAGGCTGGCTAACTGATTTTGTCGCCTTGTTCCGGTTTTTGCGTATACCCGCTTCAGCAAATTGCGCGATGTGCTTACCGAGTGGCCGATACTCTTCGCGCATTCTTCCAGGGACTTGCCTTGCATGATAGCCGTTGCCACGCGGGCTTCGGTATCGGTCAGATTGAATACCGACTTAAACCTTTTATAAGGTACTGGCCGATTTGCTTCAGGGTCATGGATAAACAAGGCAACACCCGTTTGCCTGCTTTCTGGGTTTTCGCTCTGGTCCAGGTGTGTCGCGGTGACACAGTAAGGACGCTTGCCTGAGGGGCGATAAATAGCCAGGTCTACACTTGTGTTGGTATCGATTGACCGGGCCGGGCGCGTAGTGCGTCGCGACGAAATTTTCCCGGTCCTCACCAGTGTTTTTAACTGCCGGTTATCTTCATCGTTGCTCGCGAGTAAGCCTGATTGGCTTATCTCGAGGCCGTCGCCTTTGAGCGTGTTGGTGGCCAATTTGTTACACAAGAGAAATTCTCCGGCCTTGTCGTAAATTACTACGGCAAAAGGCGCAACGTCTATCAAGCGAGACAGATGGTTTTGCATCTCGAGATTTTCTCTATACAGGCAACGCATTTGCCATGCGTTATCCAGATGTGGGGCCAGGAGCTGTAAAGCTTCGGCAGTCTTTTTTTTCAGAGGTGTATCGGCGAAATTCAGCGCCAACCAGGGTTCAAATTCACCGGTTGTCGC
>DJFY01000088.1:984-1862 GCA_002431545.1 Cellvibrionales bacterium UBA5860 | reverse complement strand
CGGTACCGTCCGTCACGAAAACGGAACTCGGATGTGTCGTATTCTGGGTGATTGACAGGTACGCAGTCGCAGTCGAAATATTCGCCCACCGCACGAATGAGGTCGACGACAGGTCGCGAGCCCTGCGCCGAGCCATAAGTAACATCCAATAGCGATGTAAACTGTCTGTCCATGTCCCTGTTTTGCCGTGCGCATCTAGCGCAGCGCGTGATATGTAGATTCCGAGGCGTGGCGTTCCACACGATCCAAAGCGTTTGTTCTGCGCGACTACCGTACAGGCAGCATGTGTTTAAGCTGCACGGCGTCGAGCTAAAAAAGCGGCTTTCAATGTAGCACTCCAGTGAAAGAGATTGTAGCTAATTTGACCTATGCGACGACCGCTTATCGGAAATTCTGCCCAATAATGTTCGCGCACCTGGTTTGACGAAATATAGAGTGGGCCGAATTTTTTGTTTAGTGGTAAAGCGCTAGTGATGTTAAGACTTGATCTGCATTATCACCTAGTGATCTCAGGCCTTTGATTATGCAGACGTACTTAAACTCAGGTGGAGGGCAGTATTGCATACCGTCCAGGTGTGCAAATTTGAGAACATTGAATGGAATTGTGTCTCCTGATAGCAATGCCCGGTTCGCGGCTTTCTACGCGCCGTTTAGAATAAGGTTAATTTCCTTGCTTAGCCCATTTGGGAGATGTGCCGGCGGCAAATATGTGAAGAATGTCACATTAAGTCAATATTGCTTCGTTAGGCTGTGGTTGGCGCAAGCTGGCTGGCAGTTGAGATAGCTGGCAATTGGGATAGCTGGCAATTGGGAAAGGCAAATTGAATCTCACGCTGAGAGCAGCCCCGATCCATCCATCTTAAGTTGATAAATTGTAT
>DJFY01000088.1:0-711 GCA_002431545.1 Cellvibrionales bacterium UBA5860 | reverse complement strand
TTGGGCATGAAGTTGGAAATTTTACGTTTGCGATCATTGAGCTGGCTTACCAGGTCCATTTTTTTTATCGCTATTGGAATTGGAGCGCAAGGCGCTGCGGCGGCAGTTTCTGGCACCTGCACCGGCACGCCGTCGTTTGATTCGGTGGGCGATTCCTGTGAGGCGATTAATAGTAATTACAACCTCGGTCAGGGGCCTGACACCTATACTTTTAATATTAGCGCAAACTCTGGCATTACAGGGTTTACGCTGATCGGCACACAATCTGATTTTGATTCGCCAACCTTTCAGTTGATTGGGCCAGACGGTGCTGCGGGTATATTCAACCAATCGGTCGGAGATAACATTAATGTCCTGTTTGATTTTGGGGCAGAGCTTGTGGCTGGAGGTTATACGTTAACGTTTGTAGGGTTTGATCCGGGTAGCTACGAATTGGTGCTAACAGCGGTTCCCATCCCTGCCGCTGCTTGGCTATTCGGCAGCGTTTTGCTAGCCCTGGGTATTATTGGCAGAAAACGAAAGACGGCTGACGAGGCTGTTGCTGCGACACCAGCGTAAAGGGAACAGCAACGCGGGGCGTATACGTTTTAAGCATGCACCAATCCCAGACAAAACGGGCCGCAGCAACTAGCGGCCTTTTCATTTTGTGAGGAACGGAAGTAAGCAGGATGCAACGACCGATCAACCAGGTTGCTGGGAGCAATACTAACA
>DJFY01000073.1:36085-42501 GCA_002431545.1 Cellvibrionales bacterium UBA5860 | reverse complement strand
TTAAACAATTGATGCGGAGACAACAGCAATGGTCGATACGCCCAAGGAATTGAAGTATGCCGAGACTCACGAGTGGGCGCGAGACGAAGGCGATGGCGTCGTTGCCATCGGCATTACCGATTACGCGCAAACCGAGCTGGGTGACGTGGTTTACGTCGAGTTGCCCGAAGTGGGGGATCAACTGGCGGCAGGAGAGGAGGCCGGCGCAGTGGAGTCGGTCAAGGCGGCTTCCGATATTTACGCGCCGGTGTCCGGAGAAGTGATTGCCATCAACGAAGTGCTCGAAGACGAGCCGGAAACTATCAACGACTCACCCTACGGTGATGGTTGGTTTTACAAGTTGAAAATGTCGGATCCTTCCGAGCTCGACGGGCTGCTAAGTGCCCAGGAGTACATCGCTTCCACTGAAGAAGATTAAGAGCTCAAGCGTTTGTTATGTGCCTGATCGTACTTGCCTTCCAGTCTCACCCCCGGTATCCCCTGATCGTGGTTGCCAATCGCGATGAGTACTACGAGCGACCAGCTGCCGCTGCTGATTTCTGGGCTGATACCCCCGGCATTCTCGCCGGACGCGACCTGGAGGCCGGCGGGACATGGTTCGGCGTTAACAAGCATGGTCGTTGGTCGGCAGTGACCAACTTTCGCGGGGGTGGTCAGAAAGGAGAATTATCGCGCGGTGAGCTGCCGACGAACTTTCTTGCCGAGCGCGAGAGGGGGCCGGTGGATTATCTCGGCCGAGTACTGGCGCAGGGCGCGCGCTACAACGGATTCAGCCTGCTTGTTGGCGATGCAGAACAATTGGCCTACGGTAATAATCTGGGGTGTGAGGTCGAACAACTGAATGCCGGGATTTATACCCTGAGCAACGATCGTCTCGATACGCCCTGGCCGAAAAGTGAACTGGCGCGGCGAATGCTCGTGCAGGCCATCGACGCCTCGGAATTGCGTAGTGAGGATTTACTTCGGGTTCTTGCTTCCAGGGACTGTTTTCCCGACGGGCACTTACCTGATACCGGCGTCGGTATCGAAATGGAACGGACCCTGTCGCCGCCCTTTATCGTTGCTGAAACCTACGGCACTCGCTGTACCACGGTGCTGATGATCGATAATACCGGCGAACTCACCTTTGCCGAGCAGTCCTTTCTCCACGGCAAGCCGCTAGGGGATCTGCGCCAATACCGGTTTGCTATCGAAACCTGATAGCGACGGTCTCCGTGCCAGTTGGTACCCTTAAGTATATGAGTGTGGCTTCGAGCGTGTTTGTAAGCTTCGCCCGGAATGTTAGCGCTGTGTATGCTATTCGCTTCCCTGTTGAATTGGCGAGCGAGATAACTGCTTTCAGTTTTCAGAAGACAAAATCAAACCTGCGAGAAAGCCGCTGACGGTTAATACCAGGAGACTGGCAAAAAACCAGCTCACTGCCAGGCTCAGTGGAATCGGCATAAAACAATAGGAACCAAAGCCGGCTGACGTGCCCAGGGCAAGACCGCCCAGCAGCCCAAACTTAAAACCGTTTGCCAGCGATCTGGGTGAAATGAAACAGCGAAATGCAGTCACGACGCAGATGCTCATCGTCAGTGTGACCAGCGACATCAAAACCATATTCATCTCATTTTCGGGGCGCCACAGGTGGGCCGTGGCCCGATAGCTCGACTGTAGTAAGACACCGTGGATAAGAAAATCCAGAACGGACCAGGCCAAGAATACCGCTACGATTGCTCCTATGAATCTCTTCATTATTATTTTGCCTCCTGTGCCTTGAGTATCAAAAAGGGATCAGAGCGTCAAAATTGCGCTGATGGGTTTTCTTCACCGAGCACCTCTTACCTGCAACAATTATCGTTGTCCACCTGAACGGGTGGGCAGGGGTGCTCACCGTATGAACAAAACACACAGCAATCGCCCAGACGCGGCTTCAACAGGGTGTTGCAGCCGACACACAAGTAAAACCATTGACAGGCGTCGACGGGCATGGGCTCCTCCGCCCGGTGGTCGCATTCGGGACAGGTTAAGGTTGTTACGAGCTTCGGCTGGATGTTCATTGTTGTCGATTGCGGCCGTCTTGCGCTTAATCGAGGCGACTTTATTTATTGCGTACACGCGTCGATGAAAAAGCTTCGGGACGTACCCAAATCCAGCTTGCGACAATAGCGGCGGCAAACAGGGTATAGACGACACCAAAAAACCAGGGCGGGGCCTGGTAGTAGAGGATCGATTCTACCCAATGCGAAATAAATGACCCTGTATAAACGTCTGCGCCGGCTTTTTCCCGTAGCGCCATTTCCCATGTTGTTAACGGACAAATCCTGCCAAACCAGGATTGCAGCATCACGAAAACTATTCCTGCCAGGTGAACTGTTCGAAACCAGGGGTTTCTCACCCACGACCAGCTTGCCAGTTTGCCAAGGATGATAAAGAGCAATCCGGCGATAATAAAGAGTACAAACGTGGCGTGAGCTAAAAGCAAAGCGTCTGCGGCGAAGAGATAGAGAGTTTCATCTGCCATCGTCAGTTCACGATTGTATTTCGAGGTTTACGCGTAACGCGAAACACCCGGAAACGCCCGCCATTTTTCCGGTGGTAATACAGGTGATTTTCGTCGCCGGATAAAACGGGTGCCTCCACTTCTCCGGTAACGGAGAAAGTTTTTCAGGCTCGTATTAAAGGCGTTGCCAAGACCGTAGAAACTGGGCGTGCCGTCGACGGTGTTACTCACCATGTTTTTTACTTTACCGCGGTAGTCATAACGCGTGTCGCTAATTTTTTTCGCCCAGTAGAGATCTTTGTTGGGCTCGTTGCGGTCGTTAAATAACAGAAAGGTGCCATCCGCGGATATGCCCACTTCCATGGCGTCCTCGGTGTAACCCCGAATCACCACCTCTTCCTGGTTATCCCTTTCGTGGTTCGGTATCACTGATTCCGGACAATGTTCCGGCAGTTTCGCAACCGCTGCCAGCACCGCTTCCGGCGATCAGGCTGCCTCCCAGGGCGACAATGCCGAGAAAATGCAAATATCTGCACACGGTCTCGGCCATGTTGCTCAGGCCTGGATCGAATACGCCGCGCGAAGCTTCAAAGCTGGCAGGGGTTCAGTACCGCCCGCCCTCTGCGCTGGCTGGGTTTGCACGAGAACACTGTTGACTCCAACGTCGCTGTAGGTGATTTCCAGGGCCAGTTAGTTCATGTCTTCCATGGTGCTTTGACTGTCATTTTCGGCCGCAGATTTATTTTCTTACTGGGCCGTATTTCGAATCGCTCCACAGGTTTATAGCATTATTTTGTTCGAATGTAGGTCGTGCGTCGATCTGGATCAAGGCGAAGCCAAATGTCTTGGTCTCGCCGCGATATGCAGGGCGCCGAAATAATCGATACAGGCCTTGTTATTTTGCTGACGCAGACTAGGCTTGTATTGCGCGTTAAAAATACATAATAACAATCAAGCGGCAGTGACATGCAACAAGCCACCACGACTGGCGCCTCTGTTCCAGAACAGGCACAACCTTTTTTCGGCTGGAAAAATGTCGGCATTCTCTTTGGCGTTTACTTCCTCAGTCTCGGCATTGTTTATTACGGTTTTAACGTAATTTTTCCGGAAATGGTCAAGGCCGAGGGCTGGAGCCGTGGCGATGCCTCATGGGCCCAGACCTTGCGCGGACTGTTGGTGGGTTTCGCGGCGCCGCTGGTGGCCGTAACCATAAATCGCTTTGGGGCGCGACGCACTATGGCTGTTGGGCTAAGCCTGCTGAGTCTCGGTTGTCTCCTGCTGGCAACGGTCACCAACGCACTCTGGCAATGGACGCTTATCTGGGGCGTGGTCATGGCCGCCGGATTCGCCTTTGGCGGCGTGCTGCCGATCCAGACCACCATCACCCACTGGTTTGACGCCAAACGGGCGACCGCCCTAGGTCTGGTGATGAGCGCAGCGGGCATTGGCGGGTTTATTGCCCAGCCTTTATACACCTGGGTGATCGAATACTTTGGGTCCTGGCAGAGCAGTTGGTACATCGCCACCGGCTTTGCTCTCGCAGGCACGGTGTTGGTTTTGGCGCTGGTCAACAAGCCCGAGGACCTTAACCAGCACCCGGATGGTGAAGACCATTCAGACCCGGCCAGTGCGCAATGGCGCCCGCCGCCAAAAACCTATAAAACCCTGGATGACTGGCGCCTCGCCGAGGCAATTCGAACGCCAGCGCTGTGGTTCATCATCGTACTTTTTTTGGCTCAGGTGATGCCTCTCTACCTGATGATGGTCCATGGTGTGCTGCATCTGACCGACCTGGCTTTCTCGCGCATGGAAGCGGCGAGTGTGCTCAGCTTCATGGTCGCGGGTAGCGCCTTTGCCCGCTTCCCGGTGGGTTGGCTGGGTGATCGCATAGAACCCCGGCGGATTGTTATTGTGCTTAACCTGTTCTCCGTCGCGGGTCTGGGTCTTCTCTGGAAAGCGCCAGAACTGGGCTGGCTTCTTATCGCCGCGCCCATGTTCGGCCTGGCCTATGGTGGCGCCGTGGTATTGCTGCCCACGATGATCGCCAACTACTACGGCAAAGCTTCCTTCGCCACCATTAACGGCTTTATCTTCCCGGTGCAGATTGTCTTCGCGGCTGCGGTGCCAGTGGTGGCCGGTTATCTGGCGGATACACAGGGCAACTACGATATGTCCTTTATGGCGATGATTGCCTTTGTCGGCGCATCTACCCTGTGCGCCCTGGGTGCCGCCCCGCCACGGAAAAAATTCGAGGCAGGCTCGGTTCACTAGGGTCTGTTAACACTAATATCGCCCGCCTTCCGCTGTCGGCAAGTTGCTGCGGATATCAGCCAGCTCGGCCTCGCTAAACCGGATATCCAGCGCCGCCAGGTTCTCTTTCAGCCGGGAAATTTTGCGCGTGCCGGGAATTGGGAAAATGTCCCCGCCCTGGTTCAGAACCCAGGCCAGGGCTATCTGGGCAGGTGTCGCATCTTTATCTTTGGCGATGCCTTCGATCAGCGAAAGGAAGGCTTTGTTTTTCTCCAGGGCCTCTTCCTGGAATCGGGGATTGTGCAAGCGGAAATCGCTGGCTGCCAGCGAGTCGCGACTGGTGATCGCCCCGGTCAGAAAACCCCGGCCGAGCGGGCTGTAGGCGACGAAGCTGATATTCAAATCCCTGCAGGCGCTCAAAATGTCGCCTTCGACATCGCGACTCCACAGGGAGTACTCAGTCTGCAAAGCGGTAATCGTGGCTTCCCTGCTGGCGCGTTGTAGCTCTTCAGCGCTCGCCTCGCTGAGGCCGATATAACGGATCTTGCCCGCATCCACCAGGTCTTGCATCGCGCCGACGGTGTCTTCTACCGGCACATTGGGATCGACCCGGTGCGCGTAGTAGAGATCGATTACCTCGGTATTCAGTCGCTGCAAACTGTTTTCGCAGGCTCGCTTTATATAGTCAGGGCTGCAGTCCAGGCCCGCAAAGCCGCCTTTGTCGTCGCGAATAAAACCGAACTTTGTCGCCAGCACAATCTTGTTCCATTTGCCGGTAAAAGCGCGCCCTATCAACGCTTCATTGTGGCCGCTGCCGTACATATCGGCGGTATCGTAGAAGTCGATACCCGCATCGATAGCGGCGTGTAGCGTGGCGATAGACTCCTGTTCATCGCTCTCGCCATAAAATTCCGACATGCCCATGCATCCCAGTCCCAGACGGTTTACCGCGAGATCGCTCGTCCCCAATCGTGTCTTTGCCATGCCTAAACCCCCGAATAAGAATGATGTATTGAGCACTGCTAACAGCCTAAAACATAGCAGACAGTACAAACCGCTGCTACACAAACCACTAGTGGTGTGCTTACGGTACCATGGCATCTTTTGCCCCATGGCCTTTTGTACTGAAGGTGACTCAGCATGAAATATAAAGACCTCAGGGATTTCATTCGTTCTCTCGAACAACGCGGCCAACTTAAACGCGTCAATGTGGAGGTCGATCCGTATCTGGAAATCACCGAGATCTGCGACCGCGTGCTCAAAGCGGGTGGCCCCGCACTGCTGTTTGAAAACCCGAAAGGCTACGACATCCCCGTACTGGCCAACCTGTTCGGCACGCCGGAGCGCGTGGCGATGGGTATGGGCCAGGAGAATATCGAAGCCCTGCGCGACGTGGGCAAGCTATTGGCCTTTTTGAAGGAGCCGGATCCGCCTAAAGGTATTAAGGACCTGTGGGACAAGCGCGAATCCTTCAAGCCGGTGTTAAACATGCCTGTCAACGTGGTCAAAAAAGCGCCTTGCCAGGAAGTTGTTCTGGAAGGCGACCAGGTGGATTTGGGCGCTCTGCCCATTCAAACCTGCTGGCCGGAAGATGCCGGCCCGCTCATCACATGGCCGCTCGTGGTCACCCGTGGGCCGGAAAAAGAGCGGCAGAATCTGGGCATCTACCGCATGCAGGTGA
>DJFY01000073.1:33429-35973 GCA_002431545.1 Cellvibrionales bacterium UBA5860 | reverse complement strand
CCGCTCATCACATGGCCGCTCGTGGTCACCCGTGGGCCGGAAAAAGAGCGGCAGAATCTGGGCATCTACCGCATGCAGGTGATCGGGAAAAACCGTGTCATCATGCGTTGGCTGGCCCAGCGGGGCGGGGCGCTGGATTTTCGCGAGTGGCAGCAGGCCCACCCTGGTGAACCTTTCCCGGTCGCGGTTGCCCTGGGTGCCGACCCTGCCACGATTCTCGGTGCGGTTACACCGGTGCCCGATACCCTCTCTGAATACGCCTTTGCCGGCCTGCTGCGCGGTGAAAAAACCATGGTCACGCCTTGCCTGGGCAATGACCTCCAGGTACCGGCCAGTGCTGAGTTTGTGCTGGAGGGGCATCTCATGCCCGGCGACGAAGCCGACGAAGGCCCCTTTGGCGATCACACCGGTTACTACAACGAAGTGGAGCGCTTTCCCGTGATGACCATCGAGCGCATTACCCACCGCAAGGACCCCATCTACCACAGCACCTATACCGGCCGGCCGCCGGATGAGCCCGCAATACTCGGGGTGGCCCTGAACGAAGTCTTTGTGCCTCTGCTGCAAAAGCAGTTTCCGGAAATCACGGATTTTTACCTGCCGCCAGAAGGCTGTTCCTACCGCTTTGCCGTGGTCACCATGAAAAAACAATACCCCGGCCACGCCAAGCGGGTGATGATGGGGGTGTGGTCGTTTCTGCGCCAGTTTATGTACACCAAATTCGTAGTCGTCACCGATGATGATATCAACGCCCGCGACTGGAAAGACGTGATCTGGGCCATGACCACCCGCATGGACCCGGCGCGGGACACCGTCATGGTGGAAAACACTCCTATCGATTATCTCGACTTCGCCTCGCCGGTTTCCGGCCTCGGCTCAAAGATCGGTTTCGATGCAACCAACAAATGGCCTGCGGAAACACAGCGGGAATGGGGAAGGCCTATTACCATGACGGAAGATGTAAAAAGCCGCGTGGATCGGATTCTAGAAGGCTTGGATTTGTACTGAAAAGGGGAAATTGACAGTTAGCCTTATCGCAAAATCTGCTGTGCGAAGCCCTGAACTGTGCATCCGACTCCAGGTATCAAAACAAATCCCCGGTTGCTTTATTGAAAACAGTAAGGTGGACACCTAAGATATTCGGCAAAACAAATGGGATTGGCTATAACATGATGAGAAATATAACTATTCTGCCCGGCCCCAATAAATTCTCTATAGAACGTTGTTGGGCAAATGTGTCCATATCCCACTGTTACACTCGACGCTTGCGCGCCGGGTGTAACGGAGTTGCGGATTACCACGCACTTGTTCCACACGCCAGCACTGTGTAACAAGCGAACGAAACCATCAGCCGTTATGAAAATAAATTTTCAACCGGCTGTTGTATATCCGTAGTTCCGTTATCGTCTCAGGGAGTAAAGCATTGAGATATCGACAAGCTTACCCGGCTGACTTGAAGGAGATACAGGAATTATTAGAAAGCTATGAGCTTCCTTCGGGTGATTGTAGCGAACACCTGAGTAATTTTGTTATCGCCGAAAATGGCAATGGAGTTGTCGGTGTTGGCGGCTTTGAAACTTGCGGTAGGTTTGGTCTTCTGCGCTCATTTGCTGTTAAAAATGGCTTTAAAGGTCAGAGCGTTGCATCTGAGATATTCAGCTTGGCAAAAGCTAGAGCTATAGATCTAGGTATACATCGGTTTTATCTTTTAACTACAACGGCCAGGGGTTTTTTCGAGCGATTTGGATTCTCAATGTGCGATAGAGAGGATGTTCCAGGTATCGTAAAGAAAACAAAACAATTTGATGAGCTTTGCCCAACAACAGCTACAGTTATGGTTCTTAGTTTGGCTGCCTAGCGTTGACAAGCGAACGGCTGCTGCTCATGATTCGCGCCTTTCTCGATAATGTCCCGAAAACAATACAAGGAGCGTTGGAATGATCCCGCTGAGCAGCAAATCTCTGAATACCGCTTTGTTTGGCATTGGCCTTGCCGTGATCGTAGGTTGCGCCGATGCTGAAAGCGACTTGCGGTTGCATCCCGTCGAACACTATCGGATTCAGTATGAGCAAACCGGCATGATGACAGGCACAGTGGAGCGGGGTTGTCGGAACTGGTGCGCCGAGCAAGTAGAAATTACCGACACTACCATGTCCATGATGGGTATTACCCAGAAAACCCGTACCCGTGCGGTGACGGTTCGCGACAAGATCTACAATATCAACCTGGAAAACGGCAAGGCCACTGTCACCACAAACCCTATGTACGACATGATCGTGCAGCAGATTGAAAATAGTGGCAATGATCCGAAGCAGGTCGGAGAAGCCTGGCTCAACGCTATGGGGTTTTCCAGTACCGGCAATGAGCGCACCATTGCCGGAGAAACCTGTATCGATTATTCGGGCATGGGCGGTGTGGCGACGAGCTGCATGACTGAAGATGGCCTCATGCTGCGTACCGAAGCCATGGGAATGGTGCAAACGGCGACGGCCGTTGATCGTTCTGGCGGCGGCAGCAGCGCCGATTACGAGATTCCCGCTGATG
>DJFY01000073.1:14135-33171 GCA_002431545.1 Cellvibrionales bacterium UBA5860 | reverse complement strand
CCACCTCTGCGGTTAATCGGTGGCTCGTTCGTGGTCTAACAGCCACCGTTTCACATCCAGGCCCCCGCCAAAGCCAGTCAGCGAGCCGTCGCTGCCTATGACTCTATGGCAGGGCGTAATAATGGGCATGGGATTGCGGTTGTTGGCCATGCCCACCGCGCGGGCAGCTTTGGGTTTGCCGATGGCTTTGGCGACTGCGCCGTAGCTGACAGTTTCTCCGAAGGGGATGGCACGAAGCTGGGCCCATACCGAGCGCTGGAAATCCGTACCACCTTCATCCAGGGTTAAATCAAACACCTGGCGATTGCCGGCGAAATATTCTTTGAGCTGTTTAATGGCCGTGTCTATATATTCGTTTCTTTTGTCCCTGGTAGTAGCGCGCGCCTGTGAATGATTGGCGAAACGGATTTCCGTAAGGCCCTTAGTCGAAGCCAGTAAGGCCAGAGGCCCGATAGGACTGGGTAGCGCGGAAAAAAAATCGGTAATTTCGGGGGTGGGCCTCAACATAGCGTACTCCGTCAACGGGTGTGTTACTGGTTCAGGCTACTCCAAAGCGCAAGCGTGGCGTAACTGCCCCAGGGGCTGAGTGCCTCGCCGATGGCTTCGGCAGTGTTCTGGCTGGTATTCGCAGTCTGTATTTGTTTTACGGCATTTTTAACACCGAGATCGCCTGCTAGAAAAATATCCGGATGGCCCATGCGCATGGCTGCATACTGGCAGGTCCAGGGGCCAACACCTGGCAATTGCAGCCAGTCGTCAAAACGTGGTGTATCCATTTCAGTATGACGAGTTGGGGTTTGCGTAACAAAGTAACGCGCTAGTGCCCTTAGGGCTTTGCGCCGGGATTGGGGCATGGCGAGAAAGTCGAGTCGCGAGCGGGCGACGGCATTTGGCGATGGGAAGAGCAAACGCGGACCGTCGTAGCCATTGCTGCACGAAGTTGTGCGTGCGCCAAGTTTCTCGACGAGTGTCGTGACCAGATTGCGAGCGGCTTTAACGGACACCTGTTGTCCGAGGATGGCGCGTGCGCCGGCTTCAAAGGCGGACCACACGCCGGGCAACCGTTGTCCCGGCCGAAAATTTTTTGCCAGCGCGGGATGTGAGTGGAGGTGTTGATCGATCTCTGTCGAGTTGGCATCCAGGTCGAGCACGCGGCGAATACCCTGGCTGACGGCCAGTGTCGCGCGGTGACTCTCGGAAAATATCTTTACTTCAAAGCCGTTTTTACTTTCCCGATGGGTGGCGATAAAAAAGCCGGCATTGCCGTCGCAATCGAAACTACGACTATAAGTATCGCGAGTCACTTGCTCCAATCCTGGGATTTGCCGTGTTTCAAAGAACTGCTGAATGCCGCGCCAGTCGTAGGGCGGTCGGTAAGCCAGAAACAGGGTCAAATAGTTGCCGGCGTTGAGATTATCTCCTGCTTGTCTGTCGGCATCGCCACGCATGCTGTTGCGCAGTTTTTTGTTGTCGGCGCGTAGCTGTCGCGGGTTGAGTCCGGTGGTCTCGGCAAACACGGTGTTAAAGCGTCGGACACTGCTAAAACCGGCGATATCGGCGATTGCGGTCACCGGTAATGTCGTCTCCTGCAGCAATCGTTTGGCAAAGAGTGCGCGCTGGTAGTTGGCGTATTTTAGTGGCGATACGCCCAGGTGTTTATAAAAAAGCTGACGTAGGTAACGGTCAGTGATGCCGAGGCGCTGTGCAAACTCGGGCAGAGGCTGGCCGCGCCACTCCCCGGCGTCTATTAGACGAAGCGCTCTCGCCAGAGTCGTCTGTGTGCCCCGCCATGCGGGTGAGCCGGGTGCGCTTTCCGGACGGCAACGCAGACAAGGGCGCAGTCCCGCCTCGCTGGCGGCAAGGGTGCTTTCATAGTAGCTGACATGGGCTTCCTTTGCCGGTGTTGCCGGGCAAATGGGTCGACAGTAGATGCCGGTCGAATGTACGCCGACAAAGAACAGCCCATCAAAACGCGCATCGCGTGCGTGCCGGGCGCGGCTATATTTACAGGCATCAAGGTTTGGCAGCATCGAGGGTGTCGAGCATCGGGTTTACCATGCGGACAGTGTAGATGGCCCACCAGCCAAAACCAGCCGTATTCGGAACTTCTGTTGTGGTGCGTGTAGTCAGTCTGGCAACAGAACAACCGGATCGCCGACAGCGATTTCGCCGCCGCTAATAACGCGACAGCAGGCGCCGCCGCGCCATTCGGGTACGAGCGCCTTCATCAGACCCTTTTGGGCCTGCTCCATGCGTCGGCAGGGGTCGGTTTCCCGGGTGATGCGCATCTGGACATCGCCGATTTGAATGACGTCGCCGACGCAATGGGGACCAAATTCGAGGCCCTCTACCAATAGGTTGGCTCGGCGGGTCGTCCAGGGCAGCTCGACATGGATTTCATCACAGGCTCGCTGCCAGGCTTCCACGCTCATCACGGTGACCTGCCGGTCGTTTGGTTTACCCCGGTAATCGCCTTCGACACCGCGTTCCGGCGTGATACTGATGCTTTCGGCTTCAAGCATGTCGGCTTTGGTTTTCTTACGGTAGGCGATGCCTTTGAGTGTGGCCATGGTTGTTATTTGCTCCCCGCTAAGGTGCTGTATCGCCGGTGAAAAAAACGAGTTGGCGACCGTAGTGACTGAAAACGGGGACATTCTTGGTGAATCCCTGAGGTAATACAAGTAGGTGTGCTGTAAGGCCGCGCTGTACTATTATTAGTCAGGCGAATGATGAGTTAGATGTACGATTAATTACACGATCGCTTGGTTGAAAGACTGCATATTAACCAGCGCGTTTTCTTTTAAAGCCTGGGTTTTGTTCAAGGCGAGAGTTTGGTTTACGAAAGCCTCGCTGGAAGCCACAGTTTTGCCAAAACAGGTTTTAAGTGCCACGCGTTCGGTAACAGGAGGGAACGCCTTATGAAAATCGATATTATTTCTGACGTAGCCTGCCCCTGGTGCTATGTGGGCAAAAAGAATCTGGAGAAGGCGCTGGCGCAACGTCCCGATATTGAGTTTGAAATCCAGTGGTTTCCTTATCAGCTCCACCCGGAAGTGCCACCCGAGGGCTACCCCTATCGGGAAACCGTAGAGCGCAAGTACGGCGCCGAGCGTATCGCCATGATGTTCGAGCACATTACGCAAACCGGCAAAGCGGCGGGCATAGACTTCCGCTTTGACTTGTTGGAACGGGGCGCGAACACACTCGACGCGCACCGCGTGCTGGATTTTGCCTGGCACAAGGGAAAACAGAACGAAATGGCAGAGGCGCTGTTCGAGGCTTACCTGTGCCAGGGTCGTTTTGTTGGCGACAAAGATGTACTCGCGGACATCGCTGGGGAAGTGGGCCTGGATCGGCAGGAAGCGAGAGATTTTCTCGAAAGCGAAGACGGTGTCGCCCGTGTCCGCGAGCAGATCGATTTCGCCCGCCGCAATGGGGTCTCCGGTGTCCCCGCTTTCAGTTTTGACGGCATGTTCGCGATCAGTGGCGGTCAGGCCAGCGACGTCTTTCTCAATGTTATTGACCGAATCCAGGAAAAGACGGTTACAGAAGAAGGTGCTGCCTGCACGCCGGACGGCTGTCCCTGAGACCTGTGCGTGGTACGTTGATCAAACCTGTATCCCGTTAGCTGGAAAAAACCCGGTAGTCATAAATAGCACATTTCGGAGACCGGTTGTTGGCTGTGGCGACGCTATGATGTTTCCAAGCGCTAAAACGCCTTTATCGTTGTTGCGCAAATTCAAAGTGCTGCGCAAATCCAAGCTGTCGCGCAAATTCAAACCACAGTAAGCGTGACAGCAGGACATTTCTCACAGGGGACAACAATGAAATTTACCTGGTTCAACCTCATGCCCTGGCCGCATTTGCCAGAAAACTTTCGCAAGGAACATCGTTCCGTCTGGGTCGACATCGATGCCAAGCTCTACGATCCGGTCAAAGGCCACGATGTCTATAACGACTATCTCGACATGCTCGAGTATGCCGACTCTCTGGGCTATGACGGCCTCGGTATTAACGAGCACCACCAAAATGCCTACGGGCTCATGCCTTCGCCCAATATTATGGCGGCGGCGATCTCCCGCCGCGCGCTGAATGCTGCGGTCGTCGTCCTGGGTAACTCCCTGGGCTTGTATAACCCGCCGATTCGTGTGGCCGAGGAATTTGCCATGCTCGACGTGATTACCGGTGGACGGCTTGTCGCCGGGTTTCCGGTGGGTTCTTCCATGGATGTCAATTACTGCTATGGCGAAATCCCCGCGCTAACCCGCGAGCGTTATCAGGAGGCCCACGATCTGATTAAAAAAGCCTGGCGGGAAACCGATCCCTTCGCCTGGAACGGGCGCTACACAAAGCTGCGCTACGTGAACACCTGGCCCAAGCCGATTCAAAACCCGCCGCCCATTCACGTGCCTGGCGGTGGATCGGTGGAAACCTACGACTTCTGTTTAGATAACACTTATTCCTATTCATACCTGAGCTTTTCCGGCTACATTCGCGCCAAGGCACTCCTGCAGGGCTATTGGGATCGCCTGACCGAGCGCAACGAACCGGATGAATCGCCCTACCGCGCCGGTTTTGCGCAGACCATTTGCGTCGCCGAGACCGATGCCGAGGCTGAGAAGCTCTACAAAGACCATGTCAGTTACTTCTTTAACCGCTGCCTGCATGTGGCACCCGGTTTTGCCGATGCGCCGGGCTATCGGACCATTAAAACCATCAAGTCGGGTGCGCTATCTCAGTTCACACCTAACCTGGGCGAGGCGGCGCATATGCCCTGGAAGCAACTGGTAGACGAGGGTTACGTGATTGCCGGCAGCCCGGCCACGGTGCGGGAGAAAATGGAAGAACTCATCAAAGGTTTGCGCGTGGGCAATATATTTTGCCTGATCCATGTCGGCGACATGCCTATAGAAAAAACCCGGTACTCCACCAAATTGTTTGCCGAAGAAGTCATGCCGCATCTGCGCAACATGTGGCCGGAGTACGCGGACGATAATCGATTCTGGATTGACCCACTCGACAAACGCGCTACCCCTGGGCCGATGTCCGAGCGCAAAGCTGCGGCGGGGGCATGATCATGGAACTGAAGACATATACCGCACCCAAAGCCGATATTCACTTACTTGAAAGTGGTTCCGGCCCCGATTTGTTGTTTTTGCACGGCGCCGGTGGCATTGATGCCGGCAATCCATTTTTGTCGGCGCTGGCGGAAAAGTATCACGTCCTTGCGCCGATCCTGCCGGGCTTTGGTGAGTCCGAAGAGAGCAGCGAGATTCGCACGATGCTCGACTTCACCTTGCACACACACGACGTGATGAGTGGCCTCGGGCTCGATAAACCCATTGTGGTCGGCCATTCCATGGGGGGCATGATTGCTGCGGAAATGGCCGCGATAGCGCCCAATGATATCGACAAACTGTGTTTGATTTCTTCTGCTGGCTTGTGGCTCGATGAACATCCGATTCCCGACGTGTTTGCCACCATGCCCTACGAGCTGCCGGAGCTGCTGTTCCACGATCCGGAAGCCGGGGCCGCAGCCATGACGGCCGGTGCGGATTTTTCCGACCCTGAATTTCTCACCGCCTTCCTGATTCAAAACGCCAGGCAACTCGGCATGGCCGGAAAAATCCTGTTCCCCGTACCGGACCGCGGGCTGAGTGAGCGGCTTTATCGCGTCAAAGCCAAAACCGTGCTGATCTGGGGCGAATCCGACAAGCTCATTGGCTTGCCTTATGCCGAAGCTTTTAATGCCGCGATTGCCAATAGCCAGTTGATTACCATCCCGAAAGCTGGGCATATGGTCATGGTCGAACAGACCACCGCAGTGATCGAGGCGATAGGTCGACTAAGCTAATCAATAATTGCGGCGACATAATAGGGGCTGAAACGCCCCTTTTTTTTATTCTTTCTTATCGTTTTTTTGCGCACTAGTTGAATTTTTGCATACCGTAAACCCTTTATACTCATAGCTGTATCTAGGCCTGTCGCGGATTATATTCGGCCACAATACCGGATTTCTGAAAAAGGACTTTGAACAGCTCATGCGTAAATATCTCTACCCTGTTGTTTATTTTGGTCTTGGCCTTAGCTCTGCCTTAATCGTTTTTACACAAACGTCACTGGGTACAAGCCAATTGCAAACACTGATGGATTCCAAACTCACGTTTGCCGACGGAAGCACCTACACCGGCGAGACAGACCCCTCCGGCATACTCAATGGACGGGGACTCCTGCGCTGGACTAATGGCGACGAATACACTGGTAACTTCAGTAACGGTTTATTTGACGGACAGGGAAGATACACCTCGCCTGATCTTTATACTCATGTTGGAGAATACCGTAACGGTCGAGCGCACGGCTTCGGCGTAGTCACTTATGTAACAGGAGACAAGTATGAAGGCGACTTTGTTAACGGTGATATTGAAGGGGAAGGTACCTGGAAATCAGATGACGGTTCGCTTTATTCCGGCATGCTCCGGCGCGGCGGTGTAAGGCATGGTAAGGGCGAATTCAGTCTGCCCAATGGTGACGAATACCGTGGTGAGTTCAAGGATGGGATGATGCATGGCGTCGGCCGCTACACCACGGCGGACGGCGACATTTACGAAGGCGATTTCGTCGAAGACAGCTTCACCGGTCAGGGAAGTCATACCAGCACTGAGGGACGGGTTGTTATCGGACAGTTCGAGTCCTGGACGGCTAAGGGAAAAAGTGAGATGACCGACGAAGAAGGCAACAGGTGGGTCGGTGAATTCGACCACGGTTTTCTCACGGGTAAAGGTACATACAATGGCACTGACGGCTCATTCTATGAAGGCGGATTCGAATATAACTACTACGAAGGCAAGGGCAGATACCGCGACGCTGAAGGTAATATCTACGAAGGAGAGTTTTCGTCTGGAAACAAACACGGCGAAGGTATTTACACTTACGCTGAGCCGGTCGACGACATTAAAACCTTCACCGGCAAGTGGAAATACGGCACCCTGATTGAGGGCGACAATCAATTTACCATCCACTCCGGCGGCGAGATCGCTGAACATGCCATTTACAATCAGCAACAAAGCCTTGAAAAGACCCTGGCCGCGCTAAAGCCCGGCAACCCCGACCAGCCTGACCTGTTTGTTTTGGGCATTGCCGGCTGGGGCGAGCAGGAAGTTTTTCATCGGGAAATTAAATTTTTGCAGCAGGATTTTCTCCCCCGCTTTCATGCCACCGAACGGGCCGTCTTTCTCGTCAACAGCCAACGGGACATCCATAGTCAACCACTGGCGACCATTACCAGTATCGAGCAAGCCATTCTTCGCCTCGGCGAGGTGATGGACAAGGACGACGACATTCTTCTTATCTACGCCACTAGCCATGGCAGCCGCGAATCGGGGCTGGCTTTGGACCATCGGGGGCTAGTACTGACTGACTTAAGCCCTGATGCCCTGGGTGACATGCTTGATAAAAGCGGGATTAAACACAAAGTCGTCGTGGTCTCCGCCTGCTATTCCGGAATCTTTGTCAATGCCGTGAAAAGCCCTACCACCATGGTTTTAACAGCATCATCTGAGGACCGCCGATCCTTTGGCTGCGCTGACGAGAGCCGCTTTACCTACTTTGGTCAGGCTTTGCTGGAGCAGGCGATTCCCTATACCGATAGCTTTAGTGCGGCGTTCGAAAAGGCCAAAAGTTTGGTCGAGCAGCGTGAGCAGGAAGAAGATAAGAAGCCGTCAAAACCCCAGATCCACACTGCGGAAAGCATTGAATTGAAACTGCGGGAATGGCGCAAAGTGTTGGGATCGCGTTCAAACAACGCGGATGCACCAAGCGCTTAGCACTGCTTCATCATATTAGCCTCTTCCTGCGTGCTTCGGTTGTGTGGGCAGTCGTTTTCAATGCTGGCAGGGCCTGCTAGTTAACGCGGCTTTTTGGCATAAATCGTTTTCACAACATCGAGGAAGATATTTCCCACCTCGATCACCTCAAAGCCCGCTAGCTGAACATTTTCCACCGTATCCCGGTTCATGTCCGGCCCGATCTTGCGGCTCAGGGGCGTCATGATGTGCATCATCACGTTAAAGGGGAAGTATTGACTGCCCGTATGCTCGAACATACGCAGCTCGCCACCGGGCTTTAACACCCGTTTCAGGGATTCAAGACCCTTGACCGGATTGGGCACCGAACAGAAGGTACAGGAGGTGTAAATCTGATCGAAGCTGTCATCGGCAAAGGGCATGTCGTGGACATCCATTTCCAGTAGTTCCAGCTTGCCTTCATAAGTGGCGGCGCGGGGTTTGGCTTTTTCGAGCATCCGTGAACTGATATCGATGCCGGTGATATCCTGCCCCGGTGGGAAGTTCGGAATATCCAGCCCCGTGCCCACCGCCAGGAACAGTACCTTGCCTTGCATGTGGGAAAACAACGCCTTTTTGCATCCCGCCCAGCGCTCTTCTGGCCCCTTGGCCGCCATAAAATCAAAGTTTTTGGCTGCCCGATCCCATTTTCGTTTGGTGGTTAAGTCCGCCATAAGTTGCCAGCCGCGTTAAATGGTTAGTAATGTTTTATGCCGCTCAGCGACATGCTGTAAATCCGAATCGCCACATTCACCACCAGGCCAAGGATAGCACCCTGCATCGCCAGCGAGGCATAGCTGAATTCCGGGCCAGCGCCTACCATCGCTCCCCACATCCCGGCCACCATGCCGGTAAACATGGTCGGCACCATGATCTCCATGGCTCCAAAGAAATAAATCAACCCGGCCAGCACCGCCACCAGCAGGCCGATAAACATGCCCACCACCATGCTCACCGGCATCAACAGCACCATGGGCCAGGCGTCTGAAAAGATCGCCGCGCAGGCGCAAGCGGCGACCACCGCCACTAGCACGCAGGCCAGCAAATCACCGAGTAAAAAATAAAGTCTGGTTTCCATCGTTCTCTCTTGAGTATATCTGAGCTGTATTAGGCCTGTTAACACTCAATGGGTTGCCCCTGTTGTGGCTAAAGAAAGCGCCAATTAGAGCGCGAGGCGTGTGGTTTGGGTATTCCAAATAAGCAGCGAGCAATGCCGAGTGGCGCTTTTTTAGCTGCAAGCCCTTTCTTTTTCAGAAGAACGGCCGAAACCCTTCTTCCGCCCAACCGCGTTATCAGTTGTTTATGTAGACTCACTACACTGCACGCCTTATGCTTTCGTGAAACAAAGAGTTGGGCGAAAAAACCGCTTTCGGCGAGGGTAATCCATTGGGCCAAAAAAGCCCGGATTACCCGTTCGCGCCGCACAGCATTTTTGTAAGGTCTGCTCAATCGAGCTGAGCTATTTCAGTGCTGAGAATAAGTGGGGCGGGCAGTTCCTAGCTGTCTTCGGTACTGCTCAGATTTTCTCGCTCTTTGGCGACAAGGTAGGCGGCTATTTCCAGCATGTCGGCGTGGGAGCCGGCGAGCCGGGAAGTAATGCGGTATTTACCGTTAACCACCATTTCCGGTGTCGCTTTGACCTGGTAGCCTCGCTGTCGGGCCTGGGCCTGCCGTACTGCGCTGCTTACACCGAAAGAGTTAAATGTTTTGTGAAACTTTTCTTTGTCTGCGCCGTGGGCCACGAAAAGCTCAGCCAGAGCTTCTTCGCTGGCCAGTTTGTTTTTCTCGACGTTAATTTCTTTGAATATCACTGGGTGCAGGGTGTCGAGCAATCCCATGACTTTGGCTGTGTAGAATGCCCGCGAATGGAGTTCCATGGTGGGATGCCAGACGGCGGGGTTGCGCACGAATACCACGTCTCCCGATAACTTTTCCGCCCAGGGTTCGAGCAGTGCTTCAAAATCGTAGCAGTGGCTGCAGCCGTACCAGAAGATTTCGGTCACTTCGATGCGTTCCGGGTCGCTCGTGGGGACTGGTTGTTCGAGCAGCTGGTAGTGTTTCCCGGCTACGTAGGTCTCTGCGGCCAGGCTGATTTCGGAATGCGCCATGGCCAGGGCGAGTAGCCAGGTTGCAATCAAACCCGTTGTAGGTCTCAGGGTGGAGCGCATCGTTTAGATCTCCCTCTATCCAATCTTGCTGACGTGGCAGATTAGACTGCCTGCAAGCGTCTGGTTCCCTGTAGCCTACGCCGGGCGGGGGGCAGAACGTAAGTTCGGTCCGCCCCTTCAGGGTAAGTTGGGGATCAGTGCAGGCCGCTGATGTAATTGGCGACCGCGTCGATCTCCTGGTCAGTCATACGTGCAGCAACGCCGCGCATGACTTTGGCGTCGTCGTTGAGTCGCGCAGCCGGGTCTTCCGGGTCGTGGGCGCCGGTGCGAAAAGCGCGTAGTTGTTTCGCCGTATAGTCTGCGTGCTGGCCGCCGATAGCCGGGTACCCTGCAGGGGCGTTGCCGTTGCCAGCGGGCGAATGGCAGCCGGTGCAGGCGGGCACGCTGGTTTCGAGGTTGCCGGCACGGTAGATTTTTTCACCGAGCTTGAGTTTTTTAGGGTCTTCCTTGGCACCGGATAGCTGTGCCTTCTGGCTGTCGTAATAGGCGGCGATGTCCGCGATGTCCTGATCGCTGGAATTGGCCAACATGCCGGTCATTTCGGCGACCGCGCGCTCGCCATCCCTGATGTCCCGCATTTGCTTGATGAGGTATTTTTCTCCCAGCCCTGCCAGTTTGGGGAAGGCTGGGCTAGGGCTATTGCCGTCGGCGCCATGGCAGGCGGCGCAGATCGCGGTTTTGGCTTTACCCGCCGCTGCGTCGCCCCCCGCATGGCTGGTAGAGGCCAGCGCCACCAGGGCTAGGCTGGCAAGAAAGGCGCGCGATATGACGCCGACCGGACAATTTCTGGGATGCTTTGATTTCATTTAGAAAAACTCGTCTCCAAGCTGGGAGTGATGCGCCGCCCCTCGGGACAGGATTGAAAAAATCGCGGCATTATATACCAATCTTAATATCAAACTTAAGGGTTATACTTTTACGATGGGTGAAGTTATTTCTTTTCAGCAAGCGCGTTTTATGCAAAGCGCGCAGACCGTGCCGCAATGCCCTGAAGACTCAGGTGTCGAAGTCGCGTTTGCCGGCCGCTCCAATGCGGGAAAATCAAGTGCGATCAACACCTTGACGAGACAAAGCGGGCTTGCTCGCACCAGCAAGACGCCGGGCCGAACCCAACTCATAAACTTTTTCGCGTTGACTGAGCATTGTCGACTGGTAGATCTGCCCGGTTACGGTTTCGCCAAAGTGCCGAAGGCGATGAAAGTTGCCTGGGATCGCAACCTCGCTGACTATTTGCAGCGGCGTCGCTCACTGCAGGGGCTGGTGTTGCTTATGGATGTGCGGCACCCACTCCAGCCATACGACGAACAGATGGTGCTGTGGGCTGTCGAGGCGGGCATGCCTGTACATATTCTATTGACCAAATCTGACAAACTGAAGCGCGGGGCAGCCCTGAACGTACTGCATGGCGTCTGTCGGCAGCTCGAGGTAGCGACGCAGTCTGCCGACTTGTCTGTTCAACTGTTTTCCTCCCATTCGCGCCAGGGTTTGGAAGAACTCGAGCAGCAATTGAAAAGCTGGTACGAACGGGGCGCCGAGCTTTAGCTGGGTAGCCGGCTTCCGTGCTACCCGGTTAACGTTCTGAGGCGTAATGGGTATGCAGCGATCAGTCCGGTATGACAGCATGTTGTTGTATTGGGCAAAAAAAACCCGGTGCAGTAGCACCGGGCGTGATATCCGACCGGGAAGATACCTAGAGGGGGAGAAGTGCCCGGTCGTGTATAAAGTTTTAAATCAAGGAAGATGTAACTTGCCCTACTTGTGACTCTGGTGGCGTGACAAAGTTCACATTAAATGGACATTTTTAATGTCGTTATATCGTCAGGCAAAAAAAACCCCGGTTATGTGACCGGGGTCGCGTTGCTAATGTTTGGGGAAACAAGCGAGCGCTTAAATTAAGGGGAAAAAGCAGCAATCAACGATTGCCCAAGATTAGACTGCCATTCGCGGAAAAGTTCCTTCCGCCGAGCGTTGTTTATAGACGCCAAAATAAACTCTGAATAGTCAGCCTTCCGGCTTGCGGTGGGAGGGGGTTTAGCCTCAGTGGGCTTCATCCCAGTTGCTGCCTGTGCCGACGTCGACTACTAGCGGCACGTTTAGTTCTGCCGCGCTCTCCATCCGTTTTTTCAGGCCCTTTTGCAGGATCTCGAGTTCTTCGTCGGGGACTTCCAGCACCAGTTCGTCGTGTACCTGCATAATGATTCGCGAGCGCAGGTTATTGCCGCACAGCCAGTCGTCGACATCTATCATGGCCTTTTTGATGATGTCCGCAGCAGTGCCCTGCATCGGTGCGTTGATGGCCGTGCGCTCCGCTGCCTGTCGGCGCATGGCGTTGCGCGCGTTGATCTCAGGCAGGTATAGCCGGCGTCCGGCCAGGGTTTGGACGTAACCCTTTGCTGCGGCCTCGGATTTGATCGTTGCCATGTAGTCGCGAACACCGGGGTAGCGACTGAAATACAGATCAATATATTCCTGCGCCTGATTACGCCCGATGTTGAGCTGGCGACCGAGACCAAAGGCGGACATGCCGTAGATCAGGCCGAAGTTGATTGCCTTGGCGTTGCGGCGTTGCTCCGGTGTCACCGTTTCCAGCTCCACACCGAATACTTCGGCCGCGGTGGCCTGGTGGATATCGAGGCCCTCGCTGAAGGCCGAGAGCAACCCGGCGTCGCCAGACAGGTGAGCCATAATGCGCAGTTCGATCTGGGAGTAGTCCGCCGCCACCAGCACGCTGCCCTCCGGCGCAATGAAGGCCTGGCGGATGCGGCGGCCTTCTTCTGTGCGTACCGGAATGTTTTGCAGATTGGGATCAGAAGAGGACAGCCTGCCAGTGGCGGTCACTGCCTGGTGATAGGAGGTGTGAATGCGGCCGGTCCCGGGATCAATCATCGTCGGTAGCTTGTCGGTATAGGTCGACTTGAGCTTACTCAGGCTGCGGTGTTCCAGAATAAGCCGGGGTAGGGGATAGTCCAGGGCCAGTTCTTGCAGCACTTCTTCCGCCGTCGAGGGCGCACCTTTGGGGGTTTTCTTGATCACCGGTAAAGACAGCTCGTCAAATAGAATGTTGCCTAACTGTTTGGGCGAACCCAGATTGAATGGTCTGCCCGCGATGTCGTGGGCCTCAGACTCGATCGCGCTGATTCTTTTGCCCAATTCGCCGCTCTGTGTTTGGAGTAAGGCGCTGTCGACCAGTGCCCCGGTGCGTTCGATGCGCGAGAGTACCGGCAGAAGGGGCATTTCAATGTCGTTGAAGACGGCGCTGAGGCCCGGCTCCTGACTTAACTGGGGCCACAGTGTTTGATGCAGACGCAGAGTGATATCGGCGTCCTCGGCCGCGTAGGGTGCGGCCTGCTCGAGCGGGATTTCGTTAAAGGTCAGTTGGTTTTTGCCTTTGCCCGCGATGTCTTCGAAATGAATGGTCTTCTCGCCTAGGTATTTCAGAGCCAGCGTATCCATGTCGTGACGCGACCCGGTTGAATTCAGGACGTAGGATTCGAGCATGGTGTCGTGGCTGATACCGCGCAGCTCGATGTCCTCGCGGGCAAGCACGCTCTTGTCGTATTTCAGGTTTTGCCCGACTTTGTGCAGGTCGGGATCCTCCAGCAAGGGTTTCAGTCGCTGTAGCGCGTACTCGCGGTCTACCTGGTCCGGAGCTCCCGGATAGTCGTGCGCCAACGGCAGATAGGCCGCTTCGTGGGGCTCGACGGCAAAGGAAACGCCGACCACCCGCGCCTGCATGTAATTCAGGCTTGTGGTCTCGGTGTCAAAGGCAAAAAACTTCGCGGCCGTGAGGCGAGACAGCCAAGTGTCTAGTGCCTCCTCTGTCAGCAGCGTGTGGTAATTTTCCTTTGACGCTGCATGGTGTCCGGGGTTGTCTTCCGAGGTCGCACCGTCGCTGAGTAATTCTTCGGTCCAGGCTTTAAATTCCAGTGTTTTAAATAACTCGAGTAAGGTGGCGTTGTCGACCTCGGTATTTGTCAGCTGGTCGGCCGCGATGTCCAGTTCGACATCCAGCTTGATCGTTGCCAGTTGCCGGGACAGGTAGGCCTCTTCGCGATGGGCAAGAAGTTTTTCCGGCATTTTTTTCGCGCCGCGAAATGTCAGCTCGCGAATTTTTTCGATATCGCCGTAAATGGCGTCCAGGTCACCTACGCCCCGCAAAATGGCTACGGCGGTTTTTTCGCCAACGCCGGGGACACCGGGAATATTGTCGGATTTGTCCCCCACCAGCGCCAGGTAATCGACAATCAGCTCCGGTGGCACGCCAAATTTGGCTTCCACGCCCGCGCGATCGAGAAGCGTATCGGTCATCGTGTTGACCAACGTGACGTGGCCGTTGACCAACTGTGCCATGTCCTTGTCGCCGGTAGAGATAATAGTGTCGAGCGCCTGCGCTGCGGCTTGCTGGGTCAACGTGCCGATGACATCGTCGGCCTCGACGCCCTCGACAATCAGTAGCGGCAGGCCCATGGCCTGCACGATCTCGTGAATGGGCTGGACCTGAGCCCGCAAGTCGTCGGGCATGGGCGGGCGGTGGGATTTGTAGTGCTCGTACAGGTCGTCGCGAAAGGTTTTTCCCTTGGCATCGAAAACGACGCCGATGGGGCTTTCCGGGTGATCCTTTTGCAGCTTGCGCAGCATGGCAATAACCCCTTTGACGGCGCCGGTCGGTTCGCCTCGCGAGTTGGTAAGCGGGGGCAGGGCGTGAAAGGCGCGATACAGGTAAGACGAGCCGTCGACGAGTATGATGGGGGCAGAGGCAGTGTTCATGAAAGGCGACCTGATGATCCGCCGCAAGGATACACCAAGTGTCGGTGGGGTTTTAATGCGACGTTCCGTGTTTACCGGCGGTGCGGTTCTGTTTGCGCGGCGCGAAAGCGGCGGGAGGTAATAGCGGCATGGCAGTGTATACCCGGGTCGAGCGCGGGGAACTTGAAAATCTGGTCGGCGCGCTGTCTCTGGGCGAATTGGTGTCTTTCGAGGGTGTCGCCGACGGCCTGGAAAACACCACCTATTTTCTACGCACCCGGAAATTCGGCGGCCCGGTGGGCGTTTCGGACGAATGGGTGCTGACTGTACTCGAATCCGCGGATTACACAGGCATACCGTTTGTTGTCACGCTTGCTGCCTTCCTCAAGACGGCGGGGCTGCCGGTGCCGGATTTCGTCGCGGATCGCCACGGGTGCAGACAACTTTCTGTTGCCGGTAAACCGGCATTGCTGGCGCCGCGTATGGCCGGGCAGCATCTGGAGCAGGTGCTGCCCAAGCACTGCGCGGAGATCGGCGCTTTTTTAGGTCGGATGCATCGCCGGGGGAAGGCCTTTGCCGGGCGCCGGGAAAACCCCTATGGCCTATCCTGGTCGCGGCAGGTGCTGGTGGAGCTGAGTCCCGTATTGCCGAGTGCAGATGTCGAGTTGGTCCGCGGGCAACAGGGTGGCCAGGCTGCGTTACAAGCGCTCGCCGGTAGTGTCCACGCTCTGCCCGCCGGTGCAATTCACGCCGATTTGTTTCGCGACAACGCCCTGTTTTTGGGTGATAAGCTCAGCGCGGTGATCGATTTTCAGGGTGCCTGCACGGACTGGTTGCTGCTCGACGTAGCGATTGCCCTGAACGACTGGGCCAGTCGACCCGATGGCGAAGTTGACGCGGCACGCGCGCTCCCCTTGCTGGAGGCCTATGCCGCGCATCGACCGTTCAGCCACAGCGAGTATGATGCCTGGCAAGCGGTGTGTTGTATCGCGGCCCAGCAGTTCTGGTTGTCGCGCTTAGCGACCCGTCAGCGTCAACCCCTTGAGCTTACCGGCCGCCCCAGTAAGGATCCGGCGCAGTTTCGCAGGATTTTGCTACACAGAATTAATCGAGTACCTGATTTGCCCCGGTAACAGTTGTGCCTTCGTCGAGTTGTTCCGCAGGGCCGAGCGATCCGTGGTTCGGTTGCAGGCATTTTTCAAGGTCTGTGGCGAGCTGTTCCAGCAGCGCCCGATAAGGGTGGCGGCTGGCTTCGATGCTGCCACCCAGGGGGTCAAGCACGATGAGCGGCGCGTTGGCGTTTGCCGCGATGTGTTGCATACGGTGATGGCTCGAGTGGGGTTCGGCGATCACACAATCGTAAGCCGCCCGGTCCAGTACGTGGCGAAGCTGCCCCGCGCTTTTTGCCAGGCCGTCTTTGGTCTTCAGGGACACGGCTTCATTCAGCCCGAAATAGAGGAAGAAATGATAAAAAGCGTTATGGTCTACCAGGATGTTGAGTTGTTTCAGGGGCGCCAGTCGAACGGCAAGCTCCTCGGCCAATGTGGTTAGTGCGGTGTTGAAACGCGTCGAATCGGCCAGAATTCGCGCCTGCAGGGCGGGTTCCCGGGCGACGATCCACCCAGCGACTTCCGAAGCGATAACGCGGGCGTGATCCGGGTTGAGCCAGATGTGCGGGTCGCCACTTGTGGTCACCGACTTTTCAATATCGGGTAGGGCGCTGGCGGTAATTACTTTTTCCGGGTTCAGTTTGGCAATGGTATTGCTGAGATAGGTCTCCAGTTGCGGGCCTACCCATAGCACCAGGTCAGCCTGTTCGAGCAGAATGACTTCCGATACACGCATTGAGTGGTGATGGGGTTCAGCCTGGGCGGACAGAAGTGTGCGGACCTCGATGTCATCGCCGGCAAATTCATCCAGAATGAATTTAAGGGGCGGAATAGTGGTCACGACCAGCATCTCGGACCAGGCGGGGCAGGACAGCAGGTATATACAGGCGAACAGAAGATGCTTCATATTTATGTAATGTTATAACGTTATGCGTTTCGGGCTTGTGCCCTTGGGTGTTCGATACTAGTCTGGCGCAAACGAGTTATTCTATAACAATAGAGGGGAGGAGGCGGCGATGTTGAGTAATTCCAGGGTGGCGTATCGTGAGCACAATCACCTGCGCTGCCAAAATGCCGCTATGCAGCGTGCCCGCAGTTTGTGTGAACAGCACAAGGTGCGGCTGACACCGATTCGCGAAAACGTGCTGCGTTTGTTGTGGCAAAGTCATCGCCCCCTGGGGGCCTACGAGATCATAGAACAATTGTCGGATGCCGGCGAAAAAAGCGTGAAGCCTCCTACGGTTTACCGTGCGATAGACTTTCTTCTGGAGCAGGGCCTGGCGCATCGCCTGGCGACCCTGAATGCATATATCGGGTGTCCGTTTCCGGGCAATCCGCACCGCTTCGCGGTTTTTGTCTGTCAGGCCTGCGGCAGCGCGGCTGAAAGTAGTTTCGAAGCTATCGATAACGCCATCGGCGCGGCGGCGGCACGCGCCGATTTCGAAGTGCACGGCCAGGCGGTTGAGGTTACCGGCCTGTGTCCACAATGCCGGGGCAAAGCCGATGACTAGCGCCGCCCTTGTCGATATGCACGGCGTCGGTAAACACTACGGCGACCATGTTGTCCTGCAGAATATTGATCTGGAGATTGAGCCGCGTCGCATCGTCACGCTTATCGGGCCAAACGGCGCCGGCAAAACGACATTGGTTAAGGTGTTGTTGGGGCTGACGTCGCCTGATACCGGTTCGATCCACCGTTCAAAAGATCTGCGCGTCGGCTACATGCCACAGAAACTGCATATAGAGCCAACGTTACCCCTCTCTGTGGGGCGATTTCTGCAGATTGTCGAGCGGGACAAAACCGCCTGCCTGCAGGCCCTGGAGCGAACCGGTATAGGCCATTTATTCAAGCGGCCGGTGCAGGGCCTGTCGGGAGGGGAAACCCAGCGTATGTTATTGGCGCGCGCTCTACTGCGCCGGCCCAACTTGCTGGTGCTCGACGAGCCGGTGCAGGGGGTTGATGTCACTGGTCAGGAAGCGCTTTACAGGTTGATTGCCAGTCTGCGTCAGGAGTTCGGCTGTGCTATTTTTATGGTGTCGCACAATTTGCACCTTGTCATGGCCGCTACGGATGAGGTCGTCTGTCTCAACGGCCACGTTTGTTGTTCCGGCACACCTAATCAGGTCTCTACAGATCCGGCCTTTGTGGCGCTGTTTGGCGAAAAAACCGCGTTTTACGTTCACGATCACGATCATCACCACGATATAGAACACGTACCAGCTACCGGCCAGTCGGCGCCGTCACGGCGCGCGGGAGACGGGCATCATGTATGACTTTCTGTTGCTCGCTTTGTTGGCGGGACTGGCGGTCGCCGTCGTTGCCGGTCCGCTGGGCTGCCTCGTGGTGTGGCAGCGGATGGCGTATTTTGGCGATACGTTGGCCCACAGCGCCCTGCTCGGCGTCGCCCTGGGTTTGTGGTTATCTGTCGGCAGCGGGGTTGCCGTCACGCTGGTATGTCTGGCAGTTGCTGCGATGCTGACCGTCCTCGAGCGGAAGCAGGGACTTGCCACTGACACCTTACTGGGCATTCTCGCCCACACCTTTCTTGCGGGTGGGATGGTTGCTCTTGCCCTGGCGCCTGGTGGTCGACCGGGCATAGAGGCGCTTTTATTCGGCGATATATTGACTGTAACTGGTACCGAGGTGCTGGTCATGTGGTCCGCATCCCTGGCTTTGTTGGCCGTGCTGGCCGGCTGCTGGAGGCCATTTGTCGCACTCACGGTGCACCAGGATCTGGCCATGGTCGAGGGTGCTGCTGGCAAGCACCAGAAACTGATACTGCGTCTGTTACTGGCATCACTGGTGGCGATATCGATGAAAATTGTCGGCGTGCTGCTGGTGACGGCGCTGTTGATCATTCCCGCGGCTGCCGCGCGCCGGTTTAGCCGGTCGCCCGAGCAAATGGCGGTATGGGCCGGTGTCGTCGCTGCCGTCAGTGTCGCGCTCGGCCTTGCCTTGTCCTGGTTTGGTGATGTGCCGGCAGGTCCCGCAGTGGTACTGAGCGCCGCGGGATTGTTCCTCTTTGCCGGCCGCGGGCGTCAGCTCGGGGCTTGATACCTTGCCGGGTAAGTCGTGTCGTCTGGAAAAAAATTCTTTTTGCGTTGTTCCATAGCCGGGCACCCGGACTACCTGCCGTTCAGGTTTAGACTTGGGTTTTGGGTTTTGGGTTTT
>DJFY01000073.1:0-13826 GCA_002431545.1 Cellvibrionales bacterium UBA5860 | reverse complement strand
GGGTTTTGGGTTTTGGGTTTTGGCACAGAATTTGGCTGCGGCGCGTTAGTCCCCGAGCTTGGCGAAGCTTTTTTTCGCGGCTGCAAGGGTAAGCTCGAGTTCCTTTTCGCCATGCGCTGCGGACATAAAGCCCGCTTCGTAAGCTGCGGGCGCCAGATAAACGCCGGCGTCGAGCATGGCGTGAAAAAAGTGGTTGTATCTGTCGGTGTTGCAGGCGGTGACCTGCTCGAAGCGCGTGACCTCTTCGGCTTCGGTAAAGAATAGTCCGAACATGGAGCCCACGGTGTTAGTGGTCAAGGGGATGCCTGCCGCTTCCGCCAGAATGCGGAGTTCGCCGACGAGTTGTTGTGTGCGATCGATCAGGGTCTCGTAGAAACCTGGCTGGTCCAGACATGTCAGGGTAGCGATGCCTGCGGCCATGGCAACCGGATTGCCCGACAGCGTACCGGCCTGATATACCGGCCCCAGAGGGGCCAGGTGCTCCATCACTTCGCGTTTGCCGCCGAAAGCGCCCACCGGCATGCCGCCACCGATGACTTTGCCGAGTGTGATCAGGTCAGCGTCAATGCCATAGTGGCCGACGGCGCCCTTGGGGCCGACGCGAAAACCGGTCATGACTTCATCTATGATGAGCAAACTACCGTGCTGGCTGCATTCCGCGCGCAACGTCTCGAGAAAACCCGGTTGTGGCGGTACGCAGCTCATATTGCCGGCTACGGGTTCGACAATGATGCCCGCGACCTGATCGCCATAGTGGGCGAAAGTTGCTTTGACTGCCGCGACGTCGTTGTAGGGTAGCGTGAGTGTGTGATCGGCCAGACTGGCAGGCACGCCGGGTGAGCTGGGTATGCCCAGCGTGAGGGCGCCCGAACCGGCTTTCACCAGCAGCGAGTCGCTATGGCCGTGATAGCAACCCTCGAACTTGATGATCTTGTCGCGTCCGGTATAGCCACGGGCCAGGCGAATGGCACTCATGGTTGCTTCGGTGCCGGAACTGACCATGCGCACCATGTCGAGCCCCGGGACGCGGTCACAGAGCATTTGCGCCAACGTGGTTTCGGCCACGGTGGGTGCACCGAATGAGAGTCCGCGATCCAGCTGCGCGTGCAGGCTGGCTAGTACATCGGGGTGGCCGTGGCCGAGGATCATCGGTCCCCACGACTGAACGTAATCGACGTAATGATTGCCATCAGTATCGATCAGGTAGGCGCCTTCAGCGCGCTCGATAAACACCGGTATCCCGCCGACAGCTCGAAAGGCTCGCACGGGGGAATTGACGCCACCGGGTATGTAGCGCGAGGCGGCTTTAAACAGGGATTCGGCGCGGGATTCGGGGTCACTCATAAACATCATTCCCTAAATAACGAAGCATGAAAGCGGCATTATCGGTGAATGACGACCGACACAAAAGCTTGCTGCATACGGGTTTCTTGCCAAGTCGGCATCAGCCGGGCTCGACCGGGGTTTTTTTGCCGCGGGTAGCGTGCTGGTTGACGTGTTCTTGCCAGACGGATCTGGCGATACGCCAGGCGATTACCCCTGCGAATGCGTTGCCGATGGCGAAACCGGTGAACAAGCCCGAGAGGCCGCCCAGATAACTACCGAGCAAAGCAAGTGGGAGGGTGATCAGCAGTAAACGCAACACCGTCACCCACAGGGCGGTCTTTGGGCGTTGTAATACATTGAGTGAGACCATCACCAGAATCGTGATGGCCTGTCCGCCATAGCTCAGCGGTACGATCCAGAGATAAAAATTGGCGACCGTCGAGACCTCCGGGTTGTCGCTGAACCAGGGGGTGACCCGCTGCGCCCCCGGCAGCAGCGCCAGCCATATCAATGCCTGCAGCAAGAGGCTGAAACGCAGCGTGCCGAATAGCGCTGTTTCGATGCGATCATAGCGGCGAGCGCCAAGGTTTTGCCCGATAAACATGGGCAGCGTGGACGACAGGGCAAAAACCACCAGCAGGCACAGTGCCTCGATACGCGTGGCTACCGTAAACCCCGCGATGGCAGTTGCGCCGTAGGTGGCGATCAGGGCGGTTAGGATTGCCGCGGCCAGCGGCGTGGTGAGGTTGGCCACGATGGCGGGTATGCCCACCGTCAACAGGCGGCGCCAGTTCAAAAACATCGGTCTCGGGCGCTGGCGCCCGCGCAGGATCAAACGTTCCTGGGCGCCGAGCATATAGTCAGATACCGTAAAGGCAATGAGCCAGGCCAGGGCGCTGGCAAGTCCCGCGCCGGCGATACCAATGCCTGGCAGCGGGCCGTAACCGAAGATCAGCAAAGGGTCGAGAGCGGCATTGGCGATGGCCAGTAACGCCAGCACGGCGGCTGATTTGCCCGGGCTGCCAATGGCGCGCAGTGTTGTGTTTGCCGTCAGTGTCAGTAACAGTACGGGGACAACGGGCAGCCAGAGTGCCATGAACTCCGCCGCTAACCCCAACACTTGTTGGCCTGCACCCATCAGGCTCAGTAGTGGTTCGAGGCTGCAGTACAACATGAGCTGCAGCCCCAGGCCGGCAACGATAACCAGAACTCGGGCGTCGGTTATCAGTCGCGCTGCAGCCTGGGGCCTGTTTTGTCCCAGATAGCGGGATACCAGCACCGAGATTGCCATGCCGAGCCCCAGGCCGATGCTGTTCACGCCGTAGGTGACTGGCAGGGCAAAACCCAGTGCGGCCAGCTCATTAAGCCCGATCTGTGCGATGAAATAGGCATCGGCAAGACCCAGCCCCATGAGCGCGACGATGCCGCCGGTCATAGGTAGTGTCAGGCGATACAGGGTAATTGCGACAGGCTCGGTGGTGATTGCGGCCGTCCGGGCTGCGGCTTTACGGTGTTCGTTGGTCGGTTTCACGGGCGGGAGATCGGTATCGGTGAGAGGGCGTCGCCGTCTGGCGGTATGCCTGCGCTTTTACTAAAAGGGCCGAACGATCACCATAATGACAATACCAATGAGGAAAAGCACCGGAATCTCGTTGAACCAGCGATAAAATACGTGGCTGTGGCGGTTGGTGCCGTCGCGAAATTTACCGAGAAAATGCCAGCACAAGCCATGGTAGACCACTACCAGCGTGGCGAGGCCGGTTTTCACGAGAAACCACAGCTGGTCGGCATAGTAGTCCGGGTTTAACGCTACCAGCCAGACGCCAAAGACCAGGGAGGCCACCATCGAAGGTGTCGCGATACCCCGATAAAGTTTGCGTTCCATCACGATGAATCGATCGAGGCTGATCTTGTCGTCGCTTTGCGCGTGATAGACAAAGAGGCGCGGCAGGTAAAATAGTGCAGCAAACCAGCAGATCACGCTGATGACGTGTAGGGCCAGTATCCAGTCGCGGGTCATATTGGTGGTGTCCGTTTTTGGGTGATGTCTCTGGGTACAGTCTGTGGATCGAGGTTTTTGGGTCGAGCCTAGGTGTTGGGTTAGATTGTCGGTTTTTTATTAAGCCGGTTTTTATTAGTCGGTTAAATTTCCAAATCGACTGGCCCGACGTGCTTAAGCCTTATTGTTGCCCTGGGTTTTCGTCTAGATAGTTCACGGCTGTCGCCGCACTTTGTTGCTCTCGATGTCTGAAGTTACTGATAGTAATGCTCGATCGTGTCCAGGGTGATGATACCGGCTATTGATTTTTCGTCGTACAAGCCAGCGGGCAGAACACATGCGGCATAGGCATTGTTCTGTCGTAGCAATTGCATCGCCTGATACAGTGTGGCGCGGGTGTCGATGGCGTAGAGACGCCAACGCTCGCCGGGTATTTCCATAAGGTCTATTTCCTCGAGACCCTCTCCCATGCGGCCTTTATCTTTGGTTTCCTGGTTGCTTTTTTCGGTGCCTTCCCGCGCTTGCGTGTCCAGGTAACGCGCGAGATCGGCAGCACGCAGTACGTGCCTGTCGTCGCCGGATTTTACGACAATCCATTCAGGGTGGTTGTGCAAGAGGTCGCGTGCGGCGCGCGAGCCGACGCGCCTGCTGTGTTCGACAAACGCCGCTGTCATCGCGCTGACGACGCCGGTTCGGTTCAGCGTCTGCGCGAGGGGTGACGTTGTGGTCGATGAGTCGAGCGAGGCGACGAACAGTCCTGGCATGCGACTGAGCAAGCGTGTGGTCAAGCAAGAGACCACGATAACGAGCATAGCAGGCAATAGAAAATTGGGGTTATAAGTCATTTCCAGCAGCGCAACCAGCGCGGCCAGCGGCGCATTGAGCACGCCCGCCATCATGGCACCCATGCCGAGCGCAGCATAAAAACCTGTTACTGATGCCTCGGCCGGACTTAGAAGCTGACCAACAACACCGAGACAGGCGCCGAGGCAGCCACCGATCACCAGAGTAGGCCCGATACTGCCACCGGGTACGCCCAGGGCGAGAGTCGTGGTTGAGACAAAAAGCTTAGCGAGGGCCACCGTTGCCAGCAGTGCAACGCTTCCCTGACCCAATAGTGCCAGTTCCAGTGTGTCGTAGCCGATGCCCATGACTTCGGGCACCAGCGCGGCAGCAATTGCAGCAATCAAGCCTGCAGCCAGGAGGCGTTGCCATAGCGGTAAAGATTGCAGGCGCAGAACCCAGCGATGTAATGTCAGCATACCGGCACTGAACCCACCTATCACCAGACCACACAGCACCAGGTAGGGTAATTCCCACAGCGATACCAGGGTCAGCGGCGGCATGGTGAAGGCCGGCATGTCGCCAAAACAAATGCGACTGATGACGGCGCCGGATATGGCCGCGAGAATAACCGGAATAAATCCAGCCACTGTGTACTCCATCAATACCACTTCCATGGCAAAAATGACCCCAGCAAGCGGCGTGTTAAACGAGGCCGCAATGGCGGAAGCGACGCCACAGCCGACCAGTATTCGAATGCTGTTGTTGGGCAGTTGGAATAATTGTCCCAGTTGACTGGAACTCGCCGCCCCCAGGTGTGCCGCTGGCCCTTCCCGACCGACCGAATGGCCCGTGATCACGGCGACGATACCGCCGAAAAATTGCAGCAGCGCGTTTCTCGTCGGCATGAATCCCTGATGCCTCTGGTAGCGGGCGATGACGTGAGCTACGCCGGTGGCCGGTTCATCGCCGCTACTGCCATCAGCTGTGGCGAACAGTTTATAAAGTACGCCGATTACCACGATGCCTGCGAGAGGCAATAAAATACGAATTTCCACAGGCAGGGTTTCAAAGGTTTCACTGTTATTGTCGGGCAGTGTTTGGGTCAGCGGCCATTCCATACCGAGACGGAAAATTACCGCGACGATACCAGTGATAATACCGCTGACCGTGCCGAGGAGGGCCAGTTGCGGCAGCGCTTCGGTGTGCGCGAGTCTCGTTCGAAAGCTTTCAATCGCGCGCAATGCGCGGCTGGGAGCGGAGCTGCTGCGTCGAAAAATCGGCGTCACCGTATTTACGTGTTTGTGATACGCGCCACAAGATATGCCGGCGCCGGTTCGGGTATTATAGAGGTCTTGTTTAATGAAAAGCGTGCGCTGGATTTTTGACTGTGATTAAGGCCAGTATTGTCGGTGGCACCGGCTATACCGGGGTGGAATTATTGCGACTACTTGCAATTCATCCCGATGTCGAGGTGCAGGCCATTACCTCTCGCAGTGAGCGGGGGCGGTCTGTGGCTGAATTATTCCCCAGTTTGCGTGGTCACCTGGCGCTAGAATTTACCGAGCCCAGCATCGATGTCCTGGGGAGTTCCGACGTGGTGTTTTTCGCCACTCCCCATGGGGTAGCGCAATCCATGGCGCGCGACATCGTATCGCGGGGTATTCGCGTTATCGACCTTTCAGCGGATTTTCGCCTGCGCGATGTCTCGGTCTGGGAACAATGGTATGGGCAGGCCCACGCCTGCCCCGAGTTGATCGAAACAGCGGTTTACGGCTTGCCAGAAATCAACAGGGATGCCATTGCCGGGGCGCAAATGGTGTCCTGTCCAGGGTGCTACCCCACGAGCGTCATCCTCGGGTTTTTGCCGCTGCTGCGCGAAAATATCGTCGATGTCGATGATCTTATAGCCAATGCGGCTTCAGGGGTGAGTGGTGCAGGGCGCGGTGCCAGTGTCGCCAACTTGCACGCGGAGGTTAGCGACAGCTTCAAAGCCTATGGGGTGGCCGGGCACCGTCACCTGCCGGAAATTGAGCAATGCCTCGCGGCGTTGGCCAGTGGGCCGGTGAATCTGACTTTTGTGCCTCACCTATTGCCCATTGTGCGCGGCATTCACGCCACATTGTACGCTTCGATGGCGAATCGGGATGTCGACCAGGCGGCGCTGCAGAAACTGTATGAAGACTATTATGCCGGAGAGCCGTTCGTCGATGTCCTGCCGGCAGGGATGTTGCCACAGACTCGAACGGTTCGCGGCGCCAATGTGTGTCGTATTGCTGTCGCCCGGCCCCTGGCGCGAAATAAAATTGTCGTGATGTCGGCGATCGACAATCTGGTTAAGGGCGCATCCGGGCAGGCGGTGCAGAATCTCAATTTGATGTTTGGCCTGCCGGAAACACGTGGTCTCGAGACCCCGCCGCTCCTGCCCTGAGGTTAGAAGTATGAAGCCAACTTGTTGCAGGACCACCAAGTGAATAGACGTTATATTCCTGTAGTCGCCGGTGTGCTTCTGTTTATTCTGGGTTTGCTCGCGGGTAGCCAATATTTCGGTGCCGAGATGAGCGGTGCCCGGCAAACCATCAAGAACCTCGCAGCGGAGCGTGCAGCGATGGCAGAACAGCTGGCAGAAGTGACTCGCCTGCGCGTAGCCCGCGACGTCGATAAAAAAGCCCTGCAACACTTGCAGGAATCGGTGACGGAGCTGAACGCCCGATTGGCAGAACAACGCAAGGAGCTAATGCTGTATCGCAATCTCCTGAAAACTGGCGGTATGGAGGATGGTTTGCACATTGTCGACGCGAGCATCGTGCCGTTTCCCGAAGCCTCCGCCGCCAGATATAGTTTTGTGATCAGACAAAAGGCGGATTTACTAAAGACGGTAGCGATTCAATATACTGCTGAACTCAAAGGCTTGTTAGATGGAGCGCCCGTAGTTTATTCACTCGCGGATCTCGATGCTCAGGTCGAGAAGATGCCGGTAAAAACAAAATTGAAGTATTTTACCGTGGTCGAGGGGCGGCTTGAGCTGCCGCCAAAGTTTGTCGCACAGAGCCTGCAGATCAGCACCTGGTCGGAAAATAAACCTGCCCAGCGTCGAGAGCTGATTCTGAATTGGCCTCGAGATGAGGATGAGAAAAATGCGCAGAGCTGACAAGAAGCGTAAAGTAGGAAAAAGCGTCATCAGAATGGATACGCCTACCGTGATCGCGGCGGGCACGCATGTCAAAGGAGAATTGCGTTTTGTCGGTGCGTTGATTGTCGAGGGTGAAGTAACAGGTAATATCTCCTGTCAGGAAGAAGCGGAGTCCATGGTTCGTATTCTCGACAAAGGATTGGTGCGCGGTGAAGTGCGTGCGCCGGTGGTCGTCGTTAGCGGGCGCGTCGTGGGAGACATCCGTGCCGACAGGCAGGTCGAACTCTCGAAATCGGCGGTGGTCGAAGGCAATGTATACTATGCTGTGCTGGAGGTGGAGAAAGGCGCTGAAGTAAATGGCAGTCTGGTGCAGGGCGCTAGCGAGCAGCTTCCAGCCAGGAAAATCCCAGCGCCCAGCGGCAACAAGTCCGCTGTCGGCCTTGCGCCTGCTCCGAAACGTCCGCCCTCAATACCGCCCAAGCAGGCCTAAGTTGGGTCGGGGCGGGGCGTAGCGCCGCGGCATCGCTTGCAATTGGCGCTGCCAGCCCCAATGTAAGATAAAACTGACCTTGCGGTGGCTCGTTTAGTAAGCGGCTCACTGTGGTAATGACGTCTGATATGCTGAGGTCTCCCCGCGGGGACCGGCGTAGAGTCAAGCGATAGCGGATTATCGGCACGGATGGCTGTTGGGAAATTCAAGTAAGAGATAATATTCGAAATGACTGGTGTAGCTACTTTTACGCCGACAGCGGTTAACGTCACGCAGCGAGCGGTCGACAAGGTCAAGAATCTTGTCGCTGAGGAAGGTAATCCCGATTTAAAGCTGCGTGTTTTTGTTACCGGTGGGGGTTGCTCCGGCTTTCAATACGGTTTTTCCTTTGACGAGGCCGTTGCCGAAGACGACTCTGTCGTCGAAAAAGATGGCGTCGCCGTGATTGTCGATGCTTTGAGTTTTCAGTACCTCGCCGGCGCCGAAGTGGACTACACGGAGGGTCTGGAGGGGTCGAGATTTATCGTGAACAACCCCAATGCGGCGACAACCTGCGGTTGCGGCGCTTCTTTTTCCATTTAGCTGATGCTCCCCTCGTTTACCTGCTTTCCACCCTCCCGAATGGTGTTGTGGATGGCGGGAGTTTTGTTTCACATTTTCCCTTTGCTGCTTTTTGCTGGGGATCTGATTGCAGAGCCGGAGGGCGCCGAGTCGGACGGCGGTCGCGCGGTTGCCGGTCAGTACCTCGACGCTAATCCACTTGGTACCGAAGTGCCTGGATATCTGGCGCGAGTTGAGCGCAATGCGCCGATCGAAGTCGAGCAGGCGCTCAAGAAAGCCGAAGCGTTTTTCCTTGAAAACGACCTGGATCCGGATTTGCCGGTTATCGCGTTTGTGCTTCATGGCCCTGAAGTCGATATCTTTTTTCGCAAAAATTATCAACGTTATAGGTCTATAGTCGATTTGGCTGCGCGCTTGAGCGCGCTTAAAGTTGTCGAGATAAAAATCTGCCGAACGCAGTTGCGCCATCTGGACCAACAGCCAGAGGGGCTGCTGCCTTTTGTCGAGACTGTGCCCTTTGGTCCGGCGGAAATCGATCGCCTGACCAACAGTGAGGGTTATGTCTATTTTTGAGCTGAACGACCCACGTTCTTTTCGACAGGTGGCCTGTGCAGCTTTTGTTTCAGCAGTCGCTGCCGGTAGCTAAGTCTGCAAAGCCAGTCTGCAAAGCATGCCTCTCCTTCGCGCAGTAACCCCGATTTCTTAATCTGCGATGTCGCGTGCTCGCCGCTGCGCTGTCTTGGCTGTGTTATATGGAGGTATTGTGAGGGTCGTTTTTGGCGGCTGGATTCCCCAGGTAAATCCCGCCGAGAACGACACGCCGAGTGGCGCCCGTGACAGCAGGCAGGTTGCCAGCCATGTGATGCAGTGTCTGGCGTGCAAGCCAGGCAAATGCCAGGGCTTCCACCCAATCGGGATCGACGCCCAGAGCGTCTGTGGTGGTGGTAGGTATAGGTTCCAGCGCTGATTGAAGTTGCGTCATCAGGTGATCATTATGGACGCCGCCGCCACAGACGAAAACTTCGGTCGTGGGACCGGGCAGCGCTGTGATCGCATCTGCGATGGTCGACACGGTGAGCTCTAGAAGTGTTGCCTGGACGACGCCGGCGGTGGGCGAACCTGCGTATTCACCGAGTTCTTGCTGTAACCATTCTTCGTTAAATGCCTCTCGACCTGTGCTTTTTGGCGGGTCTTGGTGAAAAAAATGATGCTTTTTGAGCTGGTCCAGCAGCTCGCTGTCCGCAGTGAATTGTCGCGCCCACTCGCCGCCAGCATCATAAGGTTGTTGCCGGTGCCGGCTGGTCCAGTAGTCCATGAGGCGGTTGCCGGGACCGGTATCGTATCCGATGGCCGGTGCGCCTGCCGGGAGCCAGGTGATATTTGCCATGCCCCCAATGTTTAACACGACCCTGTTGTGGCTCTCGTGGCGAAAAGCGTAATCGTGATAAGCCGGTGCCATCGGCGCCCCCTGACCACCCACTGCCATGTCGGCACGGCGCAGGTCTGCTACGGTGGTAATCCCGGTCCGGGTCGCGATAACGTTGGGGTCGCCGATTTGCAGCGTGAACGGATAGCTGTCGCAGTTGTTGGTCGGGCGGTGGCGCACCGTCTGTCCGTGACTTCCGATAGCAGATATCTCTTCGGGTTTGTGCCCCGTTATATCCAGCAGGGCCAGGGCGGCCTCGGCGAGGATGAGGCCGAACTGTCCATCACTTTGTCCAAGCAGGTCTATTGTGTCGCCGCCAGCGGTGCTCAAGGTTGCCAGGTCCTCGCGCAAGCCTTCGGGAATGGGGTGGCTGAGGGTGGCGATGATCTCCTGACTTGCATCATCGGAGAATCGCGCCAGCACAACGTCGACAGCATCCATGCTGGTGCCCGACATCATGCCAATATAGAGCTCGGTTTCATCAAGCCCTTTGGGGAAGTTTGTCGCCATGTCTGTGAGTTTATTGGGCGCGGGTATTTAACGCCAGTCGCGAGCGGTCCAGTTGCTCCAGGCGAGCCAGCAGCGGGCCTGTGCGAGAAGTGAAAGCGGCCATTCTATCGGCGGGGATGGGTTTCGCCTCGGGCAGCTTGACGGTTCGCGGGTTACGGTGTACGCCGTTGACCAGGAATTCGTAATGCAAGTGGGGGCCTGTAGCGTATCCGGTTGACCCGACGGTGCCGATAATCTGGCGCTGTTTGATCGATTGGCCGCTGCGTACCTTGCGCTTGTTAAGGTGCAGATATTTGGTAACAAATTTTTGACCATGGCGTATGACAACATAATTGCCGTTGGCGCGAGAATATCCGGAAGCGATCACTTTACCGCTGCCGGCGGCGTAGACCGGGGTGCCGCGCGGAGCTGCATAGTCGACGCCGTTATGGGGTCGCACAGTTTTGAATACTGGGTGTAAGCGGCGTGGATTAAAGTTTGAACTCACCCGAGTAAAGTCGAGAGGCGCTCTTAAAAAGGCCTTGCGCATGGCGCGCCCGTCGGGCGAATAATAGGTCGTAGTGCCATCGGCTTCGCGATACAACACGGCTTTGTGTGTCGTGCCCTGATTGGTAAATGAAGCTGCGAGAATATTGCCGTAACCGATTTTTTCATCGTCCAGAAACCTTTCTTCGTAGAGCACGCTGAACTGGTCGCCTTTGCGAATATCCAGCGCGAAATCGATATCCCAGCCAAATATATTAGCAAGATCCATTATCTTACTCTGATCAAGACCCGCTCGACTGGCATCGAGAAATAAAGAATTCCTGATGATGCCCTGGTTGAACGCGGTTCGAATCTCCGGTTCGCGAACGATTTTCTCGCCCTTGAATGCGCCCTCGCCGATCTTTTGATACAGATAATGCTCAAGTCGTGACTTGACGTGTTTAACGGTGGCGAGTTGACCCTGATCGTCAAGCTGGACGGAAATGACCTCTTTCGGTCGCAGTCGCCGCAGGTTTTGCGTTTCTCCCTTGGCGTGAGCTACGGCATGGACATCGCCGGCGTTGAGTCCAAGTCGTGAAAATGCGGTCGTCAGGTTGTCCCCGTTCTTGAGTCGAGTGCTGCGCCAGCCTGTCTCGTCAGAATTTTGCTCGGTTTGGCGTGTCGAAGTTGGCACCGCGACCTGAGCCGGTTGTGAATCCCGAGCTGCCATGGTCGCCTCTTCCACCTTCTGCGCTGCAGGTTCCTTTTCATCAGCGGTAGATGTCGGTTTCCCGGATTCGCCCTGCGGCGCTATCGGGGGCAGATTATCTGCACTTACTTGTTCCCCGGTCGTCAAGGCTGAAATGCCAGTTGTATCTGACTCGATTTGGGGCGAGTCTGCAGATTCGATGGTATGCGTCCGTTTTGCAACTGCCACGTCTGAAGGCACAACTGAAAGCAGGCACAAAGTGATAACCGCGACAATCGCCACCGCGAGCAGGTGGGTGCGAGGCAGCATGGACACAAAAAGATTGTTCCGGCTCAGTGGCCCGAGATTATGTCGAGGCATTGTATAGTTCCAATGCGTTGGTAGATATTAAACGTAAGTGTGCGAGTTATAACAAAAACAAATTTGATGTAAAAGGCCAAATGCCTTGGTTTGTGGCCTGGTTCCACTTGTTTTTGACCGGGGATAGGGTATGGTGGCCGCGATTTTTAACCTGTCGTGACAGTTAAGGTGGGCGACTGACGTGGGAATCGACGTTGATTTAATTGGTGATTTTCAGCGACGTGGTTTGGTTGCGCAAATGACTAGCGGTGAATTGCTAGTTGAACACCTGCGCGAACCGCGAACGGTATATTGCGGCTTCGATCCGACTGCCGACAGTTTGCATATCGGCAGTCTGGTGCCGCTGTTAGCGTTGCGCCGCTTCCAGCGCGCCGGGCATAAACCTCTGGTTCTGGTCGGTGGCGCGACCGGGTTGATAGGCGATCCAAGCGAGAAAGCCGAAGAGCGGCAGTTAAATACGAATGATACCGTAGCTGAGTGGGCGGCACGATTGCAGTCCCAGGTGTCGGCATTCGTGGATTTCGAAGCAGGCGTCAATGCCGCAGTTGTGCTTAACAATTATGATTGGGTGGGGCAGTTGCCGGTGCTCGATTTTTTGCGTGACGTCGGCAAGCATTTCTCTGTCAATGCCATGATTCACAAGGAGTCGGTTAAAGCGCGAATCGAGCGCGAGGGCGCTGGTATCTCGTTTACAGAGTTTTCCTATTTGCTGTTACAGAGTTTTGATTTTGCCGAACTGTATCGAAGGCATGGCTGTACAGTGCAAATAGGAGGATCAGACCAGTGGGGCAACATCACTGGCGGCATTGATCTCACGCGGCGCCTGCATCAGGCCCAGGTATTCGGCCTGACATTGCCCCTGATAACCAAGGCCGACGGTAGCAAGTTTGGCAAGACAGAAACCGGTACTGTGTGGCTGGACGCGGATAAGACGTCCCCCTACGCGTTTTACCAGTTCTGGATCAATACCGCCGATGAGGATGTATACAACTTTCTTCGCCTGTTTACTTTCCTTTCCGTAGATGAGCTGGACGAAATTGAACGGGCAGATGCCAACGTTCAGGGCAGAAAGTCGGCCCAGCCCATACTGGCTGAAGAGGTGACGCGGCTGGTGCATGGCGAACAGGGTGTCGTTTCGGCGCGTAGGATATCGAACGCGCTGTTCTCTGGCTCGCTGGAAGCCTTAACGGAGGGGGATCTCGGGCAGCTGGCGCAGGATGGGATGCCAACGACTCGGCTCGATGCGTCACAGATCCCGTTGGTCGACGCCCTGGTGAATTCAGGGCTTGCTCGCACGCCGCGAGGCGAGGTAACCGTTGGGCAGGCGCGCAAGTTTATTAAGGATGGGGCGATCACGGTCAACGCCGAGCGCGTCCAGGATCCGGATGTCACTTTATCGCGCACTACCGCGCGCTTCGGTCGCTACCACATCGTGCGTCGCGGCAAGAAGAATTTCCAGCTGTTCGTCTGGAGCGACTGACTCCACGAGCAGGCCGCTCCGCTATCGTAACGGCGAGTCGTTGGGCAATAATTTTGCACTGTTATGTAAATCTCTGTTGACAGCGATTAATCAGCCGCTAGAATGCGCGCCTCCTTTGTGGGGTTGTGCCGAGGTTTCGCGGCGTTGTTAACCCTGCAAATCAAGGCAAAAACTCATGTTTAATGAGTTGACTTTGAGGCGGAAATCAGTACACTGACCGCCCGCTCGAAAGAGCGAACGTTCTTTAAAAATTGATCAGGCAAAGCGTGTGGGTGCTTGTAGGGATGATTCAGGTGACAACGAATCGTCAAATACAAGTAACTCATCAATTCATACGAATGGTAAGCCAAAGTATTTGAGCCGAGTTTTTAGATGGTACCGCTGGTAGCGAAACCATCTCCTCTTGTCAGTAATGTAGTCGGCAGAGGTTAAAGATTTAAACTGAAGAGTTTGATCATGGCTCAGATTGAACGCTGGCGGCAGGCCTAACACATGCAAGTCGAGCGAGAAAGGTCTTCGGACTGAGTAGAGCGGCGGACGGGTGAGTAACACGTAGGAATTTGCCCAGTAGTGGGGGACAACTC
>DJFY01000047.1:11744-18050 GCA_002431545.1 Cellvibrionales bacterium UBA5860 | reverse complement strand
ACCTTCGATGATTTCTGTATTCGTCAGCTCCCCGAGGACTGCATCCGAAGGGGTGTCACCGACCGCACCGGTAACGGTTTTTTCCGCCTTTTGGAACAATTCTCGCCAGTCCGCATGGCTGTTTGCAGTCAAACACCCCGCGGCCAATGTCACGACAAGCGCCTGGTTCCATAGATACCGCTTCGTTGAGAATTTCATCGTACCTCCTGCACTGTACTTTTGTTGCTTCTCTAATTGCCGTTAGGATTTGTTGGAGTAATCGCCATCAACGCGGTGGTACAGCGATGGTACCGCGATGGTACAACGCGCGCGCGTGCTGCCGACCGGTGTAGTGCAAACATTGATTAACATTAGGCCGCGGCCATACCGCCGTCCACTGGAAAGGCAACGCCGGTGACATAGGACGCTTGATCGGAACACAGCCAAACGGCAGCGTTGGCGATTTCCCCGGGTTCGCCAAAGCGGCGCAAGAGGGTGAGTTTCTCCATATGCGTTTTGGCGGACGCATCTTTGCCGATAGCTGAGGCCAGCAATGCGGTGCCGATAGGCCCGGGGCAGACGGCGTTGACTCGGATGTTTTTTGCTGCCAGTTCGATGGCCCCGGTTTTGGTTAGACCGATTACGCCGTGTTTTGCCGCCACGTAGGCGCCGCTGTTGCGCACGCCTTCGAGACCGGCAAAAGAAGAGGTGGTGACGATAGCGCCACCATCGCCCTGTTTGATCATCTGCCGCGCGACATGCTTCATCGACAACCAGGCCCCTTTCAGATTGACGGCGTAGTTGAAATCAAAGTTTTCAACAGTGTCGTCGACGACCGCGAAACCCTTGCCGGGTGCGCCCGCGTTATTATGCGCACAATCGAGCCGGCCAAAGGCCGCCACGGCTTTGGCGACCAGCGCCTCCACTTGAGCCTCGTCGCTGATATCGCAGCGTTGGTATACAGCTTCGCCACCGGCCTCTGCGACGAGTTGCACTGTCTCTTCGCCGCCGGTGTCATTGATGTCAGAAACCACAACCCTGGCACCTTCGCGCGCGAATGCAAGTGCCGAGGCGCGCCCGATACCGGCGCCGGCACCAGTGACCAGTGCGACTTTTCCTGCTACGAGTGTTGTCATAATGCTCCCCTTATTTTTCTGTCTAAGTATCTGTTTTTGCCGCCTAAATACAATTCTGGTAATAAATGACAGAAAAGTGAATCTGCGGGCATTCTTGTGCGCGCCAGGTGGGACACCTGGTAAGCACCGGAGTCGGTTGCCGTGTTAACGCCCGCGGTGATCGGGGCCCTGGCCCGGGGTTTTGGGATGCGCATAAGAGTGATAATACCTTGGGCGCTCAAAGGGTACTTCGACTTTCAGACGTTCGATGGCCTCGCCATAGGCGGCCATCAGGCGATCTTCCACCGCATAGTTAAAGGGGTCGGGGTAGTTCGGGTAGGCTTCCTCTGTCACCGGGTTCGCCAGATACCACTCGACGTTTTCCCTGAGAGCCTCGGCAGCGGGGATTACATCCCGGTAACCCAATTGCCGCCGGGCTTTGCTGCCATCGAGGAAACAGTGATTGTGCACATCCATTAGCCGGGTGAGGGCTTCGGCCGGCGCGCTGAGCGCCTTGGGTACGGAGAACATCTCCAGTTTGGCGCCGGCAAAAGTCGAGACCAGCTCCATCCACTGGCGCATGGTGAACTGGTCTTCGTCGACACAGTTATAGACCTGGTTTTGACTGTTTTCCGGCTGGTCGACCGCTAACAGGAGATAGTGAGCGGCGTTTCTCGCAGCGCAACGCGCGGTCATCAGGAGACCACCTTCGGGCAGGATCATGTGACTGCGCCCGTCGAGTACGCGCTTGATCACAGACCAGTCCATCGGGTTGGGTTGTCTGGGGCCGTATATCGCCGGGTAGCGGAAGTAACTTGCGTTGTAAGCGCCATCTGTGCCGAGTTCAAGCACGTGTTTTTCGGTTTGATAGATCAAATGGCCAAACTTCGATGCTTTCGATTCGGTGGCCTGGGACATCAGGGGCGATGCTTCGTCAGTCGGGACTTTCAGGCCATAGGGCTGATTATCCTCGGGTGTCAGCAGGCCTCGGTATACCGGAATGCCGCCCACCGCCAGAAAGCGCTGGCAACGGTGGGCAAAGTAATCAGCGATAAAGCGAATGCGGCCGTACATGGCGACCACCAGTTCGAACTCCCGTCCGGCCAGGGCCTCGGCAATGGTTTCTTCAAAGTGGGGATCGCCGTGGATATGTTCGACGTTCGGTAGACCCGGCGGTTCGTGTGTCCCGCGGTGAAAAATACAGGTCTCGTAACCCCGATCCAGCAGGCCTTGCAGAACATGGGGTCCGGTGGGACCGGTGCCGCCAACAACCAGGGCGCGTTTCATAGCGTTGCCTCTCGCAAAAAAGAGCGCGGCGCCGGTTTCCCCAATCTTTCTAACGAAACCCGCGCCCGGTTGTCAGTATAGATCAACTCTCGAATTTGTAGCCGTCGCCGTCGCTAACGATCTTGCCTGCGGTCGGTGTGGCAAAGTGGGTGCCGAGCACAGTAGTAGCAGGCTTGTCGCCGAAGCGTTGCATAAATTCGATGCGGGTTTTTTCGGCCAGGGTGCTCTCCACGTCCGCCATGTCGATCCACCCCGGTTTGGCCATTTGCAGAGGGTGGTGGAACATATCGCCGGTGATAACGGCTTCCTCCCCGCCGGACTGAATCAGCACGCTGGCGTGGCCTGGCGTATGGCCCGGCGTGGGGATCAGGCTGATCTCGTCGTTTACGCGATGGTTGGCGTCAACCAGTTCGACAAGGCCCGCGTCGAATATGGGAAGCAGGGCGTGTTCCAGTGCGCCGCTCTCGTAGGGGTCTTCGTGGTCTTTCCAGTAGTCCCACTCAGTTTTGTTAAACAGGTAACGGGCGTTGGGAAAGGTGGGTACCCACCCTCCGTCGACCTTGCGAGTGTTCCAGCCGACATGGTCAAAATGCAGGTGGGTGCACATGACGCGGTCGATACTTTCCGGCGCGAAGCCCAGCTGGGTCATGTTTTCCAGAAAGGGCGTGTCCAGATTTTTCCATTCGTCGAACAATGGCAGGTTTTTGCCGTTGCCGGCACAGGTGTCGACAATCATTTTCAAGCCACCAGCTTCAATCAGAAAAGCGTGGATGCTGAGTGCCATTGTTTCGTCGTCGAGCAGAAAGTTGGGCTTGAGCCAGTCGTGAAAGGGTCGCAGTTCCGCTGGATCCTCGTCGGGAAACAGCGAGCCGATGGGAGCTCGAAGGATGACTTCGACCATGCGGGTGATAGACACGTCGCCGATTTTCCAGTGCAGGGTTTCGTAGAGTCGATCGTCGCTCATTATTTTTCTCCTGGTTGTTGGTAGTAGTGCTGGACTAAATAGGGTTCCTCTCTATCAGTTGTCGGGCAATGATGATGCGCTGCATTTCATTGGTGCCTTCGCCGATGATCATCAGGGGTGCATCGCGGTACAGGCGTTCGACGTCAAATTCGCAGGAATAGCCGTAGGCGCCGTGGATACGCATGTTCTCGTCGGCGTTCTTTGCCGCCGCTTCAGTCGCGAAATATTTCGCCATGCCGGCTTCCATGTCACAGCGCTCCCCCCGGTCGAAAGCCTGGGCGGCCTGCTCTACCAGCAAACGCGCGGCCTCGGCACGGGTCGCCATTTCGCCGAGTTTGAGCTGAATGGCCTGGTGTTCGCAAATCGGTTTGCCAAATGTCTTGCGTTGCTGGCTGTAGGCCGTGGCCTGTTTCAGTGCCGCAGTGGCAACACCGACACCCCTCGCGGCGACATTGATACGGCCAAGTTCAAGGCCCCCGACGGCATTGTAAAAGCCTCTGCCCTCGACGCCGCCGATCAGGCAGTCTTTGTGGACGCGATAATCTTCGAAGCTAATTTCTGCGGTATCTATGCCCTTGTAGCCGAGCTTTTTAAGTTTGCGGGTGACGTTAAAGCCCGGGCCTTTCTCGGCGATAAACATGCTCATACCCTTGCGCGGCGGGCTGGCATCTGGGTCGGTTTTGACCAGAAGGCCGATCACGTCGCCCTCGAGGGAATTGGTGATCCAGGTCTTGGCGCCATTAACCACATAGTGGTCGCCGTCTTTGCGTGCATTGCAGCGGATGCCCTGTAGGTCGGTGCCAGCGTCCGGCTCGGTGAGGCCGATGCCCCCGCGCAGCTCGCCCGTGGCAAATCGCGGCAGCCACTTTTCTTTCTGCTCCGGGGTGCCGTAGCTCTGTACGCAGCGCGCCATGATCAGGTGGGAATTAAAGATGCCGGAGAGCGACATCCATACTTCCGATACTGCCGATACAATTTTTGAGTATGTGGAGGCGCTGAGCCCAAGGCCACCATATTCCGGAAGAATAGTCGCGCCAAAGAGGCCGAGCTGTTTCATTTGCTCGACCATCCGGTGCGGGTATTCGTCTGCTTGCTCAAGATCGTGGGCATAGGGTGCGACATCTCTTTCCAGCCAGCGTTTGACACTGTCGAGAATAAGGGTTTCTTCTTCGTTGGCCATGGTAAGTCTCTAGATCGAGCGGGTGGTGGAGAATCCGGGCGTGAATAACGACGCTGTTTTTTAGGGCGCTTACTTAGTAGCCGGCCTTGTCGTCTACCGCGTGTCCGGTTTTTGGGATTAGCATCGAGCGGACAAAATCCATGACCACCACATCATTCTGGTTCAGACCCCGAGTGCGCACAGTGACGATACCTGCTGTGGGTCGGCTTTTCGATTCCCGAATATCAAGTACTTCGGATTCCGCATACAGGGTGTCGCCGACAAAAACCGGTGCCGGCATGCTGACTTCTTTCCAGCCGAGATTGGCGATGGTTTTCTGACTGACGTCTGAGACGCTCATGCCGGCGATAATCGAAAGTGTCAAAGTGCTGTTGACCAGCGGTTTACCGAACTCGCTGTGCTTGCAGTATTCCTTGTCGAAATGCAGGGGGTGCTGGTTCATGGTTAACAGGGTGAACCAGGTGTTGTCGGATTCCGTAATGGTGCGCCCGGGACGATGTTCGTAGACGTCGCCGACGTTGAAATCTTCCAGGTAACGGCCATAGGACTCGCGGTATCGGCCCGGCGCGATTTCGACGGATTTAGGCATGGGGAACTCCTTGGAATATGGGGTGGCAAACCTTAAGGGAGGGTTGGGGCGGTGTCAATTTGGTGCGGGTAAACCGTGGCGATCGAGGTGGAGGCATGGTCGGCTTCCCAGCCAGCTCGTCAAACGGCCTGGCAAAGCGTGGCCCGGCAAAATCGGGCTGCGAAATAGGCCAGAGCCGAGTCGGTTTCATGGTGTAAGGTTCGGAAAGTGTGCTAATTTGAAAGCACAGGGTCGAAACCTGACCTGTGGGCAATTTTCAACCGGGATACCGATTACTGTAAAACAAGGGGTAAATATGATTAGTTACGTAACACTGGGAACGAATGATCTGGAGCGGGCTGCAGCTTTTTATGACAAAGTTCTCGCTGTCGTCGGCGCCAAGCGCGGCATGGAAACGGATCGCTTTATTTCCTGGGTGGGGCCTTCGGGTGGCCCGATGCTGATGGCCATGAAGCCTCACGACGGCAACGCTGCCACGGTCGGCAATGGTGTGATGGTCGCGCTTGCCGCAGATTCCAATACCCAGGTCGACGCTGTTTACCAGGCAGCTATCGAGGCCGGCGGTGCTGATGAGGGTGCGCCGGGCGAGCGTGGGCCCGGCATTTACGCCGGCTATTTTCGCGATCTAGATGGCAACAAACTCAACGCGATTCGCTTCGGCGGCTGATGACTACACAACCCTGTTGGGATCCCGCTAGCAAACGTCGAATGTGGTTTGATAGCGGGATGGGCGTAATTTTCTCATTTGGGCTGTTCGCCTCACTGGGTCTGCGCCTCCCCCTCGGGGCAGCTTTGGCTATATAGATCGAGCCAGCATTGGAACAATACCACCGTCGACTACACCGATTATCTCGACAAGATATGGCTGCTAGGCCCACTATGGCTGCTAGGCCCACTTCAGCAGCGGGGATATCATAATATTTTCCGTTGTCACGACTTTTCGGCCGCTGATTCCAGCGCCACCCAGCGCTGATAGGCGGTTTCCAGGCTCGACTGGGTTTCGCTCAGGGCGTCCAGCATTGTTTTTACGGTAGCCGGGTCGCTCTGATAAAAGCCTTCGCTAGATATCGTTTGTTCCAGTTCCGCCTGACGTTGCTCTAACGCCTCGATTTTTACCGGTAGTTGTTCGAGCTCCCGCTGGTCGAGGTAGGACAGTTTTTTCTTGCCGGGCGTTGTCGCGGATTTTCCGCGG
>DJFY01000047.1:0-11534 GCA_002431545.1 Cellvibrionales bacterium UBA5860 | reverse complement strand
CCTCCGGTTTCCGACTGATCCCTGCTGTTGCGCTCGCCGGGTTTTGATTCCCACGCGCTTTCTTGACGGTATTCGAGGCCAACTCCGGGAGTCGGCCGCCACGTTCGATCCAGTCTGTGTAACCACCCACCGATGACTCGATATTGCCTTCGCCGTCGAATACCAGAATTCTGGTCACAGTATTGTCGAGGAAAGCCCGGTCGTGGCTGACCAGTAACAGCGTGCCCTTGAATTCCAGTAGTACCTCTTCCAACATCTCCAGCGTTTCGATATCCAGGTCGTTAGTCGGTTCGTCCAGCACCAGCACATTGGCCGGCTTACTGAAGAGTTTGGCGAGGATGGCGCGATTCTGTTCACCGCCGGATAGGGAACCGACCGGTTGGCGTATGCGGTCTGGGGAAAACAGGAAATCGCCGAGATAGCTGATGGCGTGGCGGCGCTGGCCGTTGACTTCGATAAACTGTTGCCCCCCGCAAACGTTGTCGATCAGGTCTTTGCCGGGATCGAGCTGTTGTCGCAGCTGATCGAAATAGGCCACTTCAAGGCGGGTGCCCAACTTAACAGAGCCTTGTTGTGGTGTCAGTTCCCCCAGAATAAGTTTTAGTAGCGTCGACTTGCCGCAGCCGTTGACACCGACGAGGCCGATCCTGTCGCCGGCAATAATCTGTGTGCTGAACGAGCGCATGATTGCGTGCTCGCCGTAGGCGTAGCTGACGCAGTCCAGCTCGGCGACTCGTTTGCCGGTCTCGGCGGCATCATCGAGACGTATTCGAGCTTTGCCCGTAGGTGCAATGCGTTCGGCCTGCTGCTTGCGCAGTTCTTTCAGGGCGCGAACCCGACCCTCGTTACGGGTGCGGCGAGCCTTGATACCCTGGCGGATCCAGGCTTCTTCCCGCGCCAGTTTTTTGTCAAATAGTGCCTCCGCCTTTGCTTCGGCATTCTGGCGTTGTTGCCGTTGATCCAGATACTTGCGGTAGCTTCCCTGCCACACGTGGAATGCGCCGCGATCCAGTTCGGCGATCTGTTTGCAGACGTTTTGCAAAAAGGCCCGATCGTGAGTCACCAGTACCAGTGCACCGCGAAAATTGGCCAGCGTCTGTTCCAGCCACTCGATACCGGGGATGTCGAGGTGGTTCGTCGGCTCGTCCATTAACAGGATATCGGGTTCGGAGACAAGCGCGCGCCCGATGGCCGCCCGTTTGCGCCAGCCGCCGGATAGATCCTTCAATCTAGCCTCGAGAGGCAGGGACATCTGACTTGCCACGGTCTCGATGCGCGCCTGTTGTAACCAGCCGTCGTTGGCATCCAGGGCCTGTTGACAGTGCGCCATCGCCTCCAGGTCGCCTTGTTCGGAGGCGGTGCGAAAATCGGCGAGTAGTTTGCCGATGTCAGAAAGTCCCTCGGAGAGAACGTCGTAAACAGTTCGCTCGCTGGCGCTTGGCAGGGCTTGTTCGAGCAGAGCGACTTTGCAGCCGTCGCGGCGCCAGCATTCGCCCTGGTCTGGGGCTATGTGCCCCGCCAGCAGCCTCAGAAGCGTCGATTTGCCCTCGCCGTTTCGCCCGAGCAAACCGATTTTGTCGCCTTGGTCGAGCGTCAGGTCGACGTCATGCAGCAAATCCCGGTCGCCTAGTTGCAGGCCAAGCTTGTCGAGTCGGAGTAAAGGCATATAACGCAAAAATACCTGCAGAAACCGCATATGGTAACGCAAATAGCGTGACGCTCTACGGTGCCCTCGCAGGCAACGGCAAGCCAGTTACCTCTATCCACTTCGTCAATAATGGGAAGAAATAAGCCAAAATCGTTCCCAGAAAAATTTGTTAAGGTTTCATGACGAGTATTTACAACTCGGCTATTTACTTTAGAATGAACTGAGCCCGTAACTTGCGGCTTGCCCTATGGCCCTCTGACGATCTCTCCTAAAGCGAGTTTCCCTCATAGTCATATGTCAATACTGCGTTGCAGGCTGGGTAGCCTCCGTTCATCGATCGGGGCTGATGCAATTGTTATATAGGTTTTATGTATGTCATCTACAACAGGAACAGTGAAGTGGTTTAATGCCGATAAAGGCTATGGATTTATTGAGCGAGAGGACGGCCCCGATGTCTTCGTTCATTTTCGCTCAATCGTAGGCGAAGGTTTCAAGACCCTGAATGAAGGTCAGAAAGTCCAGTTCGACGTTACGCAGGGGCAGAAAGGCCCCCAGGCAGATAACGTCACGCCTATCTGACCGATACAACACCGCAGGCCCGCCGCTGGAGAGGCCGGCAGGTTTCGAGGATGGACTCGAACCGCCCCTGGTCCAGGGCAGGCTTGCACATCGTCGGTTAAAGGTCGGGTAGACCGGCATTTGACCGACCCCGCTGGGTGAGGTTACCGGGCGAAATATTCCGCCAGTTTCAGGTAATCGTTCACGCGAGGGCTTGCTTTGCGCCAAACAAGCCCAATTCCCCTCTGTACGCCCGCCGCCGAAAACGCTTTGGTGGCGACCCCGCTCACGCCTTTCAATATGCCTTTGTCTACGGCCATCTTGGGCAGCAGCGTGATGCCCACGCCATTTGCTACCATGGGAACGATAGTGTGCAGGCTGGTGGCTTCAAAGGTGAGCGATATCTGACTGTTCGTTAAATTGCAGCTGTCGAGAATGTGACTGCGCAAACAGTGTCCCTGCTCGAGTAACAGAATATCGTGTCCGCGCAAATCCCTGGGTTTAATAACGTTACGTTTTTCCAGTGCATGGCCGACCGGATGGGCCAGTACAAAGGGGTCGGAGAACAGCTCGTGCGTGTAGGCGGCTTCCACCGGATAAGGCAAGGCCAGCAGAATGAGATCGAGTTGGCCCTGATTCAGTAGGGATACCAGATTGGCCGACAGGTCCTCGCGGATGAGTAGTTGCAGGCGGGGGTGGTGCTTTCGAATCAGGGCCAGGGTGTCGGGTAGCAGGTAAGGCGCGATCGTGGGGATTGCCCCGAGCCGTATTCGGCTCGACAGAGGTTCGGTCGCGCTCGCGGCTTCTTCTTTTAAGGCCCGCACCTGGGCCAGTATTTCGCTGGCGCGTTTGACCACGTTTTCGCCTGCTGCTGTCAGTAGGGCACTTTTGCGTCCGCGTTCGACCAGGGGCAGGCCCAGAGATTGTTCGAGCTCCTGAATACCCACGCTCAATGTCGACTGGGTGACAAAACAGCTTTTCGCGGCCTTGCCGAAATGCTGTTTTTCCGCGATTGCGCAGAGATATTTCAGTTGCTTGATTGTGGGATCCGATGCCATCGAAAAAACCGATTAAAACGTCATAAAAAATTTACTTTACCGATGTTATTGGAGCGGTTATCTTGACGCAAGCTCAACGTTGAGCTGGTTAACCAAACTCAGGAGTTGCTTGCCTGGTTCCAGGAATAATTACAGGAGAGATGTCATGTCACTTAAAGGCACTAAAACTGAACAAAATCTAAAAGATGCGTTTGCTGGTGAGTCCCAGGCCAACCGCCGTTATCTGTATTTCGCCTCCAAGGCCGATGTCGAGGGTTACAACGATGTCGCCGCGGTTTTTCGTTCGACAGCGGAAGGCGAGACCGGCCATGCTCATGGCCACCTGGAATATCTCGAGGAAACCGGTGATCCGGCCACCGGCCTGCCTATCGGCGGCACGGCAGACAATCTGAAAGCTGCTGTGGCTGGTGAAACCCACGAGTATACGGATATGTATCCGGGTATGGCGAAGACCGCCCGCGACGAAGGCTTTGACGAAATCGCCGACTGGATGGAAACCCTGGCAAAAGCGGAACGCAGCCACGCCAATCGTTTCCAGAAAGCACTGGACACGCTGGACAGCTGATCCACTGCAACAACCGCGCACACTTTGCAGTGCGGCGGGCTTCCGGGTCTGTACCTGGAGCCCGCACTTCATTGTTTCGCTGGCCGCCGGGTCGGACTGCCTAAATTTTGGGGCGGCGTCTTGTTGAGGTGCCACCAGAGAGAGTTGCCATGACAGAAGAAAAGCGTGTTCGAGAAGGTAGCCTGGAGGCGCCCACCCGCCACCCCATCGATTGGCGCTCGGATGATTTCTGGGACCGCGAAAGTCTCGATAATGAACTCGAGCGAGTCTACGACATCTGCCACGGCTGTCGCCGCTGTGTCAGCCTCTGCGAGGCTTTTCCGACACTATTTGACCTCGTCGATGAGTCCGAAACCATGGAAGTGGATGGTGTCGACAAGGCGGATTATCAAAAGGTGGTCGATCATTGTTACCTGTGCGACATATGCTATATGACCAAGTGTCCATACGTGCCACCCCACGAATGGAACGTCGATTTCCCACACCTTATGTTGCGTGCCAAAGCTGCCAATTTCCGCAAAAACGGCGCGAGTTTTCGCGATAAAACGCTGACCAGTACCGACAGGGTCGGTAAGCTGGCCACGATTCCGGTGGTCGACCTCATGGTCAACAAGCTCAATGGCAATGCGGCTTTTAGAAAAGGCTTTGAGGCGGCGTTTGGCGTGCATCGAGATGCGCCGGTACCGGCATACCATGCAAAAACTTTACGTAAATCAGTAAGCGCGTTCGGGACTGACAGCAGTTCTCAGGCGACAGAGGTAGGCCCGACAAAAGGCAAGGTGGCTCTCTATGCGACCTGTTACGGCAACTACAATAGCCCTGATCTGGGTGAGGATTTTTACCGGGTATTTCAGCACAATGGCATCCACATTGACCTGGTACCCCGGGAGCAGTGCTGCGGAATGCCCAAGTTGGAGCTGGGCGACCTGGACGCGGTGGATCGGGCGAAGCAGGCCAATATTCCTGTGCTCGCGCGTCTGGTGGACGAGGGCTACGACCTGATCGCCCCGGTGCCTTCCTGCGTGCTCATGTACAAGCAGGAACTGCCCCTGATGTACCCGGATGACGAACAGGTGCAAAAAGTCAAAGAGGCGTTTTACGATCCTTTTGAATACCTGTTCCTGCGCCACAAGGGTGGCGCGCTGAATACAGACTTTGCTGGTGGTCTCGGCGATATCAGCTATCACGTGGCCTGCCATTTGCGCGTGCAAAACATCGGTCTGAAAACACGCGACGTGCTGGCTCTTATCCCCGATACAACTGTGCATCCGCAGGAGCGCTGCTCAGGGCACGACGGCACTTACGCCGTAAAGCGCGAGACTTACGCCAGCGCCGTGAAGATTGCGCGGCCGGTGGTGCGCAAGGTCGACCAGCTCAAGGCCGACCATTTTGCCAGCGACTGTCCGATGGCTGCGGCTCATATTGCTGATCTGGCTGAATCGGTGGAAAAGCCACGACATCCCATGAGCCTGCTGCGTCAGGCTTACGGCCTTTAATGGCGGCGGCAAGACACACGAGTGGCGACGCAAGAAGGTGTTACAAATAGGCGAGAAGAGGTAGGGCGGTGAACAAACTCAAGCGCGAAGATCTATGGTCACTCGAGGAATACGCAGAAAAGCGCCCGGCTTATCGCACGGAGGTCCTGGCACACAAGAAAAACCGCCAGGTGCCACTTGGCGACAACGCGCGGCTGTATTTTGAAGACGCTACGACAATTCGTTATCAGATACAGGAAATGCTGCGTGTTGAGCGTGTATTCGAAGCGGCGGGAATACAGGAAGAGCTCGATGCCTATAATCCCCTGATAAGCGACGGCCATAATTGGAAGGCGACTTTCATGCTCGAATACGCGGATCCGTCGGAGCGCGCCAGTCGGCTAGCCGAGCTGCGCGGCATCGAGGATCGCGTCTGGGTGCAAGTGGAAGGTGGTGAAAAGGTTTACGCGATTGCGGATGAAGATCTGGAGCGGGAGAACGAACAGAAGACCTCCGCCGTGCATTTTTTACGCTTTGAATTCAGCCCGCAAGACATCGCCCGTCTCAAAGATGGTACCCCGTTTAAGATTGGCGTTGACCACCCGAATTATCTTGTCGGGGGATTTACGCCGGAACACAATATCTGCGAGTCGCTGATCGAAGACCTAACCTGAGCCGGTGGGGCGTGGCTTGGCCGGAAAGTCCAATCGTATGTTGTTGGGGCTTCGCGACTATTTGTCACGGCTGTTTGTCAATAACGGCTGCGACCCTTAAATAACAACGGGCTTTTAGAAAACAATAGGAAGCGCTATGAGTAAACCCCCTTTACTTGACCAGTCCCAGCTTGATGCCAGTCTGGCTGAATTGAATGCCAATGCACTGGAACCCTGGCAGATTATCGACGGCCGCCTGCATCGGCGTTACGAATTCAAGACTTTTAACGACGCCTTTGGCTTTATGGCGCAGTCCGCCATGGAGTGCGAGGTCTTGAGCCACCACCCGAAATGGATGAACGTGTGGAATGTCGTGGAGATCGATCTGTTGACCCACCGGGCCGGCGGGATTACCCACCTGGATTTCGATCTGGCCGGGCGTATGGAGCCCTTGGCAAAAAAACTGCTGGCTTAGCCGTGCTGACTGCGCGTGGCGTAGCTCGCTATCGATACGCTTAACCGGCGTCTTTCCCACGCGGCGCGGGTGCAGACGGCGGTTTGAGCAAAGTCCGCCGATAACAGGGTGCAAGCATTGGCCAAAGCGCGCGGTGTACTGGCGCGGGCCGCCCGCCCGGTGAGTCGACGTCGGTAGGTATGGGTTTGGTCGTGCTCTCAGCCGTGTCCCCCGACCAGAATGCCTTCGTCCTCGAGCGCGTTCACATCCTCCCGTGAATAGCCCAGGTAGTGCATCAGCACCTCAGCATTATGCTCGCCGCGAAAGCGCGCGGTACTTAGGTCGAGCTGTTCGGGGAAATCAGAAAACCTAAAGGGAAATCCCGGCGCATCGAATTCGCCAAACTCCGCGTCTTTCAGGGTGCGAACGGTGCCGCGCTGGCGGTGGTGGGGATGGTCGATGGTCTGGCCGATATCCAGCACGGGCGCGAAAGGCACCCGATGGCGGTCGAGTTTATCGAGCGCATCCTGTGTCTGGTCGTGACTGGCTATCCAGTCGTTGACCAGTGCGATTATCTCCGCAGAGCGACGCACGCGATCGCCATTACCCGCATAGTCGGGGTGGCGTGCCAGGTCCTCCCGCTCCATAGCTGCGCACAACTGCCGCCACTGACGATTAGTGGGGCAGGCAATGGCAATATATTCGTCGGGTTCTTTGCCGTCGAATATGCCCAGCGGGCAACCGGCGCCCAGATGAGAGCCGCTGCGCTGTGGGTTTATCTTGCCATCGGTCGCGCTATACAGCTGTACATTCAGGTCGTGGCAGTGGTAGTAGCTGTCCAGGAGTGAGATGTCCAGATGCTGTCCGCGCCCGGTCTTCTCCCGGTAGAGCAGGGCGCAGGCGACCGCGCCCAGGCCATGGACGCCGGTCATCACATCGCCGATACCCAGACCGGGCAGAGACGGCGGCCGGTCCGGTTCGCCGATAACGTGGGTGACCCCGGACAAAGCCTGGGCGATAAAGTCGTAGCCGGGCCGCGTTGCCAGCGGGCCGGTCTGGCCAAACGCGGAAATCGAACACATCACCAGGCGCGGGTTGATTTCGCAAACGGTATCGTAGTCGAGTCCCATGCGGCCGATCGCGCCAGGGGCAAAGTTTTCAATTAAAACATCAACTTCTTTTATTAACTCTTTGATTATATTGAGGCCTTTAGGCGTCTTGACATCGATAAACAGACTTTTCTTACCCCGGTTTTGCTGGATATAAAAGGCGCTACGCCCGTTTCTGTTTAGCGGAAAGGCATGGGTCATATCGCCCACTGGTGGGATTTCCACTTTGATCACCTCGGCACCCATTTCGACCATCAACCGGGTGGCGGTGGGTCCGGCCAGGGCATGGGTGAAGTCGAGCACTTTGTAGCCGTCCAGCACATGGGTCATTTGCGTAGAAGTCATGTCGGTCCTATTTATAAATTAGTTGTAAAGGTAAGATTCATAAAATTAATAAACCAGTATAGGCAGCGTGCGCGGAGTTAACGAAAAGTTCTCATTTAGCGGCAGAGTCTGGATAACGCGAATTTGTGCGCACACGGATACCCGATAGTGATGGCTGAACAGCATTTAAAATACCAATTGAGACGTCGCCTGGCTGAATTTTCCAGCCGGCGCCTGCCGGCCAGAGGGCTCAGACATGCTGCGGTCGCCATAGTGGTCGTACCGAATGGCGCTGATACCGGCGCCGATGAAGATGGTGTTGTACTGTTGACGCGGCGATCGTCCCGACTGAGCAGCCACAAGGGGCAATGGGCCTTGCCGGGAGGGCGGCTTGATGACGGGGAAACCCCGGTTGATGCCGCTCTGCGTGAAACCAGCGAGGAAATCGGTCTCGATATACCCGAGGACAACGTGCTGGGTCTGCTCGATGACTACCAGACCCGTTCCGGATATCTGATGACACCGGTCGTGGTGTGGGCTGGCACCAATGCCCAGTGCACTGCCAACCCCGCAGAAGTGGAATCGATCCACGAGGTCGGTTTTGAGGAGTTGAACCGACCGGATTCTCCGGTATTTGTCGAAATTCCTGAGAGTGAACGCCCGGTTATACGCCTGCGCTACCAGGCGCATTTTGTGCACGCGCCGACAGCGGCCGTTGTGTACCAGTTTCGCGAAGTCTGTCTCCACGGTCGGCACACGCGGGTTGCTCATTTCGAACAGCCGGTATTCGCCTGGCGCTGAGATAGTTTTTGGTCCGCGAGACCGGCGTTGATGCTGTTGTTTGTTGGGCTAGATTATTCTATATATTCATTTGCTTATGCGATTCATGTATCGTTTTGCTTGAATATGCCAACGGGTTATCGGTAATAGGCTTTACATGCGCGGATAATCGTGCCGAGACGAAGGCGTCGTACTGGGTCGCCGTGACCTGAGTCGTTAGACTGGTGGCCGCGGTTATGCCATGCGCCGCACCAAGATACATGACGGGGGTGACAGCAAGCACCATGAGCAAAACCATCGACATTTTTTTCCGCGGTGACATCGCGCCGGGGCATGCACTCGTCGAAGTGCAGGAACAACTGAAAAAACTGTTCCGGGCGGACGACGAACAAATTCAGCGCCTGTTCAGCGGCCGACCGGTGGCCATCAGGCGGGGTTTAAGTCAGGAAGAGGCTGAGCGCTACCGGGATGCGATTCTTGAAGCAGGGGCGCTGGTGGAATTGCGCGCTGCGAAATCTGATAGCGAACAAACTACCGAACCAGCGCAATCCGGCTGCCAGGCTACGCCGACCGCCCATGGAGCCGAAGAGGAAATGCCGGCGGGCAATGCCGCAAACACCGATAATTCAACTGCGGGACAATCGACGCCGGAAGACGATGATGGGCTGTCGTTGGCGCCCCTGGGGGCTGATGTGCTGAACGCCGACGAGCGCACTCGTGTCGAGGGCGTGGATGTCGATATTAGTGCCCTGGATGTCGAGCCGATGGAGGGCCATTTGCTCAAAGACAGTGAGAAGCGTCATGTCGCTCCGATTGAAATTGACACATCCCATCTGGTGGTCAATCCACCCGCCGAATAATCAGTCGAATAGACCATCGTCCAGCCATTTCCCGGTGTTCCTGCAGGACAATACACCTTAGACCGGGCTGAATAGAGCCGAGTAGTCCAGAGTCGGCCTATTTTGCAATATCGACTTTCAGCGAGGACCTGCCCGCTTAAAGCCTCGATCGCGTTCAACCTCGATTGCGTTCAACCAGACTCGCACAGCGTTTCGCCGACCCCAATATCTCGCCAAAAGCGTATAAACTAGGACAATTGCAGATTCTGGCGGAAGGCTTCATGGCGGTATCCCTCGACGACAAATACACGCTGACCCAGGGTCGGGCCTATCTGACCGGCATTGAGGCGCTGGTTAAGTTGCCCATGATCCAGCGCCAGCTCGACTCTGCCCGCGGGCTCAATACGGCGGGATTTATTTCCGGTTACCGGGGTTCACCTATCGGTGGATACGACAACGCGCTATGGCGTGCTGCCCATCACCTTGCCGAACACCATATTCATTTTCAGCCCGGTGTGAACGAGGAGCTGGCGTCGACGGCGCTGATGGGCAGTCAGCAGGTCAATCTTTTTGATGGCGCGAAGTACGATGGCGTCTTTGGCCTGTGGTATGGCAAGGGGCCGGGCCTGGACCGCGCCATGGACTCCATGAAGCACGCCAACAACGCGGGCAGTTCGCGCTACGGCGGTGTGCTTGCGGTAGTGGGCGATGATCATATGGCGAAGTCGTCGACGCTGGCATTCCAGAGCGAACCGATGTTCGTCGGTGTCGGTATGCCTGTGCTTAACCCCGCCGGGGTACAGGATATTCTCGACTTTGGTTTGATCGGCTGGGGCATGTCGCGCTTTAGTGGTTGTTGGGTGGGCATGAAGGTGACGCCGGAAAACATGGATGCGGCGATATCGGCCGATATTGGCATACATCGCGTGTCGCTTCGCGACCCGGAAGATTTTGATCTGCCCGGGGACGGTGTTCACTGTCGCTGGCCGGATGCCTTTCTCGACCAGGAACAGCGTCTGCACGAGGTCAAACTCAAGGCTGCCCAGGCCTATGCCCGGGTAAATCGCATCGACACGACACTGGTGGACTGCGCTCGACCCAGACTCGGCATCGTCACCACCGGGAAGGCCGCGCTGACCGTCATGCAGGCGCTGGCGAACCTGGGCCTTGATGAACAAGCCATCGAACAGCTGGGCCTTAGTGTATTTAAGGTCGCGATGACCTGGCCGCTCGAGCCGAGCGCTATTACTGCCTTTACCGAAGGTCTGGACGAGGTTCTGGTCATCGAGGAGAAGCGCCCGCTCGTTGAGGACCAGCTTAAAACCCTGCTCTATCATCTGCCGGAGAACCTGCGCCCGCGCATCGTCGGCAAGCGCGATGAATCGGGCGCGGCCCTGCTGAGCAGTATCGGTGAGCTGGGACTTGGCGATGTCAGTGGTGCGATTGTTCAGCGTATTGTCCGTGTACTCGGCCCCGACCACTCGCGTGTTCCCGCCCTGTTGAGCACGATACCGCCCGCTACCGCAGCACCGACGGCGGTAACTGAGACCAGCCTCGGGCAAACTCTGCCCCAGCGCCAGCCCTGGTTCTGTTCCGGTTGTCCCCACAACACTTCGACCAAGGTTCCCGAGGGCAGCCGGGCCATGGCGGGTATCGGTTGTCACTTTATGGTGACCTGGATGGATCGCCACACCGAAACTTTCACGCAAATGGGTGGTGAGGGCGCCTCGTGGATTGGACAGGCGCCGTTTACCGAAACGCCGCATGTCTACCAGAACATCGGCGATGGCACTTATTTCCATTCCGGTATTCTGGCGATTCGGGCGGCCATCGCTTCAGGCGCGAATATCACCTACAAGATTTTATACAACGACGCGGTGGCCATGACCGGCGGCCAGCATGTGGACGGCAGCCTGACGGTCGAGCAACTCGTCTACCAGTTGAAAGGCGAGGGTGTCGCGCGCATTGCCGTAGTCAGCGACCTGCCGGAAAAATACGGCCGGGATTTTCCCCGTTTTCCTGGCCTGAGTGTCGATTATCGCGACCGGTTTGAAGCGATACAAAAGTCCCT
>DJFY01000044.1 GCA_002431545.1 Cellvibrionales bacterium UBA5860 | reverse complement strand
CAAGATCCCCAGGATAATGTCTTTTATCTATCACCGGGCGCCGGCGCAGACACCAATAGTGGCGCCGCCAACGCCCCGTGGGCGACTTTTGACAGGGCCTGGCAGAGTCTGCAACCGGGCGACAAACTGGTGCTGCAGGACGGCATATATACCGAGGCCCTGCATCCGCTTGTTTCGGGGACAGCCGGCAATCCCGTGACCATTAGCGCCGAAAACGATGGTCAGGTCATTATAGAAGCGGCTAACGAGCCGGCGATCCACGTTGCCAACCGGAACTACCTGACCATTGAAGGCATCGCCGCGCGCACCTCTGGCGACACCAACACTGTGGTCGTAGGCGGCCACGACGGTCCCGACTGGTCTGACAGAACCACAGGTATCACATTGCGGCGCGTCAGCGCGCTCGGTTCATCGCCACATATCAACAGTGCAGCTTTTCAGGTGGCCCGCGCTAAGCAAGTATTACTCGAAGACGTATGGTCATTCGGCTTTGCCCGGAATACGATGCTGGTATACGGCTCCGAAAACGTCACCGTAAGACGTGCGGTGATCCGCTGGGATGGCTGGTGGGGTGACGCCTATAAACCCAACGACCCTCGGGTTGGCTTGTCGGTCTACAACACTCGAAACAGTCTTTTCGAGAACGTCATCGTACTGGACGGGGGCAAACAGGGCGCCGACACCCACGGTGAGCGCGTGGCACTGGCGATCTCAGGTAATCACAATGGCGAAACCGCGCCCTTTGACGATTCGTCAAATAACCGCTTCTACGGCGTCATACTGCTCAATAACGTCGGTGCCGGCGTCAACGCCGAAAGCGGCGGCGACACGCTCAGCGACAATACTTTCGAGAATTTGATTTCGTGGGATAACAGCGGCCTCGGCTTCAACGTCAATCGCAATTCGAATGGCACAACCCTGCTGCATGGCACGATTGGGCACAACCGGCACGGCGTTCGCTTTAACAACTATAACAACGTGGTCAACAACACCCTAAAAAGTACGCTGGTGATGGGAAATCGAAAAGCCGAGGACGAGGGCGAGCAGTCTTTCGGCATGATTGACGGCGCGAACAATACCGACAACGATTACAACAATGTATTCGACCACCTGCACGATTACCGAAAGTACGCAATGGCACCCGGCCCGAACAGCCTGTCGGCACCACTGGCCCTCGACCATTTATTGACCATTCCGATGGGCACAGCCAACCAGGGTGCAGCCCACGATGGGGGTGTGATCGGTGCAACTGTCGTCACGCGGATGATCGACGGCCACGCTTCCTCCCAGGCCCTTTGGCCATATCCAAATGAAGACCGGATTAAATCTGAAATGTGCGAAAGTGCCACACTCGAATTGCTGGACAGAAGTGGCGATAACAGCGCCGCCTGGTGCGAAAGCGGCCAGAGCTTGTCGGAGTACATCTGGGAGTATCTGGGCTACGCTTGTCCCGGCAGCTATTGCACCAGCCCTTAATTCCTCGATACCAAATGCAATACGTGCTGAGAGCCGGGACTGATTAAGGGATCAGCCCCGGCAGTTGGCAAATTACTGCCTCCGAAGCTCTCCGCCAAAGGCGCGAGTACCCGGCGCCGGCGGCTGTTCCGGCGGCCCGGCGAAACACTGGGCGATCGACATCCATTGTCGCGCCGGTTCGCCAACCACCTTTAATGCAGTGTCGGCAATATTGCGAACCTGGGTAACGACCTGGCAGAACTCCACGGCTTCACCGACGATCCGATTTTCCTCCTGCTCCGGGTTCCACTCCCAGATGGCAGCACCTGTGGGCGCAGTCAGACAAACGTAAGGCGCCTGCCCCGGCACTGGCATCTGGCGATTGGCAAAGGTCCAGCCATAGGTCTTCACCCCGATGGTCGCGATATGCCGAATGCGATCTGTGGCCGTTCGCGAAACGCCCAGACAATCGTATATTTCCCAGGCGTGCGCCCAGGTCTCCATCAGTCGCGCCGTGGCGAACATTTTGATACCCATGTCCGGGCCAGCCCAGGTCAGTCTACGTTCCGGCTCAGCCGCGGCAAAAAGGTCACACATTTCGTTGAATTGGCTATACCAGCGTTGGAAAATTTCGCTCCCGCTGATGTCCTCCAACCACTGGCGGGTGAAATCGACCAGCGGCATTTCGGCAGATTGCACCTCGCCCATAAACGCCAGAAACGCCTCGCCACTGCGGTAGGAGGTTATCCCGAGGTAATCGCCAAAATACAGGTGGGAGACAACATCGCAAATCGTCCACTGTTTGAAAGTTGTCTTCCTATCCCAGTCCCGATCTTCGAGAGTTTGCAGAAAGGCATAGAGTTCTTCGCCTTCCGCGCGCAGGTCTTCTACAACAGTGATCAGGTCAGACACTTCGCTGCCCCCCTTTTAGCAGAAATATGTACAACAAAAATACTGGACACAAAAAAGCCGGGCTTTACCTGCTAAGCCCGGCCTGAAATGCTATCGATGGTTATGCGCGATTAGCGCGTAGCGCCCGCCCAAGCGTTTGGCTACCCAGCGCTGGCGTATGGCGACTTCCGTCTTCCCATACGCGGACACCATTAATATAAACCTGATCGACGACACCATCGGAACGGTTGACCAGCACATCGTGCTCGAAAACTTCGTTATATATTTTGGTACGGCCTTTGTTGAGGTCGTGATTTCTCAGGTTCTCCGGATCGACAAGAATAACGTCGGCCTGGTCACCCGGTTCGATTCTGCCTACATCCAGGCCAAAGAACTCCGCCGGTTCGCGGGTCAAGCGATAGACCGCTTTGGCTACACGATCCAATCCGCGCTTTTGTGCGATGCGCAAGGTGCCCAGATTGCCATCATAGAAAGAAAGGTTGGTCAGATGCGCGCCGGAATCGTTAAACCCGGGCAAGGCGTTTTCATCAAACAGGATTTGCTCGACGATATCTTCATCCTTGTTGGCAACATCAAACCACCAGCGGAAACCTGTATCGTATAGACGCAGACACTGCAGCCAGAACTCGCGGGGATGGCTACACTCTTTGGGGAACCGGGCGAACTCTACCGCCTCCGCCTCGTCTTTCGCACCCTCTTTGCCGTCACTGTTGATATAGGTGGTCAGTCTCTGTAGAACCTGCTCCAGCGTATCCCCATTCCAGCTCGGAACCGCACAGTCGTCAAAAGTCATTTCGTCGAACTTCATCTGGAAGGTCGCCTGATCCTTGTTACCGCCCAGCTTGGTGATATTGGCATCGGCCACCGTCATTTTCCCCCAGTCAACCTTGAAACGCTCCAACCATTCGGGGTTATTTAACAGCTCCAGACGTTTATCTTTCTGATCAGCCTCGCAGGCAATCATTTCACGCGTCGACTCCAGCTCTTCAAATACCGGGGAAATCATGCCGTCTGACCACATGCGAAAGCTGCCACCAAGGGCCTGAAAGTGGATCTTGCCACCGAACAACTTCGAGTTGATGACCTTGCCAAGTTTGAGCATCTTCTGCCAAACACCGGGAACGGAGACAAAATCGATCGCGGTCAGAGCTGAGATTTTCAGCGGCTTGCCGCGAAAACGCGAGGCAGACCAGAAGTAGCGCTTGAGCGTGCGTAACATCTTCTCGCCGTCGGGATTGGTCTGCCAAACGCCGCCGTGCTTGCGGACAATTTCCAGGCACGGACGCAGCTCTTCGCACTCGGCAAAATGGCTCGGGATTCGGATGTTTTTGTTCGGGTCATTCGCCAGATAGTGGAACACGATCTGGTCAGTGGATAGCCCCATGTAGCCCTGCGCCATGGCCTCTTCCATGATCTGTTCCAGCTTTTTCTGCTCTTCCTTGTTTGGCGGCCGGGAAATAGCGGCGTTTGTTCCCATCGCCTCGATTCGCATCATCGAATGTGGGATGAATGCTGCAACATTGGGTCCCAGCGGTATTTGGGAAAAATGGTCGAGATACTCACCAGTCGAATTCCAGGTCAGCTTGTCGAGGCATTTTGTAAGCACGCTTTTCGGCATGTTCTCCACGCGCGTAAAGCAGTCCAGGATCGGGTTTTCCTCGCCTTGAAGCTGGGAGCCAAAAGCCACACCCAGTGAGCAGTTGCCTAACAATACGGTCGTTGTACCGTGCCTGACGGCTTCGGGCACACCCGGATTAACCTCAACCTCGAGATCGAGGTGGGTGTGAATATCCAGCAAACCGGGCATCAGCCATTTGCCTTCCGCATCAACCACTTCCGTCGCTCCGGGGATATCCAGTCCGGGGCCACGCGCGAGAATCTTACCGTCGAGAATTGCTAAGTTTTCGACTACTGGCGACTGGCCACTACCGTCGAAAACCAGCGCATTTTTTATTAACGTATCGCATCGATCATACTGTGCCATTAGTTCGCTGCCTGACTTATTGAGAATTCAAATAGAGATTTTGCCGCAGCATATTTACACAAATCAAGCTTTGTTACCCCTCAGTAACACTTTTTTTCTAAAAGGCTGCCGGCTTATACCGCGTTTACACAGATACATCCCCACAAAAAAACCGCTTTAAAAACAAAAAGTAAAACCCCAAGGGCCCGCCTTCTGGCAACTGCGGGGGTAATTACAATTATAGGGTTATAGTACGACAGGGATTACCCGCAAGGTGTGACTGATAGTCCAGCCACACGATTAACAGCTGATCGCTACCAAGACCGGCGTTGAACACGAGTGCAGGCCTAGTTCCGGAATCAACCTCGACGCCAGCGCGTACCCTCGCGCGCGTCTTCCAGCACAACCCCCTGGCCCGACAGCTGCTCGCGGATGCTATCGGCACGTGCATAGTCTTTGTTTTTCTTGGCGTCATCCCGTTCCCGAACCAAAGCCTCGATCGCGCTGTCGTCGAGCCCACTCTGTCGAGAACCACTACGCAGAAACACTTCCGGCGCACTGCCCAGAAGACCTAGCACCGCGCCAAGTCCCTTGAGTTCTGCTGCCAGGGCGGCAGCCGATGGCGCCCCCGCCTGAATCAGGGTATTGAGTTCCCGAACCAGATCGAACATCACCGCAAGCGCTTCCCGGGTATTAAAATCATCGTCCATCGCCTCGATAAACTGCGCGTAATGGGCGCTCGATTTAATTGTCTCCAGCGTAGCGGGCGCGACGTCGGCAAAATCGCGTAATGCCAGGTAAAAACGCTCCAGGCCCTGGCGCGCTTCCACCAGATTATCCTCCGAATAGTTGATCGGGCTGCGATAGTGACTCGACAGGAGGAAATAGCGCACCACTTCGGGGTGGTACTTTTCCAGCACCTCGCGAATGGTGAAAAAGTTGTCCAGCGACTTGGACATTTTCTCATCGTCGACGCGCACGGCGCCGGCATGCATCCAATAGTGGACAAAGGTCTTCCCAGTCGCCGCCTCGCTCTGGGCAATTTCATTCTCGTGATGGGGGAAAGGTAAATCGGGACCACCGCCATGAATGTCGAAGGTCTCGCCGAGCAGGCAGGTCGACATCGCTGAACACTCGATATGCCAGCCGGGGCGCCCCCGCCCCCAGGGCGAGGGCCAACCGGTCTCGTCTTCGCCGACCGCTTTCCAGAGCACAAAGTCATGCGGATCCCGCTTGCTCTCGCCGGGTTCGACACGCGCACCTACCATTAGCTCATCGACATTTTTATTGCTTAACCTACCGTAGTCGGGAAAGCGGCTGACCTGGTAGTACACATCGCGGTTGTCGGCCACATAGGCATAGTGGTTATCCACCAGGGTCGCCACCATATCGACAATGTCATCGATATGGTGGGTCGCCCTGGGTTCGTTATCAGGCGGCAATACGCCAAGCGCGCGTTCGTCCTCGTGCATGGCATCGATCATACGCGCGGTCAAATCCGAGAAGGGTTCGTTATTTTCCGCGGCGCGACGAAGAATTTTGTCGTCGATATCCGTGATATTGCGAACATAGTTCACGTCCCATCCCTGGCTGCGCAAGTAGCGCGTCATGGCATCAAAAGCCACCAGAACACGGGCGTGACCAATATGGCAATAGTCGTAAACGGTAATACCACAGACGTACATGCCGATTCTGCCGGGCTGGATCGGTCGAAAGGTTTCTTTTTTGCGCGTCAAAGTGTTGTAAATTTTCAGGGCCATAAGACTACGCCGGGGCAATTGATTTGCATCGCTCTAGGGTCCAACTACTTGCCTGACCAATTATCACGCAAACCGATGGTGCGGTTGAAAACCGGTTTGCCGGTCTCGCTATAACGGCTATCGAGACAAAAATAGCCTTCGCGTTCGAATTGGCAGGTTTCACCGATCTGAGCACTTTTCAGGCTGGCTTCGGCGACGCAACCACGCAGAGTGGTCAGCGAATCGGGATTTATCGCTGCCAGAAAATCGCCATTGCCGCTATCCGGATTGGCGCTGTCAAAAAGCCGGTCGTAGAGGCGCACCTCACAGGCGAGATTATCGTGCGCTGCCACCCAGTGAATCACACCCCGCGGCCGGATACCCTCCGGCGGATCTTCACCCACGGTATCGGGCACCAGTGAGGCCAGCACCTCGACCACGCGGCCTGAATCATCGTGCACCGCGGTATCGGCCTTGATGACATAAGCCCCGCGAAGCCGAACATAGTCACCAAGCACCAGACGTTTGAATTTCTTGCGGGACAGCGCTGTGTCCTC
>DJFY01000007.1:11359-11484 GCA_002431545.1 Cellvibrionales bacterium UBA5860 | reverse complement strand
GTCTATGGGCTGACCTACGAGCAGCTCGACACAGAGCGTCCGCGCCACCGTTGCGAAACCAGCATGGCAACAGGCGAGCAAACTTGCGACATTGTCGTCTATCCGTTCGCACCGGTGGAAAGTTT
>DJFY01000007.1:10652-11059 GCA_002431545.1 Cellvibrionales bacterium UBA5860 | reverse complement strand
CCAAACAAGACATTTCCCGACACAGAATCGACACGGATAGGCTTTTATATTCAGGACGAAATCGGCTTTGGCGCCAGCGGCTTTACCCTGATACCGGCATTGCGCTACGACATACATGATCTTGACACGGATAACAGCGAGGTCATCGACGTGAGCGCGTTCGGTGGTGAGTTGAAACCGCTGGACGAAGCCGAAGTATCTCTCAACCTGGGCCTAATTTACGACGTTTCTGAGGTCGTATCCCTGTTTGCTCAATACGCCGAGGGTTTTCGCCCGCCTAATTACAACGACGCGAACCTGTCCTTTGTCAACCGGGCGTTTCGCTACGCCACCATCCCCAACGCTCACCTCAGGCCTGAAGACAGCTGGGGCCTGGAACTGGGCGTAAAAGTCCACATGGACACTTT
>DJFY01000007.1:10172-10377 GCA_002431545.1 Cellvibrionales bacterium UBA5860 | reverse complement strand
GGTGTTATCAACGGCATCAGAGTTTTTCAAAACAGCAATATCGATGAGGTTGAGATATACGGTGCAGAATTGTCTGCGACATGGCTGATTTCGCCGCGCTGGAGGCTGCGCACGAGTATTGCCCATGCCCGCGGCACCAATGAAGTCACACACCGGCCCATTAATTCCATCGAGCCGCTGACCGGAGTCTTTGGTCTGGCTTATA
>DJFY01000007.1:9668-9819 GCA_002431545.1 Cellvibrionales bacterium UBA5860 | reverse complement strand
GAAGACCCCCTGGTCGACGCCACCAATAGCGGGTATGGCATCGTTGATCTGATCGGTTTTTATCGCTTCAACGAGACAACAAAACTACGGGTAGGTGTTTTTAACTTGTTTGACAAGACATATGCACGTTGGAGCAACCTGCAAGGCACAG
>DJFY01000007.1:8981-9409 GCA_002431545.1 Cellvibrionales bacterium UBA5860 | reverse complement strand
AGCCAGTGATGACGCGGCAATCGCGCTGGCCCATGCACCGGGTATGCAGGTACGCGGCAGTTTTGAACTGTCCTTTTGAAACACAATACAGGCACACGCAGCATACTGCGAAGGAGTATTAAATTGACTACGCTATCTCACGCCTCAGGACAAAACGAAGTAGCCGGAAGAATTCGCCAGCAATTTGTCGAACTGACGAAGGATGAACCCCACATACACGCACGAAATGCTGCGCAGAAAATTGGCATTACAGAGGCGGAGTTACTCGCCAGCCACCTCGGCAGCGGTGTCTATGGTCTGACTGCGGACTGGGAAAACATTCTACTGGCGGCAGCCATGCTGGGCGAACTACGGGCGATCACGCGTAACGACGCCTGCGTGCACGAACGCATAGGGCACTATGAAAACCTGTCTTTTAGTAAACATGG
>DJFY01000007.1:7721-8678 GCA_002431545.1 Cellvibrionales bacterium UBA5860 | reverse complement strand
CCCCGACATATGGGGCTCGCCCTCAACCCGGAAATCGATCTCAGGTTATTCCTACACCAATGGCGCTACGGATATGCGGTAATGGAAAATATGGGTAAAAGCGGCCGGGCGAGCAGCCTGCAATTTTTCGACGAAGACGGGCATGCCGTACACAAGATCTACACTACGGATAACACAAATACTACGGCTTATTGCGAGTTGGTGAATCAATTCAAAGATGAGGCCTGCGAATTTCCCCACATAGCGCACATTAAGCATACTCACGAGTCCAGACCCGGCAAGGCAGGGACTGACGCCGCAGCACTGGAGCGGGACTGGCGCGCAATGCGCGACGTTCACGAGTTCTTTCCACTGCTAAAAAAGCACAATGTCTCTCGACTAAGCGCGCTAGGCTTGATGCCCAAAGACCTTGCCAACCAGATCACCGTAAATGGCGTACAACGTGCACTGCAGGAAGCGGCGGCAAGGGCCTGCGAAATAATGGTGTTCGTCGGTAACGGCGGCTGTATCCAGATTCACAGTGGCACTGTCAGTAATCTTAAGCAGATCGGCCCCTGGTTTAATGTCCTGGACGAGCGTTTTGATCTGCATCTGAATGGCGAAAAAATTGAACAGTGCTGGGTGACACGAAAACCGAGCGACGATGGCGTGATCACTTCGATCGAAGCTTACGATGAAGGTGGCGAACTGGCGATCCAGTTATTTGGCAAACGCAAGCCGGGAGATCCGGAATTATCGCTGTGGCGAGACATCGTCAAGGCCTGTGAATGCACGCTCAATGACGCGGAAACTGTTTGAGCTAACTGCGCAACATTAAGCCACCACGAGGGCTTTATCTGGCCGATCCGCCCGCCCAACCCAGCACATTAATGGTCGCGACTTTTGTTGATTCAACGGCAACGAGATATCGAATATGGCAACTCTAAAGCGACAAGAAACCGACTCCAGGGAAAACCC
>DJFY01000007.1:7176-7443 GCA_002431545.1 Cellvibrionales bacterium UBA5860 | reverse complement strand
ACTTAAAACAACGTATGCCCGACACCTATTAATAGTACTGTTGCCGTCGTGCTCGTCGTTTCTGTCGCTATTCCTACCTTCGTTTCTATCGATGACGGCATTGTTTTTTGCGGCGACATCCATCGCTTCAAACACATATGCGCAGGATTTTGCCCCACCGCCACAAAAAAACTCAGCCCGAATCGTCAGTATCGGCGGCGGTATAACCGAAATCATTTACGCTCTGGGGCAACAACACCGTCTTGTCGGAACAGACACCTCCAGTAT
>DJFY01000007.1:0-6932 GCA_002431545.1 Cellvibrionales bacterium UBA5860 | reverse complement strand
GGAACAGACACCTCCAGTATCTTTCCCGCCGCTACCGAACAACTGCCCAAAGTCGGCTACATGCGCGCATTATCCGCAGAAGGCGTCATCAGTCTGAAACCGGATTTAGTCATCGCCAGCGCGCACACCGGCCCACCGGCAGTAATGCAACAATTGCAGCAATCCGGTATACCCGTCGTGCTCGTCGACGAAACACCCACGCTTGAAAATATTGCGCATAAAATTGAACAAATCGCGGCGCTACTGAACGTGCCCGAACGCGGTAATTTGTTAACCGCAGACTTTCGTAGCCAGGTTGATCGAGTCAATCGCTCCATAACCGGCGCCACCTTTCGCGACAGCACGCTTAGCGAAAACCCTCGCGGATCGGACTCGACGTCAATCTTACCCAAAGTCCTGTTTATTCTCGGCCACGCAGGTGGCACGCCGATGGTCGCAGGAGCCGAAACCGCGGCCGACAGCATCATCACTCTCGCCGGCGGGCTAAATGCGTTCAACGGCTTCACCGGATATAAACCGATGACGACCGAGGCCATAATTCGGGCCAACCCTGACGTGATACTGGTCACCACGCAGGGACTAACAAGAATCGGCGGGATCGATAGCCTGGTGAAATTTCCCGGTGTTGGTTTGACTCGCGCCGGCCAGATGCGGCAAATACTGGATTACGATGCCCTCTTATTGCTGGGCTTTGGCCCGCGCACGCCGACTGTCATGCTGGAATTACACCAAGCACTGCTATCGACAGGCGAAGAACCAGAGGCGATTCACGCGCCTGTGGGTCTCGGTAATCGCCTGTGAAAAACTCGGCTCGCACCGATATCCCTATTGGCATCTGGCTTCTTGGTGGCCTCTTAATTGTAACCCTGGCCGCCCTGTCCTTCGGCGCAGTCCAGTTATCCTTCCACAAACTGCTGTCCGCGCAGACTTTGTCAATCGAACACACGGTGCTGTGGCATATTCGGCTGCCTCGCGTACTGCTGTGTATTCTCGTCGGCGGTGCACTGGGCTATGCCGGTGCCGCTATTCAGGGCCTGTTTCGCAATCCCCTGGCTGAACCCAGTCTTATCGGGGTTGCCGCGGGGGCTTCACTGGGTGTCGGCCTGTTTGTGGTTTTTTTTGCCGAAGTAGTACAGGGATACCTTGGGCTGTACGGCATGAACACCTTCGCATTCGGAGGCGCCTTTATCTCCAGCATGCTAGTGCTGCGAGTCGTCGACCGCTGGGCCAGCGGCTCTGTCATGGTGCTATTGTTGGTCGGGCTGGCTTTTAACGCCATCGCTAGCGCTGGCAGCAGTCTGTTGACTTATTTCAGCGACGACGAACAACTGCGCACGCTAACTTTCTGGGCGATGGGTAGTTTCGGTAGCGCCATCTGGAGCAACGTGCTGGTTTCGGCAACGCTTATCGTACCCGCGACCCTGTGGTTGCGGCGTTTCGCCATGCCTCTGAACCTGATTCAACTCGGTGAACGCGACATGGCCTACAGCGGAGTAGACCCGCGGCGAGTAAAGCGGCACGTCATACTGTGTACCGCCGTCCTCGTTGGCGCGGCCGTGGCCGCAGCCGGCATGATCGGTTTTGTCGGCTTGATGATTCCGCATTTGATTCGCCTGCTGGTCGGCGCCGAACACCGGAAACTACTACCCCTGTCTTTTATCGCCGGAGGATTACTGATGGTTGTCGCGGACACTCTGGCTCGAACATTGATCGCCCCATCGGAGATGCCAGTGGGTGTGTTGACCAGCGTACTGGGCGGGCCGTTTTTCCTCTGGTTGCTTTACCAACAGCTCGGACGCCTGAATCGATGATCACGCTGGAAAACGTCAGCGTTTGTATCGGCGACAAGCATCTTCTGTCGAATATCGCAGCGAGTTTGCCACCGGGCAAGCTGAGCGCGATTATCGGCCCAAACGGCGCCGGTAAAAGCACACTACTCAATGCAATGGCTGGAGGTGTTACACCCACATGTGGCGAAGTAAAGATCGGCACAAGACGCATCGACGCCATACCCACCGCGGACCTCGCCAAGACACGCGCGGTGCTGTCTCAGAATCTGGATTTATCATTCCCTCTGCGAGTCCATGAAGTGGTCGCACTTGGCCGTGGCATCCGCATTGAAACGCCAGAATATCGACATAATATCGTCGCTGCCGCGTTGCGACAGGCAGCCGCCGGGGAACTACACGACAGGGATTTTACCAGTCTGTCAGGTGGTGAACGCCAACGCGTACATTTTGCGCGCCTATTGGCTCAGTTGTGGGAGCGCCTTAAGAGGAAAAAATCGGCGATACTACTACTGGACGAACCCACCAGCGCCATGGACATGCGGCACCAGCGAGCGCTACTTGAGCAGCTAGTCACACTGGCTGCGGGAAATGTGACGGTTTGTTGTGTGCTCCACGACCTGAATCTTGCAGCGGCTTATGCCGATCACATCCTCGCCCTGAAATCAGGCAAGCTATTCCTCTCCGGCACTGTACCGAATGTATTCAGGCCAGCGTTGCTCAGCGCCCTTTTCGATACGCCGATGATCACCCTGCCGCACCCGCACAGACCCCGGCAGATCGTGGTCGCCCAGGCTTATGCGAATCAAGTCGCGGAATGGGCCGGTTGAAGCGGGACCGCCATCTTGCTCGTCATGACAAGCCCCTTTTTCTACGTGAGCTCCCTTTTTTAAGTGAGCTCCTTTGTCAACGCAAGTCTCGGCGCCTGATACCCCGCAAAAAAAAGCATAACGCCGCAACTTCACATCACGCTGAAGCTCGACGCCTAGGTAGTTCGATAGTAACGCTGGCCGGCACGCATGGACCTTCCTGATTAGAGATCAGTATGGACAAATCCACCAGGTTTCGGTCACCCTCTGAATAACATTTTTCGACCTTACCCTCCCCGATAATAGTGTCGCCGGCGTAAATCGACGCGCGCATCTGCATCTGCCGCTTGCGAATAAAGGTGTGTGGGCCTGCCCAGTCGGTAGTTACCCGGTCGATAAAGCCTTCTATGGCCATGGTATTGAGATAAATATTTTTCTGGCCCTGATGTTTGGCGTAGGCCGGATTGTGATGCCCGGGAAAATAGTCCTGCGTGGCGGCAGCATCGAGTATCACGCGCTCGAACGGTACGTCCATTTCGATGCGAGCGACCGTGTCGCCGGCGTTGATTTCATCCCAGTATTTGAGGTTGATTGCGCGGGCCATTACTGCGCCTCCGGTACGTAGTAGCGAAACAACTGATTGGTCTGCACGGCAATCAGCTCTTCTTTTTGATTAAGAAAATTGGCCTGGGTGGTCAGGAAATGGCCGACGCCGAGACGCGTGGTTTTTTCCTCGGTAACGCTTACCAGTTTATCCTCAACCGAAATACGGTCGCCGAGAAACAGGTGGCGGTGAAATTCCGTGGTGGTGCCGACGTTAATCAGGGTATCCCCCGGCAGTGGTACTTTCATCGCCACGAAGTAATGCTGGCGCTCTTTGTCCGGATGCCACTGCAGTGACATGCCCCAGCTCAACAGCAGGCCCGGCGGCGCGATGATGCCACCCCATTGTTTGCGGGCGTAATCCTCGTCCCAATAACTGGCGTTGCCGTCTTCTTCGAGGGAGCAATAAATTTTGATCATCTCCCAGTTCACGGAAAACTCGGCGACTATCCGGTTGCCCGGCTGGTCCACCATTTTCAGTGCATCTTCGTAGCTGCCGTACTCCAGCGGAAACGGCACTTTAAATTCTTCGGTCATCGTCTCTCTCTAAATACAGTTAGATGAATTACACAGGCTGAAACTGCGGGATCTTCATGTCTCCCCGCTGCTCGAAGGTCACGGCCACGGGCATATCGACATGCACCGCATCGACATCGCAATTAATCACATTGGTCATCATGCGCGGGCCTTCTTCCAGTTCGATCACGGCCAGCACATAGGGCACATCCTGTTGATAGGAAGGCAGCGGCGACTGGTGGACCACTGAATAGCTGTATACCCTGCCCCGACCACTGACAGTTTTCCAGTCCAAATCCTGATTAAAGCAACCCGGACACCACAGCCGCGGATAGTAAAACACTGCATCGCAGGCTTTACAGTATGGCAGCGACAGCTTTTCCTGCAAACAGCTTTGCCAGTAGGGTTGCGCGCAACGGGTTATCTTTGGCTGTGGCTTTTCCACAGCATTGTTTTCGCTCATAACAGTCACTCTATCTCACAAGTCTCAGTACCACCCCGGCGACGAACGCTCAGGATTCCCGGCCCAGAATCAGGGTCGAATGCTCACTCATCATGCCACCGTAGGAATGTACGATACCGATATTCGCACCCTTGGCCGACAACTGTCTCTCGCCGGATATCCCCATCACCTGGCGCGCGCCCTCAACGATCATCGACATGCCCGAGGCATCGCCGGTATGGCCGAAACTAAGCAAACCACCGTAGGTGTTAACCGGGAAATCCCCACCGGGCGCACTGGCCCCGGATTCGAAAAACTCGCCCCCCTTGCCCTTCGGGCAGAGTTCGAGTTCCTCCATAAAGACCAAAGGATTGACCGAAAACGCATCGTAGATTTGCGCAAAGTCGATATCTTTCGGCGTTAGCCCAGCGCTCTGGTAGGCCAGTCTTGCCGCCTTGTTACAGCCGATATCGGTCAGGCTGGGCGCCTGATGAATATTCCGGTGATTGTGGTATTCCCCCATACCCAGCAACCAGGCGGGTTGCGAGTTGAGGCGCTTCGCCACCGTCTCCGACGTCACCAGCACGGCGGCACCACCTTCCAGTGGAATCGAGCAGTCGTAGAGGTGAAACGGCGTCGCAATCGGCCGTGATTCACGTACTTTTGCCACCGTAAGCGGCTCGCTGCCGTAGGTGGCGGCATCCGGGTTTTTCAACGCCCATTCCCGGGAGGACACCGCAACTGCCGCGTACTGCTCAGCGGTAGTGCCGAACTCGTGCATATGGCGCGTCGCCACCTGAGCGTAAATCGCCGGGATGAATGTACCATAGGGGAACTCGTAGATTTCATGGCTCACCATACGCGCCATGGTCTCTGCGCCACCGGCGCTCACCTTAGGGAACTTGCCGGCACCGAGGCACAAAACGCTGTCCGCCAGCCCCTGGCGAATCGCCAGCGCCGCGCGCTGAACCATCAAACCGTAAGTTGAGCCCCCAGCATTCATGGTATCGGCAAACAACGGGTGAATGCCCAACTCTTCGTACAGCTGCTCGTGTACAAATATATCGCTAGAGCCACCGCCTGCCATGCCCGATGGACAGGCCAGCAGACCCTGGATATCACCCGGCTTTAAAGACCACTCGGCAAGGAACTGCCGCACCACTTCCAGGTACAGATCGTAGCCATCAAGATCGGGATAACGCGCGGGCTTAAGTTCCGACACCGCCGCAATGGCGACAGAATTCGACATTTAGATCTCCAGTCAACAATAACTTACAGACTGATCAGGCTGCGCTACGATTGCACCGCTGCATCCGATCGGGGTGCGAGATTAACACAGCGAGTCAAAATTATGGCAATCGCGGGATAGATTAGAGACTAGCCGGTCACGCTCTGCCGCTATTAGCCCGTTCCGGCGCAGAACGTCCGTTACTCAGCGGGGCTCTTCTATAGGCTCCCTCTACAGAAGACCCACGCCCCTTGGCTTGATATCGAGAACCGCTTCAAGTGAAGCATCGTAAGTACTATAGAACAGAGCTCGATCAGGATCGAAATAAGTTTCTTCGTAACCGACACTGTCTCGTTTCGCATCAACTTTTATTCGCCATACTGTTCCCCAACTCATATCGATTTTTTCCAGGATGTTTTTCTGAATCTTTTTAATGTCAATATTAGCTGGCGTTGCGTAAATAACGAACTCTGCGAGTAAATATTTGAGCCGGCCATACGGCGAACCCGATGAAATGGCCCAAAAGTCTCACAAAACTAGTCCCAAGGCCAGATACTCAATGAATCTCTCCCAGACACAGTTAGCCGACGTGGCAAAACGACTAAACGTAAGCGTGGCCCTACCCCCTGACTGCAACAACAGATGGAATGGGCTAGCCAATTGCCAAGGGACAGATAGAAGTTTGTGATGGAAATGCTGGATGCCGTTCTTCAGCAGCAAGCCTCTTAAACAGCACCCACAAACAACAAAGCCGGTACAGTGACCGGCTTTGGCTGGGCTATTCCGGATAAAAAGAAAACTAGTCAAAAGAAGGTAATAACCACAACATCAAGCCCTGCGGATGAACTGACAAAATGAATTAATGGGCTCTGACCCCTTTGATTAACCCATATTTTCCTCATATTTTTTCTATCGATTCTGACCGCTTTGATCGTTCCTTTGATCGTAAAATCAATCGATAATAAATCCGTCGGTTACCCACAACGCAACCCATATGGCAATGGCGCCAATACTTATGGAAATTCCATACAGAAAGGGGTGAATAAAATATATCTCATAGCCCGATAATACATATATGAAAAATATAAACCCGCTTATCACAGCAGGATAAATGCCTGCCTTTCGACTCATTGATTTGCAAATAATGGTAGGCACAAAAACAACAATAAAACTAGACAAAAATAGGTAGAAAATATATATGGGGCTAGCAATAATTAATTTATTAATATCATGAATACTATCGGCATTTGCTAATGACGGCTCCCGATCCAACACGAACAACTCAACAATTGGACCCGCAATTTGAATTAGAATAATTAAAATTACTCCAAAGAGGAGCGATATCACGAAAGCCAACCATTTTGGCAAGTTCTTCAGATTAAGACTACCCATCGCTTGTTCTAACTAACTTACCGGGGATGCAATATACAAATTAGTGAGGGGTTATTCATTGAAGCAGCTATCTTCGCAAATTCAACCAAATTCCGACAAGTTCCGGGGCACAAATTCCAAATTCCGGGGACTCCAAATTCCGGGGACAGTTTACC
>DJFY01000030.1:2213-4368 GCA_002431545.1 Cellvibrionales bacterium UBA5860 | reverse complement strand
ACGCGCTCTATTTCCGACGCGGGTTTACCCACCAATGCGATTCAACAACACAAACCATATGACATCGAGCGGCTTAAACAGAAAATGTGCGGCAACCAAAAATGTCAGTATCAGCAACAACCCACTTATAACCATAGCCCTTACACGCCTTTTTGCACGCGCTTCATCCTCACCGTTCGTCAGATAAGGAATCGTCACCAGCATGGGTGCATCCACTAATCGTTGAAGGTCACTAGCGTTGTATACCCCTTTATCACTGGCCTCAAAAACAAAGCCACTGGCCAAACCTGCGGCCCCTGCCAGCACCAGTGAAACCAACACAATCGCCAGTCGATTGGGGCTTTCGGGCTCGAGTGGAATATTGGGCGGCTCAATCAAGGTAAAACGCTCGCCCTTGCGCTCTTGTTCCAGATTTCGAGAGACTTCCGCCTCCCTTTGTTTCAGGCGCAAGTCCTGGTATTTCGCCTGAGCGGTATTGTATTCGCGGAGGATGCTTTGATACTCCTTTTCAACGGCAGGCGCTCTCTGTAAATAGGCATCGTATTCCGCCAACTTGTGCTTCAACTCACCGCGCCGCAGCCGCAAACTGGCAGCCTCTGCTTGTGTCGCCTTAAGTTGCGTGTCTAACAGGACATAAGCCGGGTTGTCTGCCACGGCTGCCGGCAGCAAGGTTGCCGCTGGCGCCCGTCCGGATTCGGCTTGCGCTTGCAAGTCATGCAACACCTGGGCGGCCGCGACAACCTTAGGGTGATCCTCAGTGTAACGCCCCTTTAATTGGGCCAGCATATCCCGCTGTTGCCGAATTTGCTCCTCGGTATCAGCGGCGTCGGTATCGACGCCAAGCGTTGCCCGTAACACCGCTATCTCTCGTTTTAGGCGTTTGATATCCGGGTGTGAATCCTTGTACAGCGCGGCTTTAGCGCGATATTCGGATTCCATTGCCCTAAGTCGGTCGACATCGCTCAGCACGGTCTCTCCGGTACTGAGTACGGTCGGCGCAGAGGGACTGAGCTGGGTCAATTCAGCGGCCAGACGAATACGGTCTTTTTCCAGTTGCTGCAAACGCAAATTAATATCGGCGATTTCTCGCTCTGTGCGCTCGACAATGCTCAGGTTAAATTGCTGCAGTTCAGGCAAGGCGCCTTTGTTCAATTCCTTAAACTCTGCCAAACGGGCTTCGAGACCGATTAATTCGCTATTTAAAGCCTCTGCCTGGGCGGTAAGAAAATCGGAAGCCCCAGCAGCCCTGTCCTTGCGCGCGCTGATATTGGTGTTTAAATATAACGTCACCAGTTCATTGGTGACCTTTTGCGCCGTCGAGGGGTTGGGGTCGTCAAAGGCCAGCGTAAAAGCGATGGTCGCTTCTGTCGGCCGGCCACTTCGCGGGTCGATCACATCCGCGCTGACCACGTCGAGCGTTACATTTTCCCGAAACAATTTGGCCAGCTCGGTGCGGGGTAATCTGGAGTCAGCGTCATCCTGCCCATACAAACCAAACTTTTCTACAACTTGCTCTATATTCTCCACCGTCATCACCCGCTGAGTAATGACCTGGATCTGCTGCGCGGCAAAACTGGTTACCGTTGAGCGGACCATATCCCGCGGGATTTCCTGTTCTTCGATGAGTATGGTCGCGTTGGATCTGTACACAGCCGGCAGCGCCAATGCCACCATCACACCCAGAACGAACACCACAACCGCCGGGAGCAAAATATGCCAGAACCGGCGTTTGGCTATCGCCCAGTAATCGGCGAGCGAAAGTTCGCGCTCTTCGTATTCGTACGCGGGTTGCATCGAGCCGAGGACGCTGGTGTTCATCGTTGAACCCGGAGCAGGTTCGCGATGGAGGGCGACAGCGCGGATGCGCAAAGACTGCGCGCGACGGGGCTAATTTGAAGTTTAAACGCCATCAACGACTCCATGTCATATCTACAGGTACATAACGCAGCGTAAAAAATACCGCATCGGACTCCGCAGAGTCGCCAACAATATCACGATCCTGTTCCCGGTGCCGGTATTTGGCTGTGATGTTCCAGGTCGGTGTAAGACGATAAGACAAACTCGCCTCTGCGCTGAGGTAATCCCGCTCGTCCTCGATCTGATCATCCAGCGATTCGCTCCGCCCAACCTGTCCCCGAATACTTGTGTCTATGCG
>DJFY01000030.1:0-1889 GCA_002431545.1 Cellvibrionales bacterium UBA5860 | reverse complement strand
GGCATGGCGTCGGTTCCGATTTCGAGCGCCCAGCGGGATCGTTCACTGCGATAGGCGAGTTCGGCATCAAGGAAGGTGGCGGTGCCGCGATCATCAGACCCGCTGACAATCGCCAGGGGGCCAATTGAAAACGTCGACTCGTACTCGGTGTCGACGCGGGATACACCAGCCAACACGTTGAGTTGCAGGCGCTCTGTCAAAGCTGTTTCAAACCCCGCACGCACACCCAGACTTTCGGATTCTAGCTCGCGAAACGATGTGGTTTCGTAACTGGAGCCGTAAAGTTGAAGCTGCAATCCGGTGCGTTCCGTCAATTGATAAAGCCAGGTCAGAGAGGCGCTCTCGAATTCAGAGTCGGAGAAGTTATTCGACTCATATTCGGTATCGCCCAGGGTGGCATCGACACGCAGGGCATTTCTTTCGTTCAGTTGCTGTGTCCAGTAAGGCGTGAATGTGGTTTGCTCTTTCCGGGTCGCCTGCTGGGTGAAACGACCGGTATCCTCCAGTTCGGAAGTCCGGGTTGAATCACGCTTGAACACCGCAGAGATACCATATTCGGCTGTGCGCATCTGTTTAACAAAGCGTAAAGCCAGGTTCTGGTCATCGGAGTCATAGGTGCTGTCGTCAAAACGGCTGAAGTCCAGGTCAAGATCAGCCGAGGCCTCGAAATCCCGATCAGCGACCCTGGCAAGCAATGTCGGCGAGAAATGATAGCCGGTCACAGCGTCTTCGTTATTGGGCGCGAGCCGGATATTATTGTCAGCCTCGACCCCGGCATCTGCCCGCGCCGAGAGGGAATATTCTGTCGCTGTGCTCATACAAGAGAACACAGCAAATCCGACGCCAACGGTGAGTAATCTTAGCCTCTCGCCCATGACCATCTGCAATGGGTCAGGGAACAACGACGACGTCGCCACTTTGCAGATAAATTGCCGATTCGAGCTCTTTTCCCTGCTTTACCTTTGCGTAAGGCAGCGGCAGGACTTTCAACTCGCCACTGGCATCGCGGCGCATGATTTTTATATCGTTTTCGGCGGCAAAGGCTGTCAAACCACCCGCCAGGGCCAGTGCCTGCAATACATCGACACGCCTGTTCGCGATGTATTCGCCCGGCCGTTCAACCTGGCCAAGCACATAGATCTTGTTGCCTTCTATGCTCAGCAAGGACACGGTGACAAGCGGTTCGTCCTTGAGGTACTTACCCAGGCCGGCAACGATAGCTGTTTCCACTTCATTTGCTGTATGTCCGCCGGCCTGTACCTCGCCAACCATCGGAAAGCGAAACGCCCCATCGGGCCCGACAAGCACCTCGCGATTAAGCGCCTCTTCGTTCCAGACAAAGACCTGTAAAATATCGCCGGGGTTTATTTGATAAAGATTTCCCGCTGTCGCGGGCGTTTGAAAACTTATAATCAGCAAGAGCGCAATCAGACGCCTACGCATGCCTAACTCATCCTTGTCTCAGAAAGGTTACAAAATTCTATAAATATCTATTTGTATCTAGACGCCTTAGCTCATTTTATTTAGATATTACTTCAAGCACTAAAGCCTGGGCCAGTATAGTTAATTTCGCTGCCGCCTGAAACGAGTTTTTTCCGCGAGTATAGGAATTATTGGGCTTCGCGCCTCGACAAGTCAGGTAATGAACGCAAAACCAGGCCCAGAGATTCACATGCCCCGAAACAGAGAGAACCATCCCGCGGGTATCACTGATTAAGCCAGCTAAAGATCGTTTCTGCTCCGCAATTGAAATCAACGAGAGAGGGGATATTGCAGAGGGAAGATACAAGGTCGTGTGACGACGTGGAGATAAATTCGCGGCTGCCTTAATTCACTGGCCATAAATCAACCGGCCGATGTGAATCACCTGATACTCCTATCGGGGTCAC
>DJFY01000129.1:6212-16614 GCA_002431545.1 Cellvibrionales bacterium UBA5860 | reverse complement strand
GTCAGCGTTGCGATGTTCAAGCGTCGGGTCGGTGGAGTTTATTTCGCGATCATCACGCAGGCCATCGCTGCAATTCTGACCATCTTGATTATTGGTCAACAGGGTTTTACCGGTGGCGTCAATGGTATCACTGATCTGCGCACTCTAAAGGGTTGGGATATTCGCACCGATGATGCGAAGTATCTGCTCTATTTTCTATGTTGTGGCGTATTGATCGCCTGCCTGTTGTTGGCGCAATTCGTGCGCAAGAGCAAGCTAGGTCGCTTGTTGGTCGCGATGCGTGAGCGCGAGGACCGGGTGCGTTTTTCCGGTTACGACGTCGCAAATTTCAAAATCTTCGTGTTTTGCCTGGCCGCGGCTTTTTCGGCTCTGGGCGGCGCGATGTTCACTCTTCAGGTGGGTTTTATGTCGCCGTCTTTCGTGGGAATTGTGCCGTCCATTGAAATGGTGATTTATTGTGCGGTCGGCGGGCGGCTTTCGATTTATGGCGCTATTTACGGGACTTTGTTGGTCAATTGGGCGAAGACTACGTTCTCCGAATCATTTCCCGAACTGTGGCTGCTCGGCCTCGGTGCGCTGTTTATTGGTGTGGTGCTAGCCTTTCCCAACGGCCTAGCGGGTATTTATAAAAGTGCCATCGAACCCTGGTTGACCGAGAAGTTGCGTGGTCTTAAGTCCGCTTCATTGCGCAGCCCCCTTAATGAATCCGCAAACAGAGGAGAGCAGCTGTGAGCATGGCAGTATCGGATTTCGTCCTGGCGGTGGAAGGGTTGACGGTTTCTTTTGATGGCTTCAAGGCAGTCAACGATCTGTCGTTCTACGTCGATGAAAACGAAATTCGCGTCATTATCGGGCCAAACGGCGCGGGCAAAACTACGGTTCTGGATTTGATCTGTGGCCGCACTCGGGCCACCGCCGGTTCGATCAAATTTCGTGGCCGCGAGTTGACGCGCCTGAAGGAACATCAAATCGTTCACGCAGGTGTTGGCAGGAAATTCCAAAACCCCTCGATCTATGAGGACCTCAGCGTCTGCGAAAACCTCGAGATTTCCTTTCCCCGCGGCCGCCGGGTATTCGGCGCATTATTTTTTAAGCGCGACGCCCGGGTCATGGAAAAGATCGAGGAGATCGCTGAACTGATTTTTTTGAAGGACGAGCTCGACAAACAGGCCGGTTTGCTGAGTCACGGCCAAAAACAGTGGTTGGAGATTGGCATGTTACTGATACAGGACCCGGAATTGTTGATGCTAGATGAACCGGTGGCCGGTATGTCGGTGGCCGAGCGCAAACAAACCGCGGCGCTGTTGAACAAAATTACCCAGGGCCGTTCGGTGATTGTGATTGAACACGATATGCAGTTTGTCGCCGATATCGCACGGCGGGTGACGGTACTGCATCAGGGCAAGGTGCTATCCGAAGGCTCCATGGATCGGGTGCAAAACGATCCAAAAGTAAAGGAAGTATATCTGGGGCACTAAGGCCTGAAATTCGGGAGGCAAACGATGCTAAACGTCAGTAACTACACCGTGTCTTACAGCCAGAGCGAGGTCATCCACGGTCTCAACTTTAACGTGGAGGCTAATGAAATCGTAGCGATCATGGGCCGCAATGGTATGGGTAAGACGACCCTGATGAAATCTCTGATCGGCAACATTCCAGCCGTGGGGTCGGTGCGGTTGAGGGGGCAGGAGGTCAATCATTTAAAAAACTACCAGCGCGTTGCTGAGGGTATGAGTTTTGTACCTCAGGGGCGCATGATTTTCTCCACCATGACGGTCAAGGAAAACATAGAAACTGGCCTTAGCGCCACGAGCGAAAAATTTATTCCCGAGGATTTATACGAATTATTTCCGGTATTGGATGAAATGAAATCCCGCCGCGGCGGCAACCTTTCCGGCGGTCAGCAGCAGCAACTGGCTATTGCCCGCGCCCTTGCGAGCCAGCCCAGGCTGTTATTGCTTGATGAACCCACCGAAGGCATCCAACCTTCGATTATCAAGGAAATGGCACGAACCTTGTGCCGTATCCGGGATCAGCGGGGCCTGTCCATCGTCGTCTCTGAGCAGGTATTGAGTTTTGCGCTGGATATGGCAGATCGGATTCTGGTGATCGAAAAAGGCGAGATTGTTGCCGAGGAGAAGCGTGAAAACGTCGATGAGAAAAAAATTGCTGCCTACCTGGCGGTGTAAATCCACTACCACAGTGCCAGCTTGGCGCGAAACGTATGTTGTCGGGTCACTGCTATAGCGGACCCTTTTATTTTAACGCTTAGGAGAACACTGCGATGGCCGAAACCATTATTAAGATAGATTTAAATAAATCCCCCTATGATCAAAAAGATGTACACAACCGATGGCATCCCGACATACCGATGGCGGCAATGGTAAAGCCCGGAGATGATTTTATTATCGAGTGCTACGACTGGACCGGCGGGCAGATTAAAAACGATGATTCTGCCGCCGATGTGCGGGACGTAGACCTGACCCAGGTGCATTTTTTGTCGGGCCCGGTCGGTGTCGAAGGCGCCGAACCTGGCGACCTGCTGGTGGTGGATATTCTCGATATCGGAGCTTTTGACGAAAGTCTCTGGGGTTTTAACGGATTTTTTTCCAAGCAAAACGGCGGCGGGTTTTTAACTGAACATTTTCCGGAGGCGCAAAAATCGATTTGGGACTTTAACGGTATGTTCACCAGCTCCCGACATGTACCTGGGGTCGAGTTCGCGGGATTGATACATCCCGGTTTGATCGGTTGCCTGCCTTCTAAGGCGTTGCTCGCGGAGTGGAATAGTCGTGAAAAAGCGCTCTATGACACCGAGCCCGATCGGATACCCGCACTCGCGACACTACCCTATAGCGATACCGCCCATATGGGTGCGCTGAGTGGTGTGGATCGGGACGCTGCCGCCGCCGAGGCCGCGCGCACGGTGCCCCCTAGAGAACACGGCGGTAATTGCGATATCAAAGATCTATCCCGGGGTTCGAAGGTCTATTTCCCAGTCTACGTAGAGGGCGGGGGGCTCTCCGTAGGTGATCTGCACTTTAGCCAGGGCGACGGTGAAATCACTTTCTGCGGAGCCATTGAAATGGCGGGCTGGATTCACATGCGCGTCGAGCTGATCAAGGACGGCATGAGCAAATATGCGATCAAAAACCCGATATTTAAGCCGAGCCCGATAACGCCACGATACGACGATTATCTGATTTTCGAAGGAATTTCCGTGGATGAACAGGGCAAGCAGCACTATTTGGATGTGCATATCGCCTACCGGCAGGCCTGTTTAAACGCCATCGAATACCTGAAAAAATTTGGCTACTCCGGCGCTCAGGCCTACGCGATTCTCGGCACCGCGCCGGTCCAGGGTCATATCAGTGGGGTCGTTGATATTCCCAATGCTTGCGCCACCTTGTGGTTGCCAACCGATATTTTCGCATTTGATGTCAATCCCAGTGCTGTCGGTCCCGACAAATATTTAGACGGCAGCATCGATGTGCCGCTCGCGTCTGACAAATAAGTGGGGTTTGGCAACGCGTATAGCACCCCTTATCGATTAAGCAATTCTCAACGATATGCAGGAGGTCCGATGCCCGTTTACGACTACAAGTGCCCCGAGCACGGGATATTCTCCGAACTGGCGACAATTGGAAATCACTCCCGGCCCAGCCCTTGTCCCCGTTGTGGTGATCTTGCCGGGAGGGTGATTATTGCCGCCCCCGGCTCCTTAACCCTGGGGCCAGTTCAGAGGGAGGCCTATACTCGCAACGAGCGGGCACAGCACCAACCCCGGGTCTTTGCAGCTCGAGTCGGTGTTGAGGAAGAGCGGTCCACGGCCTGTGGTTGCAGCGATAATGAGCGTAAAAATTCCAAAGCGCTTTATACGCCAACGGGAGAAAAAATCTTTCCTTCCGCCAGGCCGTGGATGATTAGTCACTAGCCGGTGGGTACGCATTGCGGGTATCCAAATACCTGGATAAGGCGCCGTTGTCGGCATCTGGGGGTTTTTTTGCCTGGTTGGCGATTTTGGTTAAGACTGTTGAAGGTGTTCGGGATAACTATTAGGGAATAGTATTTTATATCTACGTCGTCCGCGGCTCGCGTTTAATGTAAGGAGGCGAGCCATAAAAGTTATTTTATATTAATGGGATATATAGCTTTTCTATAAAAAAGTTTAGGTGTAAGTGTGCCGGTTTCTGGCAATATCGGGCTAAGCACGTGATCAGCTCAGCGGGAGGTTACTCCTATTAACTACCAGTGGACAAATTATCTGAGGGCAGGAACATTGTATCGGGGCGGGTATGTGTTTTTATGCTTCTTGTGCCTGCCATTCTCAGTCACGAACGCGTGGGAAAGAAAAGCGCGGATACTGGTCGTAAGGACTCTAGTACATCCGCTGGAATTTTCGTGATTCACGCTGAAGCTTTTTCGCGTGTCGCTTTACGGCCGCTGCGGCTTTGCGTTTGCGGCTCCAGGTGGGTTTTTCGTAGAACTCGCGACGGCGAACTTCGGCTAGAATGCCCGCTTTTTCGCAGGAACGCTTGAAACGTCGAAGCGCAATATCAAAGGGCTCGTTTTCCTTTATTCGTACTGAAGGCATAGGTCCTCTATAAGTTTGTTGGGTTACGCTCGTATTTGGGTTATATCTCCGATTCAGCCACGATTTGCTGAATAGCGGATTCGGTTACAGTTGGCTGTTGCTTGGCAACTGATCCTGGTTGCCAACCGCTGCGTTTATCCTCAATGCCTCCTAATCAGATGATATCTATTCTCAATAGATACCAAAGCAGGGGCTGATATCAAGGGCGCGGTATTTTAAAGGGATAATAAAAAAGTTGCAAAGTATAAACTGCTGGGGCAGAACGCCGTTTTTGCGGGTTTTCGTTTTCCGGGCTTGGCGATTATGATGCGCCTAATCTTAATGATTGATCCCGTCTTATGCGTGTCCTTGGTATAGAGACTTCCTGCGACGAGACTGGCGTCGCAGTTTACGACAGTTCCCGGGGCCTGCTGGCCAACGAGTTGTACAGCCAGGTTGAGATTCACGCCGAATACGGTGGCGTGGTACCCGAGCTTGCCAGCCGTGACCATGTTCGTAAATTGTTACCCATGATTCGTGACATCACATCGCGTAGCGAGTGCAGGCCCGAGCTTCTCGACGGTATTGCGTACACGGCGGGTCCAGGGTTGATCGGCGCACTGATGGTAGGCGGGGCGGTATCCCGCTCGCTGGCATATGCCTGGAAGATACCGGCATTGGGCGTACATCATATGGAGGGGCACTTGCTGGCGCCGATGCTCGAGGAGGCGCCACCGGCGTTCCCTTTTGTAGCTTTACTGGTCTCTGGGGGGCATACCCAGCTTGTGGCGGTCCGCGATATCGGGCAGTACGAGATCCTAGGCGAGTCGCTGGACGATGCCGCGGGTGAGGCCTTTGACAAAGTCGCGAAGATGCTGGATCTGGATTATCCCGGTGGTCCCAATGTGGCCAAGCTGGCGGATTTGGGTGATCCCGAACGTTTTACTTTCCCCAGGCCCATGACCGACAGGCCTGGTCTGGATTTCAGTTTTTCAGGTTTGAAAACTTTTACTCTGAATACCATAGACGCCCACCGGGGCGACGACCTTTTACCGAACGAGCAGACTATGGCCGACATCGCTTGTGCGTTTCAGGATGCTGTAGTAGATACACTGGTTATCAAATGTCGCCGGGCGCTCGAGCAAACCGGATTTCGTGTACTCGTTATGGCAGGCGGTGTGGCCGCTAATCGTCATCTGAGGACGCGGCTTGACACCGCAGTTGCCCGGCTGGGTGCATCTTTGTTTTACGCGCGTCCCGCGTTTTGTACTGATAATGGGGCGATGATTGCCTACACCGGGTGTCGACGTCTGGAAGCAGGTCAGGCTGATGATCTTGCGATACGCGCCATGCCCCGCTGGCCAATCGATCAATTGTCTTCTATATCGCGCTAGTCTGCGGGGAGTATTAAAGGTTATGGATATCGTCTACATTCGCGACCTTCAGGTTAATGCCGTTATTGGCGTGTATGACTGGGAGCGGGAGGTTCGGCAAACAATATCCATGGATCTCGAAATGGCGGCCGACATCAGCAAAGCGGCGGCAAGCGATGACCTGGGGGACACGCTAAATTATAAAGCGGTCGCCAAGCGGCTCATTGAACATGTCGAGAACAGTTCTTGTCAGTTAGTGGAAAGACTCGCGACAGAGGTCGTCAATATTGTTCGTGAGGAATTCAACGTGTCCTGGGTGAAATTGCGGTTGAGTAAGCCGGGCGCGCTGCGTGGTTCACAGGATGTCGGACTGATACTCGAGCGCGGTATTCGCCCGACATGAATGACGCGCCAGCGGTACGCGTGTATCTCAGTCTCGGTAGTAATATCAATCCTCGCCAGCATTTGAAAGCGGCGCTGGATGCTTTGCACGAGACATTTGGCGACTTAACCTTGTCTCGTGTTTACGAAAGTCAGGCGGTAGGGTTCTCTGGGGATAACTTTTATAACCTTGTTGTCGGGCTTGAATGTGCGCTCAGTGTGGGGCAATTGCTAAAGTGCCTGCGCGCAATCGAAGACGACAATGCGCGGGATCGGTCGGGCCCGAAATTTAGTGCCAGAACTCTCGACATCGATATCCTTACCTACGGAGACCTTGTCGGCGAGATTGATGGCATCGCGTTGCCGCGCGACGAAATTCTAAAATACGCTTTTGTGCTGATACCACTTGCTGACATTGCGTCAGACGAACGCCATCCCGTGCTCAGGGAAACTTACGGAAATCTCGTGAAGAAGATGGATATCCGGCGACAACCGCTTTGGCCGGTGGCATTTCCCTGGGGGTCCTGAAAGACGTTGTTTTGCATTGTGTTCAGACCCGCTCTTTTGGGGGAATTCTGGGGTGGCTCGGCGAGAAAAAAGGCCGCGTTACGCTTTATAAATATAAATTATCCGATTTTTATTTCGGCTCAAAGGGTAACGCGGCGTCGATGTTATATGTGCCCGCAGAGTCCTGCCAAGCAACTCCGTTAACATAAGAGCACATCAATGCTCGCAATGGCGAGTAGCTAACGCGCTATAAAATCTCAATTCGCTTTTTCTTGGGTTCTTCTTCGCTGGTCTTCGGTACGTTTAGTTTCAGGACCCCGTCGGCAAAACTCGCGGTTATGTCCTTGTCGCTGACGTTACTGCCCAACGTAAAACTGCGTAGATATTTGCCGTACCGTCGTTCCTGCCGAATAACCCGGCCTTCTTTTTCCTCCTTGTCTTCCCGCTCGATTTCTGCGGTGATGGAAAGCACGCCATCTTCTAGGGAAATGTGAACGTCGTCCTTTTTAACACCGGGCAGTTCTGCAGTGATTTCGTAGTGTTGCTGTAACTCTTTGATGTCGACGCGAGGTGCAAAAAACCCGCCTTCCACCGTTTCACCCCTAGATGTGGGCGGCCAAAGGTGGTCAAAAACCCGGTCTATGTCAAAAAAGTTGCCTCTTGGTATCAGTGTCATGATCTAATCCTCCAACTGTCAAATAAGTAATGACGGCCTGTTAACCTATAGGTGGAGTTATATTGAGCTTATTCAATAGCAGGTTAACTAAAATATTTTTGAATAAATGGGATCTTGACTCAGGTCAAGTAGGTTTTATTTGGGCTAAGTGCTGGCTCTTGTGTAGAAATTTTGAAATGCGGCGCCCCGTATATCTACTGTCCGCTTGGTAAGTGTCGGTATCAATGAAGCATGGAAGGGGCGCCGGGATGCGGTCGGTCTAAATAGATAGGCTCGCTACGGGCTTTGTGCCGCGGGCGAAGATATGAGCTGGTGGGGAGATTAAGGATTAGGTGCTGCTTGCGGGCATAGAAAAACCCATTCCCGGCTTGGGAATGGGTTTTAGGGTTGCGCGCCGCGGAGGATTGAAAAATCCAGTTTAGCGAGATCCGAAACAGACCTAACGCGGAATAGTGATGTTTAAGACACCGTTACCGAGATGCGTCTGGATTTGCTCCTCTTTGGCGTCCGCCCCAAGTGTAAACTGTCTTTTATAGGTGCCGTAGCGGCGTTCACTCAGGATGCTGCGTCCTGCCTGTGCTTCCGCAGGTTCCCGCAGGGTCGCAGTGACTATCAGCGCGCCATTTTTCAGATCAACGTCGATATCTTCGTTTTCGACGCCCGGCAACTCAACTGAAATGACGTACTTGTCGGATAGTTTGCGTACATCAACCCGGGGCGCAAATAATTCTTTGCTGGTACTAGAGAGGATGCCCGCAGATAAAATTCGATCTGCCATGCGCCCTTTTTCAAATAGTGCTTTTGGAATCGCGTGTGCCATGGTTGTCCCTCCGTTGGCTTTGGACCTGGGTCCGATACAAACTAATTATAATCCAGAAAGAGGGGCAAGACAAAAATACATATATGATAGTTATGTATGGGTTATATGAACTAAAGAGCTATAAAATCAGTTGCTTACCTCCATCCACTGCGATTATTTGCCCTGTGATGTAAGTCGCATTTGTGAGAAAAAAGCCAGTGAGGTGGGCGATATCAACGGCTGCCCCCATACGCTGAAGGGGTATTTTTTGGATAACGTCCGCCTGGTTTTGTTGGGTCTGCGCCGTTACCTCGGTCTCCGGCCACAGTATTGCACCGGGAGCAATACCATTGACTCTGACCAGCGGCGCCAACTCTTTGGCCATGGTTTTAGTCAGCATCGCGTTGCCAGCCTTGGCGATGCAATAAATGCTGTGATTGGCCAGCGGTTGCCTCGCGTGAATGTCGCTGATATTGACGATAGCACCCTTGCTCGCCATGAGTGCTTGCGATAGAGCCTGACTCAGAAAGTAGGGGCCTTGCAGGTTACTGCCAAGCAGGTCGTTCCATTGATTTTCACTTGCTGTATCAAGGGGGGTTGGATAAAAGCTCGAGGCATTGTTCACAAGGGCGTCCATTCGTCCCCAGTGTGCAATTGCTTCTGTGGCCATGTTCCTGACTTGAGTTAAGTCGTTCAGACTCGCCTGTATGAGGTGCGCAGAACGCTGGCGTTGTGTATTCAGTTCGCTACAGAGTGCTTCGGCCTCCCGCGACGAGTTTTGATAATGCACCACGACGTTATAATTTATAGCGTGTAAGTGGCGCGCGATTTCGGCGCCGATACGCCTGGCAGCACCGGTGACTAGTACGACCGGGCTCTCAGTTTCTCGGGACATTGTGGGTCTTCTTATATTCCGCGATCATTTGCAGGCGACGGCGGTCGATTTCTTCGCCGAGTTGTTTGCCGGTGAAACCCTCAGCCATTAGCTCCGTAGTCGATAGCGTCTTCAAGTGTTCAACCAGCCCCAGCAACCATGCTTTCAGGGGATAGGGTATATCCTCGAATCCCAGGCGGCCTCGGGCGTCGGCCTCACAGGCATGAAGGAAAGGCTCCACCATATCGTTTGCGGAGAACGCCTTGAGGCTCTTCAGTAGTTTGAGCGTCGTCCCTGGGCGTAGCGTGTCCAGCTTGTGACTGAGCAAATGATAGCGCGTGACGACCTCGGCCAGCCGTGCATATCGCGTGGGTACTTTTAATCGTTTCGAGACGACTTGCGTCAAGGGTACGCCTGTATTTTCGTGGCCAATATGCCTGGGGAGAATGTCTTCGGGCGTAATGCCCTTGCCCAGGTCGTGGACCAGTACAGCGTAGCGAACCGCTGCATCCTCGGTGATGTGTGTGGCGGCGTCGAGTGCCATTAAGGTGTGTAATCCGGTGTCGACTTCCGGGTGGTAATCGGCCCGTTGCGGAACGCCAAATAGTTGGTTTACTTCGGGAAACAGCACCGCCAGAGCCCCGCAGTCGCGAAGTACTTCGAAATAAGTGCGCGGCGATGGGCCCTGCAGACTTTTCCTGGTTTCGCCCCAGACCCGTTCAGCGCTCAGGTCCAGTAGTTCCCCGGAGTTCGCGATCGTTGTCATTAATGACAAGGTTTCGTCGGCGACAGTAAAGCCAAAACTTCTCAGTTGAGCCGCAAATCGGGCTACCCGGAGGACTCGCAGAGGGTCTTCGATAAAGGCACCTGAGACATGGCGCAAAACGCGTGCTTCGATATCGGAGCGGCCGCCGTGGGGATCGAACAACCTTCCAGATTCGTCTCGAGCGATGGCATTGATGGTCAAATCCCTTCTATAGAGATCCTCTTCCAGGGTCACGGCGGAATCAGTATTGAAAGTAAAACCCCGGTGACCTTTCGCTGTTTTTCTCTCAGTTCGCGCGAGTGCATACTCTTCGCCGTTCGCGGGGTGAATGAATACCGGAAAGTCTTTGCCTACTTGCCGGTAGCCGGCGCGCAGCATCTCCTCCGGTGTGCTCCCAACCACCACCCAGTCACGCTCTTTTACGGGTAACCCGAGTAATTCGTCGCGTATGGC
>DJFY01000129.1:1843-5823 GCA_002431545.1 Cellvibrionales bacterium UBA5860 | reverse complement strand
TAAGCGTCGGTCGGCTATCGAGCATTCAGGTATGGCTAAGACGCGTTTGGCCAGCGTTTAGGGGCCTGGGAATTCGACAGTACATATTGGGTGACGCCGCCCCAAGAAAGCAGAGCGCTAATTTTCGATATGAGCAGACGTCGATTGCGCTCAATAGCGCTGTCCGCAAAATGCGGTTGCAAAAGTGCTTCGAGAAGGTGGTTACAGGGCCGCGCGTTTGGGCGGTTTGCGGTTCTTGGCCGGTTGCTTTTCGCCAGTCGTAGCGGGGGAGGTGACTTGTTTCTTGTCGCGTGAAGCCGCGTGCTTGCCAGCACGATTTTGTGAACGATGCTTCCCGGGACTTACTTGATCCGAACGAGAGGCGTCATCACCTAATAATTTCGCTAAAAATCTGCCCGTGTGGGAGTGTTCGGATATGGCGATGTCTTCGGGCGTGCCAGTGGCGATGACTTGTCCACCGCCACTACCGCCTTCCGGACCCAGATCGACGATCCAGTCGGCGGTTTTAATCACATCGAGATTGTGCTCGATGACAACGACGGTGTTGCCGTGGTCGCGAAACCGATGGAGTACGGTGAGAAGCTGCTGAATATCCTGGAAATGGAGTCCCGTCGTAGGTTCGTCGAGAATATAAAGCGTCTTACCGGTATCTCTTTTCGATAGTTCTCTAGACAATTTGATGCGCTGCGCTTCGCCGCCCGATAGGGTGGTCGCCGATTGGCCCAGGCATATATAGGATAGCCCAACATCGATAAGCGTTTGCAGCTTGGTCGAGATCGTCGGGATGGCATCGAAAAATTCCCGCGCGTCCTCAATGGTCATTTCGAGGACCTCGTAGATGTTCTTACCTTTATAGCGTATTTCCAGGGTTTCCCTGTTATACCGCTTGCCTTCACAGAGGTCGCAAGTGACGTAGATGTCGGGTAGGAAGTGCATTTCTACCTTTTTAACACCGTCGCCCTGGCAAGCCTCACATCGGCCCCCTTTGACATTAAAGCTGAACCTGCCGGGCTTGTAGCCCCGAGATCGGGCTTCCTGGGTGCCTGCAAAGAGTTCGCGCACCGGGGTGAAGATACCGGTGTAAGTGGCCGGGTTGGAACGCGGTGTGCGGCCGATCGGGCTTTGATCAATATCGACGCACTTGTCCAGATACTGTAAACCTTCTATTTTCTCATGGGGTGCTGCTTTGAGGGTGGTTGCCTTGTTGAGGGCGGTAGCCGCCAGTGGGTAGAGGGTTTCGTTGATGATGGTCGACTTGCCCGAGCCGGATACCCCGGTAATACATGTAAATAACCCGAGTGGGATTTCCAGTTCGACATGTTGTAGATTGTTGCCGGTCGCGCCGACCAGTCTCAGTTGTTTGTCAGCCTTGGGCTTGGTTCGCTGTGTCGGCAACGCGATAGACTTTCGGCCCGACAAATAATCACCTGTGAGCGAATTACAGGCAGCGACGATATCGTCGAGTGTGCCATCGGCGACGACCGTGCCGCCGTGAACGCCGGCTCCCGGGCCAATGTCGACAATGTAATCGGCGGCGCGAATGGCTTCTTCATCGTGCTCGACGACAATCACGGTGTTGCCCAGATCCCGCAGGCGAGTCAATGTGTTGAGGAGGCGTTCGTTGTCCCGTTGATGCAGGCCGATGGAGGGCTCGTCCAGGATGTACATGACGCCAACCAGGCCGGCGCCGATTTGACTCGCGAGGCGAATACGCTGGGCCTCGCCCCCGGAGAGAGTTTCGGCGCTGCGGTCGAGTGTCAGGTAGTTGAGCCCGACATCGACCAGAAAGTGCAGTCGGTCGCGTATTTCCTTGAGTATCTTGGCGGCGATCTCGCCTTTCTGGCCTTCTAGGGATAGATTGGCGTAGTAGTCGCAAAGGTCGCCGACGGCATTGCGACAGATTTCGGGCAGCGATTTATCGTCGACAAAAACGTGTCGTGAACCTTTATTTAGCCGATAGCCCCCGCATTCAGGGCAGTCCTGCGTATTCAGATATTTGCCCAATTCATCCCGTACGGTTTGCGATTCGGTGTCGCGAAAACGTCGCTCCATGTTTGGGATGATGCCTTCAAACCGGTGCGTGCGTTTGTAAACTGTCCCGCGTTCGTTGATGTAGTTGAAGGTGATTTCTTCAGCGCCGCTACCGAAGAGAATTTTCTGCTGATCGTGTTGTGAGAGCGCCTCAAAAGGCGTATCGATATCGAACCCGTAGTGATCTGCTAGAGAGGTTAACATGTTGAAGTAAAAAAGGTTTCTTCTGTCCCATCCGCGAATAGCACCTTCGGAGAGTGTAGCCTCGGGATGCTGGACGACTCGATCAATATCGAAAAACTGCTTAACCCCAAGGCCGTCGCAGCCTGGGCAGGCGCCCGAGGGGTTGTTAAAAGAAAAAGCCCTGGGCTCCAGTTCGTTAATACTGTAATTACACACTGGGCAGGCAAAGCGGGCGGAAAACACCTTTTCGGTTGCTGCGTCATCCATTGAGCTTACGATAAGCAAGCCTTCTGATAAGGCCAGCGCGGTCTCAATCGACTCGGACAGGCGAAGCGCAATATCCGGGCGGACCTTAATGCGGTCAACCACGACTTCGATCGTGTGCTTTTTGTTCTTTGCCAGACTCGGTAATTCATCGAGCTCATAGATTTGACCGTCGACCCTAACCCGAATGAAACCTTGCGCCCGAAGCTGGTCAAATATATGCAGATGCTCGCCTTTTCGATCCCGAATCAGAGGTGCAAGTAACAGGAGTCGCGTCTCCTCCTCCAGGCTGAGGATCTGATCGACCATTTGCGATACGGTCTGAGCAGCCAGCGGTTCGTCGTGTTCCGGGCACCTGGGTTCACCGATTCGCGCATAAAGCAGACGCAAATAGTCGTAGATTTCGGTTATAGTGCCCACTGTGGATCGCGGGTTGTGAGATGTCGACTTCTGTTCGATGGAAATGGCCGGAGACAAACCTTCGATGTGGTCGACATCGGGTTTCTCCATCATGGACAAGAACTGCCTGGCGTAGGCTGAAAGGGATTCGACGTAGCGTCGCTGGCCCTCGGCATAAAGTGTGTCAAACGCCAGTGAGGACTTACCGGACCCGGATAGCCCGGTAACAACGATCAACTTGTCGCGAGGTAAATCCAGATCGATGTTCTTTAGATTATGCGTTCGGGCGCCGCGGATCTGGATGGATTTCATACAAAAAGTAGATCTTACGAGCAAGTGCTGGAGTATAAAGGCTAACCGTACTGAGCTGCAAAGCATCAAGCGGCATGCAGCTCAGTTTAGCTATGTTGCTAAACTCTTCCGATGACTGTAATACAGTTTAAAACTGTCAGTTTATGTCGTATCGATGGGGCAGACGAAATTGAATTGAGAAAACAGTCGAGACGTACGCTCTGATAGTAAATAAGATCCCCGACCAGTAAACAATGCAATCTTGCATAGCGATGTCATGCAAGTGGATTCCAGTTGTAAATTTGTACGGGATAATCCTAGAATGATTTTTGTACTAACCATGCATGTATACAGCGTGCGGAAGTGCGCTGAGCATGCCGAAAAAAAAATTCCATAGAGCCTGCACTTCGATTTAAAATTGCGGTTTTAGATTAACCAGACTGGTTCCCATTCGTAATCTATTTGGAGACTATGCCGCGTGTATACAAAACATATTAAATAAGTGATGGTACACGATTAACTAGAGACCTTTTTGAGTTTTAGTTATGAGTCATGGGTGCATTTCGGGATCGACCAACCAGAAATATACACTTACTATTCTTTTTTATTTATTTCGCGTTATGACGTATAAATAGACAAAACAAGTATCCAAGGAAAACTAATGTGCTTAGACCAAGATTTATACCTAATGAAATAAGTTTTTCGCGCAGACAAGCTGCGCATTCTGAAACTATAGAGAGATTGAAGTGGTCCCTGATCTGGTTGTAATTTTTCATTGATTGTGAATCAGATTAGGCAACCTACAACCTACA
>DJFY01000129.1:0-1600 GCA_002431545.1 Cellvibrionales bacterium UBA5860 | reverse complement strand
CAACCTACAACCTACACGCCTTTGGCGAATAATAACAATTTATGAAGTCGCATCAATATCGACCCGATATCGACGGCATGAGAGCTATAGCTGTGATGTCGGTCGTATTATTTCATCTAAAATTTAAAAATTTCTCTGGTGGATTTGTTGGGGTAGACATATTTTTTGTGATTTCTGGGTTTCTAATCTCAACCATTATTACAAACAAAGTTATTGCGGGTAGTTTTACCTTTAGAGAATTCTATCTTAGACGGGTTCGCAGAATTATCCCTCCCCTGATTGCAACTGTTGTGTTCACTTTTATTGGTGCGGCGTTTGTGCAAACCCCAGATGACTTTTACAGACTTTCGCGATCTGCTGTTGGTGCGTTGACCTCTACATCAAATATAATTTTCTATTTGGAAGTGTAATCCCCCCGAAAAATAATCGAGTTTTTAAGTAGAGACTTTTATGATGTATGAGATAGGAGTTATCTATGAAGAAGTCGAAGTTTTCGGACAGCCAGATTCTGGCGATATTGAAGCAACACGACGCCGGGGTACCGGTGTCAGAGCTGGCGCGTGAACACGGGGTCAGCACGGCGCTGATTTATCAGTGGCGGTCTAAATACGGTGGTATGGATGCTTCGATGATGAAGGAGATGAAGGAACTGAGAGCCGAGAATGCCCGTTTGAAGAAGATGTATGCCGAGGAACGGCTCAAAGCCGAGATACGCCAGGAAGCGCTGGAGGGAAAGTACTAAAGCCGTCTCAACGTAGGGAGATGGCGAAGAATATCGTCGTTGACCGGCAGGTCAGCATTCGTTTTGCCTGCATCTGTATGGGTATCAGTGAGACTTGCTACCGGTACGAAGCCAAGCTATCCAGCGAGAATCAGCAAATTGCGGGTTGGCTGCTCAGACTGACCACCACCCATAAACGCTGGGGTTTTGGTTTGTGTTTTCTGTATCTACGCAATGTGAAGGGCTATGGTTGGAACCACAAGCGGGTTTATCGGATTTACCGGGAACTGGAACTGAACTTTCGGATCAAGCCAAAGCGGCGACTTAAGCGTGATTATCCGGGGGACCTGGATGTACCCAAGGCGCCAAATCAAGTGTGGTCGATGGACTTTATGTCGGATCAGCTTGCCAGTGGCAAGACTATCCGCACCTTCAACGTGATGGATGACTACAACCGTGAAGGTTTAGGTATTGAGGTAGACACCTCGTTACCGTCAGCGAGAGTGGTACGTGCTTTAGAGCAAGTCATTGAATGGCGAGGGAAGCCAGCGGCATTGCGTTGTGATAATGGCCCGGAGTATTTGAGTCAAACATTAGTGGAATGGGCTAACAAACACCGTATCACTTTACTGTATATCCAACCTGGGAAACCGACTCAAAATGCCTACATTGAACGATTTAATCGTACAGTGAGACACGAGTGGTTGGATATGCACCAGTTTGAAAGTATTGCCCATGCCCAGCTTTTGGCAACACAGTGGCTTTGGCAATACAATAACGAGCGACCGAATACGGCTATCGGTGGTGTACCTCCCAGACAGCTAATGAAAGCCGCTTAACCCTCTACTGAAAAGCTCGGTTATAAATGGGGGGATTACA
>DJFY01000112.1:19255-19478 GCA_002431545.1 Cellvibrionales bacterium UBA5860 | reverse complement strand
ACCCCGGTTTCCTTTCGACGCCTGACACCGAACCTTTACCCGGCTTTAAACGCGTCAACCCCCAGGTCTATGCCGGCATGTTTCCGGTTAACTCAGACGATTTCGAGGATTTCCGTGAAGCCCTTGCCAAACTCACCTTGAATGACGCAGCACTATTTTATGAGCCCGAAAGCTCGGATGCTCTGGGTTTCGGTTTTCGTTGCGGCTTTCTCGGCATGCTGCA
>DJFY01000112.1:4489-18997 GCA_002431545.1 Cellvibrionales bacterium UBA5860 | reverse complement strand
TGCTGCATATGGAGATCGTTCAGGAGCGGCTCGAAAGGGAATACGATCTCGACCTGATTACCACCGCGCCGACTGTCGTGTACGAAGTGGAATTGACTGATGGTGAAGTTAGTTACATTTCCAATCCTTCCGACCTGCCCGATCCGGGCAGGATTCAGGACATGCGCGAACCGTTGTGCGAGGCCAATATCCTGGTCCCTAAAGACTACCTGGGCAATGTGATTTCGCTCTGCGTGGAAAAGCGGGGCGTACAGAAAGACATGCAGTTCGCTGGCGGCCAGGTCTCTCTGACCTACGAGATGCCCATGAGCGAAGTGGTTATGGATTTTTTTGACCGGCTAAAATCCGTCAGCCGGGGTTTTGCCTCGCTGGAATATAATTTTTCACGCTTTCAGTCGGCGCCCCTGACGCGCCTCGATATTCTGATAAATGGCGATCGGGTCGACGCGCTGGCGGTGATAATTCACCGGGATAACGCCCAGCATAAAGGTCGTGCGGTGACCGAAAAAATGAAAGAGCTTATACCCCGACAGATGTTCGATGTGGCCATCCAGGCCGCTTTGGGCGGACATATCATTGCGCGCACTACGGTCAAGGCACTGAGGAAAAATGTCACCGCCAAATGTTATGGGGGTGACGTCACGCGCAAAAAGAAACTGCTGGAAAAACAAAAGGCAGGCAAAAAACGCATGAAACAGGTCGGCAGTGTTGAAATTCCTCAGGAAGCCTTTCTTGCGGTTCTGAAATCGGACAACGGCTAAGGAACCGGGCATGGATATTAATTTTCCTTTGATTCTGGTCACGCTCACTGCGCTGACCGGCGCAGTCTGGCTAGTCGATCGCTTTTACCTGGCGCCCAAGCGCGATCCGGAAACACCGGTCCACTGGAGTATCGAGGCGACCGCGCCTTTTTTCCCCGTGCTGCTGGTTGTATTGATCGTGCGCTCATTTCTAATCGAGCCTTTCCAAATTCCTTCCGGGTCGATGATTCCAACTCTGCTGGTTGGCGATTTTATTCTGGTTAATAAATATGCCTATGGATTACGTCTGCCCGTCACCGGTACCAAAATTGCGGAAATCGGTGAGCCTCAACGCGGCGATATCATGGTGTTTTATCCGCCAGGTGATGATCGTTATTTTATTAAGCGAGTCATTGGTCTGCCGGGTGACGAAGTGCGTGTCGTAGACAATCGGTTGTTTGTGAATGGCGAAGAAATGCCGCAGAAAATAGTTGAAGGCGCGGGTTATTCCCGAGACCGGGGTGCAAAAATAGTGTACGAAAATCTCTACGGCGTGGAACACCTGGTACGTAAACAGGTGCCGCCGGGACCGTATGGCGCTAATTACTACAAAGTGGTCCCCGAGGGTCACTATTTCATGATGGGTGATAATCGCGATAATAGTCAGGACAGCAGGGCCTGGGGTACCGTGCCGGAGGAAAATATCGTTGGTAAGGCATTTGCTATCTGGATGCACTGGGAAAAAATGCTAAGCGTACCCAGTTTTGATAGAGTGGGACGCATTCAATAGAAACAATATCTGGAGATCGGGCCATGATTAAGGGGCATCAAAAAGGACTTTCGTCAATCGGGCTGTTAATTGTGTTGGCTATTGCGGCTTTTTTGGGTTTGCTGGTGTTTAAAATCGGGCCACTTTATCTGGATAATTATTTTGTCAACGCTGCCTTGCAATCGCTTGGCGACGAACAGGTGCACAAGATGTCCAATGGGGAAATACGCAGCAAGATGTCCAAGTATTTCTCGGTCAATGGCGTGCGGGATATCAATGTCAACACGGTGGAAATTGAGCGTAAAAAAACGCACACCGAGGTTAGAATTAACTACGAAAAAAGAGTAAATATTCTCGGCAATGTAGACGCGATCGTGACGTTTGACAACTTGTACGAGAGTCGCTCTTCCTCCGAATAGTCCGTGAACAACCACGCCGAGCTTCTACTGGAAAAAATCGATTATCGGTTTGACGATCCGCATCTATTTGATCAGGCACTAACACACCGTAGCTTCGGTGCGGCAAATAACGAGCGTCTCGAATTTCTGGGCGATGCGGTGCTGGGTATGGTGATCAGCGATATTTTGTACGGCAGATTTCCGCAGGCTAGCGAAGGCGAGCTGAGCCAACTTCGCGCCAGTCTCGTCAAAGGCACGGTGCTTGCCCAGGTGGCGCGCGAACTCGGGCTTGGCGAATGTATCCACCTGGGTGATGGCGAGCTCAAAACTGGGGGTAGTAAACGCGCCTCGATTCTTGCAAATACGTTCGAGGCCCTGATCGGAGCTTTGTATATCGACGCCGGATTAAAGGTCTGCCGCGAAAAGGTAGAGTGCTGGTTTGCCAGTCGGCTGTCGGCGCTATCGCTCGACGAGCCAGGCAAGGATGCCAAGACCCGCCTGCAGGAACATCTGCAAAAAATCGGACGTCCGCTACCGGTCTACGAGTTACTGGAATGCAGCGGCGAGGCGCACCAACGTACCTTTACCGTAAGGTGTCGTTTGCAGGATAGCGCGTGTCAGAACGTCGGTTCCGGAAGCAGCCGAAAGAGAGCTGAGCAGATTGCCGCCGGAGCCCTGCTTGCCCAGATCGAAAATGCCCAGGCTGGCTAATCTGATAGCCGCCTGCCCTCCCCGGAGCGTCATTGCGTGAATACTGATGTGCCTGAGCCTATTACAGGCCGCTGCGGTTATATCGCCATTGTTGGTCAGCCCAATGTTGGCAAGTCGACGCTGCTCAATCATCTTTTGGGGTTTAAGCTCAGTATCACGTCCCGCAAGCCGCAGACCACGCGCCACACTATATTGGGTATAAAGACGCTTGATGATGTTCAGTTGATATTTGTCGACACGCCTGGTATTCACCAACTGCAGAAAAAGGCGATCAATCGCGTGATGAATCGCACTGCGCTCAACGCGATACACGGCGTCGACGTGGTCGTGTTTGTGGTGGATCGCCTGCAGTGGAGCGAAGGTGATCAGATCGTTGCCCGGCAGCTTAAGAATTCAAGTATTCCTGTGATTGTCGCGATCAATAAAATTGATCGTATCGCGGAACATAAAGACTTGCTCGAATACCTTAACCTGGTGCAGAACCACCTGCCGGACGCTGAACTGATACCGATTTCGGCACTGCACGGACAACACCTCGATATGTTGGAACAGGCAATTATCAGGCATATACCGCAAAGCGAGCACCATTATCCAGCGGATCAGATCACCGATCGTAGCGAACGCTTCCTGGCTGCGGAAATCGTCCGGGAAAAGATAACCCGCCAACTGGGTGCCGAGTTGCCCTACCAGGTGACTGTAGAGATCGAGGAATTTAAAGACGAGGGCGGTTTGAAGCGCATCAGCGCGCTGATTCTTGTCGAACGCGACGGCCAGAAAAAAATCATTATCGGTGCCGGTGGACAACGCCTAAAAAAAATCGGTCAGCAGGCCCGGCTCGATATGGAGCATCTGTTTGACTGCAAGGTTATGCTGAATTTGTGGGTGAAAGTGCGTAGCGGGTGGTCAGATGACGAGCGTGCGCTGCGCAGCCTGGGTTATGTCGACTGAAATAAACTCCAGAGGTGCGACAGACCTGGCGTCCGCCGAACAGCCGACCTTTGTGTTGCATACGCGTCCGTATCGAGAATCCAGTCAACTGGTTGATCTTTTTTCTTGTGACGCCGGTCGTTTTCGTGCTGTTGCCCGGGTGTCGATGCGTGCCCGAAAAAACACTCAGATGCGCCTGCAGCCATTTGTGCCTTACTACATTAGTTGTCGTGGCCGGGGTGACCTGAAAGCGCTGACCGCTTGCGAGCCTATGAAGCCGGTGCCGCTGATTCCCGGAGAGCGCGTTTATATCGGTCTTTACCTCAATGAATTGTTGTACAGGCTGCTGCCAGACCATATTCCTTGCGAAAGCCTTTACATTGATTACAGCCGCTTGCTTGATGCCCTGGCGCAGGATGTTGATATGGAACCCGCCCTGCGGGGTTTCGAGCTCCTGCTGCTCGAGGAAATGGGCAGTGCGATTGATTTTTCAGCGGATTATCCAGAGGGTGAGCCGATTCTTGTCGATGGGCTATACCGATTTCTCCCGGGATACGGTCTAACGCCAGTCGTCGACGGAAACCGCCGCGCCGACAATGTGTTCGCAGGCGTTGATTTGCTGGCAATTGCGCAAGGGGACTTTGGGCTCGCTTCGGTTCGTCGAACTGCTAAATTACTCTTGCGGCAAGCTATTGCTGCCCAGCTTGAAGGTAGGCCCCTGCGCAGCAGGGAGCTTTACCGGCGTGGTTTTGCCTCGGGGGCGAAGCCGTGATTATCGGCGTCGGTGCTGACCTCGTGGATATCGCCCGGATTCGCGGTGCTGTCGAGCGCCACGGTACGCGATTTTGTGAGCGCATTCTTTGCCCCGGGGAACTGGAATCCTACAAAATGCTGGGGGAGCCTGCGAATTACCTGGCCAAGCGATTTGCTGCCAAGGAGGCCGTTGGCAAAGCTCTGGGTACGGGTCTGGGTAAGGTTAGCTGGCAGGATATCGAAACGCGTCATGGACCCGGAGGCGTGCCGCAGGTACTGCTATACAATCGTGCCCGGGAGAGGCTGGAGCGGCTTGGAGCGAGTCGAGTGCTACTAAGTCTCAGTGACGAAAAGGCTTACGCACTCGCTTTCGCACTATTGCAAAGTTAATGTTGACCCTCCATTTTTACTATTTCAGCTTTGTCTAAATATATACGTATCAGGTCTTAGTGTTTAGCTGGCGTTGCGACATTCCGCGCAAGCAGTAGCTAAAATAGTAAAAAGTCACCGATTGAGGTTTGTTGATGACCGATGAATATCCAACGATAGAGGCTTGTATAGGCAATACGCCCCTGGTGCGATTGCAACGCCTGTCTGCGGGCACCGATAATCTGATTCTGGTCAAGCTCGAGGGGAACAACCCAGCGGGGTCAGTCAAGGATCGGCCGGCGTTGAGCATGATTAAGCAGGCGGAAGCGCGGGGCACGATTCGCCCGGGCGATACCTTGATCGAAGCCACCAGCGGCAACACCGGTATTGCATTGGCTATGGTCGCCGCGATCAAGGGTTATCGTATGGTCTTGATCATGCCCGACCATATGACCGAAGAGCGCAAGGCGGCGATGCTGGCCTATGGCGCGGAGCTTATCCTGGTGAGTAAAGAGGCGAGCATGGAAGGCGCGCGCGATCTCGCGCTGGAGATGCAGCGGCAGGGCAAGGGAATAGTTCTCGATCAGTTTAACAACGAGGACAACCCCCTTGCTCATATCGAAGGTACTGGTCCGGAGATATGGCAACAAACCAACGGCACAGTGAGCCATTTTGTCAGTGCAATGGGGACCACCGGTACCATTATGGGGGTGGCGAAATACCTCAAGGAGAAAAATCCGGCGATACAGATAGTTGGCCTGCAACCTGCGGAGGGCGCTAGTATTCCCGGTATTCGACGTTGGCCAAGAGCTTACCTGCCAGGTATTTTTAGCGAGGCTTTGGTCGATCAGATCCTCGACATCGGTCAGCAAGAGGCTGAGGACACGATGCGCCAGCTGGCACGTCGGGAAGGTATATTTTGTGGTGTTTCTTCGGGTGGCGCCGTTGCTGGTGCACTGCGGTTGGCGGAGAATCTAAGTAACGCGGTTATCGTCGTGTCCATTTCTGACCGGGGCGACCGTTACCTTTCTTCCGGCTTATACAATCAGTGATTCGCACGAATTGCTGAACGGAGCCTAGCATGGTTCGCATTCGACAGAGCGATTCCCTGCCTTACTCCGATCCGGACAGCGTCGCGCCCTGGCTGCATCGCCTGGCTGAGAATCTAGGCACTTCAGCACCTTCCCTGCAGTCCTCCCTGTTGCCAGCGGTAGAGTGTGCCCGTACCGCCGAAGCCACACATCGCGAACGTTATCCAGAAACTCAGTCCGGTGATTGCGCTCGGGCCGGTCTGGAAATAGCCGAAATACTGTCTGAGCTGGGTATGGATGTCGAGGGTCTTCAGGCCAGCATCCTCTACCGTGCTGTTCGCGAGCAAAAACTTGCGATTGAAGAAGTATCGCGGCGGTTCGGTGACGGTGTAGCCGAGCTTATTCGCAGTGTTTTGCGTATGGCGATCGTGACCCGGTTGCGCTCTGATCAGCCAGCCCTGGGCCGGGACGATACGGCACACAATGCCAAAATGCGCGAAATGCTGGTATCCATTATCGACGATGTGCGGGTCGCGTTGCTGAAACTGGCGGAGCGCACCTGTGCCATTCGCGCGGTAAAAAATGCGCCGCAAGAGCGGCGGCGTAAGGTGGCGGAGGAAATCTTCGACGTTTACGCACCACTGGCGCATCGCTTAGGTATCGGTCATCTCAAGTGGGAGCTGGAAGACCTGGCGTTTCGTTATCTCGAACCGGAGGAATACCAGCAAATAGCGCGTCTGCTGGCCGAAAAACGCAGTGAACGCCAGCGCTATATCAATGAGATGATTCCGGCAATTGAAACCGAGCTGCGTAAACTGGGTAAATCGGGCGAAGTCAGCGGGCGCGCCAAACATATCTACAGTATCTGGCGAAAAATGCTCCGCAAGGGCGTCGGGTTTTCCCAGATCTATGATATCCGCGCGGTGCGTGTTTTGGTGCCCACGGTTTCGGATTGCTATGCGGTGCTGGGCATCGTGCACAGCAAGTGGCGCAGTATTCCCAACGAATTTGACGACTATATCGCGTCGCCCAAGGAGAACGGGTATCGCTCCCTGCACACCGCGGTGATAGGTCCGGGGCGTAAAGTGATAGAGGTGCAGATTCGCACTTATGATATGCACGAAGAAGCTGAATTCGGTGTCTGCGCCCACTGGCAATATAAAGACGGCGAGAACGACCCCTCGGAATATTTCGAAAGCAAGATTGCCTGGCTACGGCAGGTGCTCGAATGGCACGACAGTATCGGCGGGCGAGCGCTGGGCGATTTCCTTCATCTCGAAGGCCGCGCGGATCGCGTATACGTGTTTACACCCAAGGGCCATGTCGTCGACTTGCCGGCAGGCGCGACACCTGTGGATTTCGCCTACCATATTCACACCGACGTGGGTCACCGCTGCCGAGGGGCCAGGGTCAATGGCCGTGTAGTTGGCTTGAATCATCCGCTGCAGACCGCCGACCAGGTGGAAATAATCACAGGAAAATACACCGCGCCAAGTCGCGCCTGGCTCGATGATTCACTGGCTTATTTGCAGACTACGCGCGCGAAAAGTAAAGTCCAACAGTGGTTTAAATCCCAACACCGGGATCAGAACATCACAACCGGGCGCGATCTGGTGGCTAATGAATTACGTCGACTGGGCCTCGGTATCACCACACCGGCGGATTTAGCCAATGCCTTTGGCTGTAAAAGCGTCGATCAACTTTACGAAAACGTGGGCGCCGGTCTACTGGATCTTGGGCAATTGGTAAGCGCGGCCCAGGGTAAATCCGGGGCCTTCTCGACAGATGATCGCCGCGCCGAACAGGCGGCGTGGCAGTTTGGCAATAGCGACCATTTTGTTTACGGGGCTGCGGGCGCCCCTGTCCGGACGGGTGTGTGTTGCAAACCAACGCCTGGTGTCGCCATTAGCGGATATCGCGGCAAAAAGGGTGGAATAACCATCCATCGCAAGGATTGCGGCAATCTTTTGAGGGTACAGGCGCGGGATTCAAGTCGCGTAATACAGCTCGAGTGGGGCGGCCCTCCGACTGAGGTGCTGTCGGTCGAAGTCGCTGTAAAAGCTTACGATCGGGGCGGGTTGTTGAGGGATATTACCACCGTGGTGGCCGAGCACGACGTGACCATAAGCGGATTACACACTGGTTCTATCGTCGATGGTATGGTGGAAATCCGGCTCGCTATTGTGGTTTCGGGAATCGAACAATTGCGTGAAATTATCGGCCATATCCACCAGATTCCTAATGTTATTGATGTCTGCCGAGTTTCGGTCGAGAACGATGAGGTAAAGACCGCGGAAGCGTTCAAAGGCGGATTGAATGACGATTCCTGAAAAGTCCGATATAGCCGATCTGCTATATCTCATGGCGCGTTTGCGTCACCCTGAAAAAGGCTGCCCGTGGGACCGCAAACAGGATTTCTCAACCATAGTGCCGAGCACCCTTGAAGAAGCTTATGAAGTGGCAGATGCGATAACGCGGGAGGATTATGCGCATTTACGGGAAGAACTGGGTGATTTGCTGTTTCAGGTTGTCTTTTACGCCGAGCTCGGACGCGAACGTGGCCTGTTTGAATTTGACGACATCGTCACCGGCTTGATAGCCAAGCTGATTAAACGCCATCCTCATGTCTTTCCCGATGGCGACCTCTACGCTGAGCGAGTGCTGGATTCGAGCGTTTCTGAACAAGCCGTAAAACACAACTGGGAAGAAATAAAAGCACAGGACCGCCGGCAAAAAGGTATAACAGGCCGGCTTGATGACGTGCCGCTGGCCTTGCCGGCGTTGAGCCGGGCGCAAAAACTCCAAAAAAGAGCAGCTCGACACGGCTTTGACTGGTCAGGTATCAAGCAGGTGCTGGAGAAAATAGAGGAAGAGTTAGGAGAGAGCAGAGTTGCATTTGCTTTGGGCGAAGAGGCTGAGATAGAGGAAGAACTGGGAGATCTCCTGTTTGCCTGTGTTAACGCCGTGCGTCATGCCGGTTTCGACGCCGAGGCCACGCTTCGGCACGCCAACGAGAAATTCGAGAAACGCTTTGCAGCCATGGAGCAAATTGCCGATACTCAGGGAAAGGATTTTGACGAGCTGACGTCGGAACAAAAGAACGAACTTTGGGCTGTGGTTAAACGCGAAGAAAAATAAGCTAATAAGATCTAAAGCTGTTGCACTGCCGGAAGTCCAGCTTGTTAAAAAAAATAAATCCGTGTAATGTGGCCGCCGTTTTTTTGCTGGCACAAATAGTTACTGAGGCGGTTGCTGCGGCCGATTTCTGAAAAGTCTCGCAGTCGCCGAGGCTGGAGATATAAATATGCGCATTATTCTGTTGGGACCGCCAGGGGCTGGAAAAGGCACTCAAGCTCAAGTCATCACTGAAAAATATGGTATACCGCAAATCTCCACAGGAGATATGTTGCGCGCCGCTGTAAAGGCGGAGACAGAGCTGGGTTTGCAGGCTAAAAATGTCATGGAATCTGGCGGTTTGGTGTCGGACGACCTGATTATCGCCTTGGTAAAGGAGCGCATAACGCAAGCTGATTGCGTTAATGGATTCCTTTTTGACGGCTTTCCGCGCACTATCCCACAGGCCCAGGCTTTGGTGGATGCTGGTATCGATATCGATTGCGTACTTGAAGTTTATGTGGAGGACGAAGAAATCGTATCCCGGCTGAGCGGTCGCCGCGTTCACGAAGCATCTGGCCGCGTTTACCATATCGAACACAACCCACCTAAAGAAGCCGGTAAAGATGATGTTACCGGGGAGCCCCTGGTGCAGAGAAGCGATGACACCGAGGAGACGGTACGCAATCGACTCAAGGTTTATCACGACCAAACCGAACCACTGGTGGCTTTCTATCAGGACTCAAAAATTAATCAATCCGCGATCTATAGCCGTGTGGATGGTGTTGGGTCGTTAGAAGATGTCCGGGAGCGTGTACTCGACGCGCTTGGGGCTGTTTCCTGATGGCATCTGAACCAAATCGAATTCTGCGTACCTAAATAAAAACTTTTGCTTAAACCAACAGCGATGCCCGGGTCTTCCCTGTGTATCGTCAGGCTCGTGCAGTCGATAAACGATCTGTTACCAGGACGTGTAACGCGACATCGAACACGCGATAAGAAGGGCGTTGATAACCAGGTTTTTTGTGTTTTTTACCCCGATAAAGCGCGTATGAAGCCGACGTAACATGTGTAATATGAGCATCGTTAACAAACGATATTCATCCCGGCATGGCGGAGCAAAATATAGGTGAGCAACCAGAGATTCGGCGTTATCCTGGTCAATCTTGGATCGCCGATGGAACCCAGCGCCGCCGCGGTGCGGCGTTTTTTGCGGGAATTTCTTTCCGACCAGCGCGTCGTAGAGGCGCCGAAATGGCTTTGGCGTGCGCTGCTGAACCTCGTAATTCTGCCAGTCCGGTCTCGTCGAGTTGCGGGCTCATACAAAAAAATTTGGACCCCTGAAGGTTCTCCTCTACGAAAATTTACCAGTGACCTCGCGGAAAACCTCAGTAAAAAATTAAATTCGCCAATAGCTCTGGGTCGCGATGCTACAGTTGACGGAAACCGGTCTCCCGCCTATGACGTGCTGTCGGCGGTCACCTATGGTCAACCGTCAATCGAAACTCAATTGGATAACCTCTCCGCGCTGGGCGTTGAAAAAATACTTGTGGTTCCATTGTATCCCCAGTATTCAGCGACGACGACGGGAGCCGTCTATGACCGGCTGGCACAATATATCGTCAAGAGACGGCGCATTCCCGAAATAATTTGTGTCAACAACTATTATCGTCATCCCTTTTACATCCGGGCGCTTGCCAATTCGATCAGGAAAAGTTGGGGGGAAAGAGGTAAAAGTGAGCGACTTTTGCTGTCATTTCATGGACTCCCTGCAGCCTATGCGGAAAAAGGAGATCCTTATCCGCAACAGTGCCTGGAAACCGCCGGTATGGTGGCGCGAGACCTGGAGCTGCCATCGGACGCATTTGCCTGCAGTTTTCAATCCAGGTTTGGACCCAGCGCCTGGGTAAAACCTTATACCGATGATTTGTTGCGTGACTGGGCGCGTGCGGGTGTAGGTGAAGTCGATGTTGTATGCCCGTCTTTTGCCGTCGATTGCCTGGAAACGCTTGAAGAAATTCAACTGCAAAGCGAAAACTTATTCCGCGAACACGGTGGAAATAATCTGCAGTATGTACCGTGTCTTAACGCTTCCCCTGATCACGTCCTGCTAATGGAAAATATTATTATTGAATATTTACCCATTTAGTGCAGCCTGATTTGGATAATTTCATAAACTGTATTAAGATTCGCGCGTAAAATTGCTAATAAATGATAAGATGCGCAGCCAGACAGGTGAGGTTGTGCAAAACCAGTTACTGAAAACCCAAGTGTATTCGGGCAAAAGTGCAGGTTTTAGATGGCAACAGAGTTTTTTTAGAAAGCAAGAGAGTTTCGGGAGTATAAACATGGCGCGATCAACTGCGAAAAAAACAAAAAGAGCTGTTACCCAAAAACGTGCAGTAAGAAAATCGGCATCTACTGCCAAACGGGCTGGAGTTGCTTCCAAAGTGAAAGAGCTGGAACAAGCCTACAAAGCGATTCAGAAGGATATTGCGGAACAGAAGAAAAAAATAACTGAAAGTCGCAATCTTCTTAGAAAGCGGCGTGTAGAAGCCGCAAATAGAGGCACGAAGGCGGCGAAAGCTCTGGTTGACAAGGCCTACGCTGCTGTTGCCAAAAATGTAGTCGCGCTGGATAAATTAGACCGCAAGGCTGTAGAGACACGATCCAAGATGCGAATCACCAAGATTGAAGAACAGGTTAAAGCGGTTGAGGCCCGGGCGCAGGAAAAGCTGTCCGCTTTGAAACAAAAATTCGGTGTGCAGGCAGAACGAGATTTAAAGCAGGCCGTTGAGAAATTTGAAGCTCGGTGGCGAAAAAGACGTGCGTTGTCGGATTCCAAGAAATTAAAGGCAGCAGAAAGAAAAGGGCGAGCCAAGGTCAGAACGGTGGAAAAGAAGGCTCAGACAGAGATGCGTGCTATCGAGCGGAAAGCGGCTAAATCACTGGAGCAGCCCATTGTGACCCCTGGGCGACCGGGGCGGCCACCCAAGGCGTCTGAAGGAGCACAGGCTAAGCCTCGGCGCGGTCGACCACCTAAGGCGGCGGCTACCGTGAAAACAACTCGAAATGCCTCAAGCAAACCGGCAAGTCCTTCCAGAAAAGGGCCTGCTAAGAGCACTGGTACAGCAAAGCGTTCTGCCAAAACTGCTGCTAGCGGTACCCCAGCGCGGCGAAAGACGTCGACGGTGTCCCCAACGACGAAATCGAGTACAGTGCGTAGGGGCGCTTCAAAAGCAACTGCCGGGGCTACAAGGAGACGAGGGCGGCCGCGAAAAACGGCATAGTGGGTCTCATACCTGCGGTTTACTCAATATTATGAATCCCCCGATGGCTCGGGGGATTTTTTTTAGAGTGCATGAGTGAGTAATATCTTAGCAATCGACACGGCGTTAAGTGCGTGTTCGGTCGCCATATACAAACATGGCAGGCTCGATGTTTGTCGCGAGTCCTCGCCTCGCTCGCATATTCGTACAGTGTTGCCCATGGTGCACACACTGCTTGGCCGTCACGATCTCGACCTCGATGCGGTCGACGCCATCGGTTTTACTCTGGGGCCAGGTTCGTTTACGGGCTTGCGAATAGGGCTCGGCGTAGTACAGGGTCTGGCTTTCGGCTGCGGTATTCCGGTGATCCCGGTCTCTTCTCTCGAGGCCATTGCGCTGCGCGCGGTGGTTCTGCACGATGTTGGCGACGGTGAGTGGATAATGCCTGTAATTGATGCCCGCATGAACGAGGTTTATCACGGGCTCTATCGGAATATGGCGGGACGTGTTGTCGCGGTCAATGAAGATAGTATATCGCGACCTGAAGCGCTACCGGAAATTCTGGTCGAGACTGCGCCAGTTTCCGTGCAGGAGGTTATTGGAGTTGGTGATGGTTGGGACCTGTATTTAGATCGTATCGAGGCGCGACCCAAAGCTGTTTACGCCGACGTGAGTACTGATGCCGAGCAGGTTTTGGCCCTTGCTTTGGCGCAGTTCATGGAAGGTCGCGCGAAGCGAATCGACGATGTCGAACCATTATATTTACGTCAGGCGGACAATTGGCAAAAACGTCAGCGGATTCGAGATAACCCAGGCGGTTCAGATTGATTATGGAGACGTGGCAAATAGTGTTGCTGGCTGTTATCCAGGGTTTGACGGAATTTCTGCCTATTTCCAGTTCAGCACACTTGATTTTACCCGCACAGTTGCTCGAATTTCCCGATCAGGGATTGGCGTTCGACATTGCAGTTCATCTCGGTTCATTGGCGGCCGTGTTGATCTATTTCAGATCCGAGTTGAATGAATTGGCTCGCGCATGTATCGATTCCTGTTTTCGTCGTGTTCGATCGCCCGCCGGCGATCTGGTGTGGTTTCTCGGCTTGAGCACATTGCCGGTCTGTCTTGCCGCACTGGTCGTAGGCCCTTTAGTCGAAACGCATTTAAGATCTATTGGCGTCATCGCCTTCACGACAATCGTGTTTGCCCTGGCGCTGGCGTTCGCGGATAAAACCGGTAGTCGCCGCCGCAGCCTCGGCGAAATGAGTCTGGGCAGTGCTCTGGTGGTGGGGTTGGCACAGGTATTGGCATTGATTCCTGGTACCTCGCGTTCCGGTATTACCATGACAGCGGCACTGGCTCTGGGCTTCGAGCGACGTGAGGCGGCGCGTTACTCTTTTTTGCTTGCGATACCGGTTATCCTGCTCAGCGGCGGCTATAAACTCCTCGAAGTGGGTGGCGAACCTATACCGGATTGGCGCGATCTTGCGCTGGGGGCTGTCTTATCCGGTATCACCGCGTTTCTGTGTATACACTTTTTTCTGGCACTTATTAATCGGGTAGGCATGATGCCCTTCGTGTACTATCGACTGGCCTTGGGCGTATTTTTATTGCTTTTTCTGAGCAATGGCGTTTCCGTAAATGCCTAGGGTAGATTCCTGGATAGTCGGATAGCTAGACGGGTAGCGGGTATTCGTAGGGGACAAATAGTCGGATAGATAAAGTCATGGCTTTAAACGTTGCGTTTATCGGTTTGGGCGTCATGGGCTTTCCTATGGCAGGGCATCTTAGTCGCGCGGGTTTTCATGTCACGGTTTATAATCGTACCCCTGCGCGAGCCGATCAATGGCTTGAGCAATTTTCCGGTGAGTGTGCCGATAGCCCGGCTGGGGCCGCCCGCGCAGCGGATATCGTATTCAGTTGCGTAGGCCGCGATGACGATGTGCGCGAAGTGTGCTTCGGCGACCGCGGCGCTCTGGAGACTATGCCCCGGGGTAGTATTCTGGTTGATCACACTACTGCGTCCGCCGTTCTGGCCAGAGAAATTGATAAACACTGTATCGATCGCGGCCTCCATTTTGTCGACGCGCCGGTCTCCGGAGGGCAGCAGGGGGCGGAGAACGGCAAACTGACAGTGATGTGTGGCGGTTGCCCCGAGGTATTCGAGCGCGTGAAACCGGCCATTGCCAGTTACGCGCAAGCTGTCACCCTTTTAGGTCCGGTGGGTGCCGGGCAGCTTTGCAAGATGGTGAACCAGGTTTGTATCGCTGGCGTATTGCAGGGATTGGCAGAAGGCCTGCATTTTGCAGAAGCGGCGGGCCTGGATGCGGCGCAGGTTGTGCAGGTGATATCTAAGGGTGCCGCCCAGTCCTGGCAGATGGAAAACCGTCACCAGACCATGCTGGCGGGAGAGTACGATCACGGCTTTGC
>DJFY01000112.1:326-4180 GCA_002431545.1 Cellvibrionales bacterium UBA5860 | reverse complement strand
ACGCTGCCGCTGACCGCGCTGGTCGATCAGTTTTATGCCGATGTCCAGGCGGCGGGTGGTGGTCGTTGGGATACTTCGAGCCTGCTGACGCGCCTCCGGGCCCGAGCTGGCGATACGCGATAATCTGGTCAACTTTTTAAAGATTAAAGAGCTTCTCTCCCATGCAACTGGAATCCTTTAACTCGCAGTTACTCGATTTTCTGTCGGCTTCACCAACGCCGTTTCACGCGGTCGATAATATGGTGGCGACGCTGGTAAAGAATGGATTCGAGCCTTTGAGCGAAGCCGATGCCTGGTCGCTCGAGCCCGGTGGACGCTATTTTTTGACACGCAACGGTTCTTCTCTGATCGCCTTTGTGGTCGGGAGATCAACCGACATCGCAGCCGGCATCAGAATGGTTGGCGCCCATACCGATAGCCCGACCCTGATGGTCAAACCCAAACCGGAAAAAGTACAGGACTATTTCCAGCTTGGCGTCGAGGTCTATGGTGGCGCCTTGCTCAATCCCTGGTTTGACAGGGACCTGTCGCTGGCAGGTCGCGTGGTCTACCGCGATACCAATCGAGATACCCTCGATAAGTGCCTCGTTAATTTTGCGCGACCCGTCGCCTGCATTCCGAGCCTGGCCATCCACCTGGATAGGGAGGCCAACAAAACCCGGTCGGTGAATCCGCAGACAGATATTCTCCCGATACTGTTTAATAATCGGGACGAGTCAGAATCCGACTTTCGCAAACTCCTCGCCGAACAGGTGAGCATCCAGCACGGGATCGCCAATGGCATCGAAGTCCTCGAATACGAGATGTGTCTCTACGATACCCACGCCCCCGCGATCGTCGGTCTGTACGATGACTTTATCGCCTCTGCCCGCCTCGATAACCTGCTGAGTTGTTTTTCGGGTCTGCAGGCATTGCTTGACGTCAATAGCGAACATACATGCGTGTTGATCTGCACGGATCACGAAGAGGTCGGCAGTGCCTCAGCCTGCGGTGCCCAGGGACCGATGCTGGCGACAACGCTTGAGCGTCTGTTTCCCGTGGCAGAGACAAGGTCGAGGGTTATCGCGCAATCGCTGCTGATTTCTGCCGACAACGCTCACGGCATTCACCCCAACTACAGTGACCGACACGACGCCAACCATGCGCCGGTACTGAACCAGGGCCTGGTTCTAAAAGTCAATCACAATCAGCGCTATGCCACGAGTAGTTTAACCGGAGGGCGTTTCCGCCAGTGGTGCGACGAGGAAAAGGTGCCCTTGCAAACCTTCGTAACTCGAACCGATCTGGCCTGCGGCAGCACCATCGGCCCCATTACCGCAGCCGAGGTCGGTGTGCCGACATTAGATGTGGGCGTACCGACATTTGCCATGCATTCCATACGCGAGCTGGCTGGCACTCGGGATGCACATTGCCTGGTGCGCGTGATGACCGCGTGCTTCAATCATCTGGGGGCCTTAAACGTCTGACAGGGGTATTGCACAGCAGGATTGCACTACAGGGTTTCAGGCAGACGTTGGAAGATATTTGGAAACAGCTGTCTGGTTTCCGGTGGGGCAGCGCGCAACAGGTTCCGATCCCGGTAGTGCGCGCGAGGGCATTTCGCTAAACTAGCGCCCGTTTGCGCGTTTGCTTAACCCTCGGAATAATCATGCAAGAAGTCAATCAGATCAAAACCACCCTCGACGACCTTGAGGTCCGTTGTGACTTGCTTAGGAGGCATCTTTGACTACGCTGTCAAGAAAGAGCGCCTCGCCGAGGTCGAGCTGGAATTGGGCGAGCCGGATGTCTGGAGCGAACCGGAACGGGCCCAGGCCCTGGGCCGCGAGCGTGTATCCCTCGAAACAGTAGTCGACACCATCGACACACTCGATGCGGGCGTGGCCGAAACGCGTGAGTTGCTCGAACTCGCGCAGGAAGAAGGCGATAACGATACCATCGCTGCCCTGGAAGAAGACGTGGCGGCTTTGCAGTCGCGCCTGGAAGCGCTGGAGTTTCGCCGTATGTTCTCCGGCGAGATGGATGCCAATAATGCTTTTCTCGACATTCAATCCGGTTCCGGGGGTACGGAGGCACAGGATTGGGCGGAAATGTTGCTCCGGATGTACCTGCGCTGGAGCGACGGTCGGGGTTACGAAACCGAGATTATTGAAGCGTCGCCGGGCGATGTGGCGGGCTTGAAAAGCGCGACGGTGCACATTAAGGGCGATCACGCTTTCGGCTGGTTGCGCACGGAGACCGGTGTACACCGGCTGGTGCGTAAATCACCCTTTGACTCGGGGAACCGCCGACACACGTCTTTTGCGGCAGTCTTTGTGTCGCCTGAAGTAGATGACAATATCGAAATAGAGATCAACAAGGCCGATGTTCGGGAAGATACTTATCGAGCCAGCGGTGCCGGCGGCCAGCACGTTAACAAGACGGATTCCGCGGTGCGGTTGACTCATGAGCCATCCGGGGTTGTGGTGCAGTGCCAGAGCGAGCGATCGCAGCACCAAAACCGGGACCGTTGCTGGAAGATGCTGAAAGCCAAGTTGTATGAGCTTGAGGAGTTAAAACGCAAGGAAAGCGCCCAGGCAGTGGAAGACAGCAAGTCGGATATTGGTTGGGGCAGCCAGATCCGCTCTTACGTGCTCGACGATTCCCGCATCAAGGACTTACGGACCAACGTCGAAACACGTAACACCCAGCAGGTGCTCGACGGCGATCTGGACCGTTTTATCGAGGCCAGCCTCAAGGCTGGCCTTTAGCGCTAAGTTGGGGCGAGCCATCGAGCACGTTCGACCTGAAGCCTTGCAAGGTAGGTCACTAAAGTGCGTCACTGTAGTTATATGGTTTAGACAACACACACGATATGAGCAAAGACGAGACAACGACAAGCGACGAGAACAGACTAATCGCCGAACGGCGGGGAAAGCTGGCGCAAATGCGGGAAAAAGGCGAGGTTTACCCCAATACGTTTCGTCGGGCGGACTTTGCCCGGCAATTGCAGGAGCGCTTTTCCGATTTCGATAAACAAGCGCTGGAAGGCGAGAACTACGTTGCCAGCGTTGCCGGACGTGTTATGGCCAAGCGCGGGCCCTTTATGGTCCTGCAGGATGTTACTGGCCGTATTCAGTTGTATGCGGACAAGACTGTCCAGACAGATATACGCGAGCGCTGGGGTCATCTGGATGTCGGCGATCTGGTGGGGGTGCGCGGGCGCTTGCACCGCTCCGGGCGCGGCGATCTCTATGTGAACCTGGAGCGCTATGAACTGCTTGCCAAGGCGCTGCGCCCGCTGCCCGAGAAGTTCCACGGGCTCGCCGATCAGGAGCAGCGCTATCGCCAGCGCTATGTCGATCTGATCGTCAATGCCGACTCCCGCGCGGTGTTCATCTTGCGTTCGAAAATCATCCAGTTTCTGCGCCAGTACCTGAACGCGCGGGACTTCATGGAGGTGGAAACGCCGATGATGCAGACGCTGCCTGGCGGTGCGATCGCGCGACCTTTCGCCACGCACCACAACGCCCTGGACATGCCCCTTTACCTGAGGGTCGCACCGGAGCTGTTTCTCAAGCGTCTCGTGGTCGGCGGCTACGAGCGGGTCTACGAGATCAACCGCAACTTNNCGCTCCGGGCGCGGCGATCTCTACGTCAATATGGAAGAGTACGAGCTGCTTACCAAGGCGTTGCGGCCGCTGCCTGAAAAGTTCCACGGTCTAGCGGATCAGGAACTGCGCTATCGTCAGCGCTATGTCGATCTCATTGTCAACGAAGACTCCCGCCGCGTCTTTCAAATACGCTCGAAAATCATCGATTTTATTCGCCACTACTTGAATCAGCGGGATTTTATGGAAGTGGAAACCCCCATGATG
>DJFY01000112.1:0-165 GCA_002431545.1 Cellvibrionales bacterium UBA5860 | reverse complement strand
GAATTCACGATGCTCGAGCTGTATCGCGCCTATGCTGATTTCGAGGACCTGATGGAGATGGTAGAGGCCCTGATGAAAGGCATGAGCCAGGCGGTGCTGGGGGCGACGACCGTGCAATACCAGGGTGAAGCGATCGACTTCTCGAAGCCCTTCGTGCGCATGACC
>DJFY01000111.1 GCA_002431545.1 Cellvibrionales bacterium UBA5860 | reverse complement strand
TGAGTGCGCGCGTCCAGGCCGGAGGCCGCCACACCCAGACCGAGCAGCGTTTCCAGTACCGCTTTGCCGCCTTTCAACGAGACCTCGCGCTCACCGGACTGACCGCCGTAAAGCACCAGGACGCGCCCCAGATCGCGAATTTTGTCTTTACACAAGGAATTGTTCCCGGTCACTGGAATCTGCTCTCCGCGAGAAGTTTCACCAGCTTGCTGACGCTGCCCGCGCCCTGAGTAATAACGATATCGCCGGCGCAAACCATCTCAGCAACCACGCCGGGCACCGCCTCTATGGTCGGCACAACCCTGGGCTGGACGTCTCCCTTGCGTCTGATGGCAGCAGCAAGATGTTCGCTGTCGGCCCCGACGATCGGCAGCTCGCCCGCAGCATAGACCGGTACCAATATCAGTTCGTCGCAGGCCGAGAGCACCTCTACGAAATCGCTGAACAGATCCCGGGTTCGAGTAAAACGGTGTGGCTGGAACACCAGCAGCAACCGGCGCTCGGGCCAACCCTTGCGCACAGCGGCGATAGTGGCGGCTATTTCGCTCGGGTGATGGCCGTAATCGTCCACCAGCATGGCTTGCCCGCCCGCCACCGGGTACTCGCCGTATATTTCGAAACGACGGCCGACGCCACCGAAATTAGCCAGTCCGGCAATAATGCGCGCGTCTTCGATACCCTCGTCAGTGGCCACCGCAATCGCCGCTGCCGCGTTGAGCGCGTTGTGCTGGCCCGGAACGTTCAAAGTTACGGACAACGGCAGGTGGTCCGGGCGATGCACGGTAAAATGACTGGTGCGCTCGACCAGCTCAAGAGCGTCGATGCGATAGTCTGCATCTGCAGCAAAACCGTAGGTCAAAGCGGGACGGGTGACGCGCGGCAGAATATCCCGCACGGCTTCGTCGTCGACACAAAGCACGGCAAGGCCGTAAAATGGCAGGTTGTGTAAAAATTCAACGAAAGTGGTTTTCAGGCGCTCGAAGTCGAAATCATAGGTTTCCATATGGTCCGCTTCGATATTCGTGACCACTGCGATCATGGGTTGCAGATGCAGGAATGAAGCATCGCTTTCATCCGCCTCCGCCACCAGGTACCGACTCTCGCCCAGTTGCGCGTTGGTGCCGGCACTGTTGACGCGCCCGCCGACAATAAAAGTCGGCGCTTTACCACCTTCGGCAAAAATACTGGCGAGCAGGCTGGTCGTGGTTGTCTTGCCGTGAGTGCCCGCGACCGCAATACTGTGGCGGTAGCGCATCAGTTCCGCCAGCATTTCCGCCCGGGGCACTGCCGGGATGCGCGCCTCTCGCGCCGCCATCAGTTCCGGGTTGTCGTCTTTAATGGCGGAAGAGACAACCACGACGTCTGCGCTCGCTACGTTTTCAGCACTATGCCCAAGGGCTACTCGGACACCGAGATTGCGCAAGCGCAAAACGTTGTTGTTTTCGCTTAAATCCGAGCCGGATATCTCGTAGCCCTGATTCTTTAGCACTTCTGCGATGCCGCACATGCCGCTGCCACCGATGCCGATAAAGTGGATGCGACGTATGCGGCGCATTTCCGGCACTTCGTAAATCCCGCTCACGCCATCACCTCCTCACAGACATCGGCCACGCGACGGGTCGCGTCGGGCGTGCGGAGCTGGTAGGCTGCATCGGCCATAGCTGCAAGTCGCTCGTCATCACTGAGCAAGGTCTCGAGCAATGCCGCCAGGCCGTTTGCGTCTAGGGCATCCTGGCGCATCACCACTGCGGCACCCTGATCCGACAACCAGCCGGCATTTACTGCCTGATGATCATCAACCGCATGGGGGTACGGGACCAGTATGGAGGCAACGCCGGCGGCGGTCAGTTCGGCGACAGTAAGTGCGCCCGCACGGCACACGACGAGGTCGGCCCAGGCATAGGCCCCAGCCATGTCTTCGATAAACGCCACTGCGTCAGCCCGCACACCTGCCTCTTCGTAAGCCTCCAGAGTCACTTCGAGATGCCCGGCACCTGTCTGGTGTACAACGCGGGGGCGCATGGTTTCCGGCATTTTGGCGAGCGCCCCGGGCAAAACCTGGTTGATGGCCAGCGCGCCGAGGCTGCCCCCAAGAATCAGCAGGTGACGCCTTTTTTCGCCCTCTCCGCCGGTGGTTTCCCGCTCCGATTGCCGTAACCCAGAAGGTTTTGGCAGGCCACTGATATCCGCGCGCACCGGGTTTCCAGTAAATTCGGCGTTGCGCAAGCTGCCCGGGAAGCCCTCAAGGCGTCGCCGGGCCAATTTTGACAAAAGACGATTCGTCGTGCCGGCGACGGCGTTCTGTTCATGAATGACCAGAGGTTTGCGCAGTAGCCATGCCGCAACACCTCCCGGGCCGGAGGCAAAGCCACCCAGCCCCAGAACTGCCTGGGGTTTGACTCTCCACAGAACCGCGAGTGACTGCAGGACAGCACGCAGCAGGTCAAAGGGCGCGCGTAGCTTGCGGGCAAGCCCGGTACCGCGCAGGCCTGCCACGCCGATGTAGTAAATCGGAATGTCGCGCGCCGGTACCAGTCGCGCCTCTATGCCCCGTCGAGTGCCCAACCAGGAAATCTCCATATCCCGCGATAGCAGCTCCTCAGCGACAGCAAGTGCCGGGAACACATGTCCCCCCGTGCCACCGGCCATGATTAATACCCGCTTAGCGCCCATGCTCGACCTCTGGCGGAGGCGCCACGCCCACACGGCCCTGCATCTCCAGTCCGGCCCTGATCACCAGGGCAACAATGACACTGCATACCACCAGACTGCTGCCGCCGTAACTGACGAATGGCAGTGTCAACCCCTTGGTGGGCAGTAATCCCGAGGTCACGCCAAGATTCACGAAGGCTTGCCCGGCGAGCAAAATGCCCGCGCCAAATACCAGATGCGCGACAAACCAATCCCGGCGTTCGACCGCCAGGCGACCAATTAGAAACACCCGGGTCACCATCAGGGTCAGCAGGCCGACGATGACGCAGACCCCTAGAAAACCGAATTCCTCAGCATATATGGCAAAGACGAAATCGGTGTGCGAGTCCGGCAAATAGAAGAGTTTTTGTACGCTGTTGCCCAGACCAACGCCAAACCATTCACCCCGACCAAAGGCAATCAACGACTGGATAAGCTGATACCCGGTATCGTCCTTATCGATCCACGGGTTTCTAAAACTCTCAAGACGCGCATTACGATAGCCAAAAAAACGAATCAACACCCAACCCGCGGCTAAGGCGGCGATGACACACGGCAGGAAATGCTGCAAGCGCACCCCCGCAAGAAACAACATACCGAGGACGGTAGCACCGATGAGCACCGTCGAGCCGAAGTCCGGCTGCATCAATAACAGCAACCCAAACATAGCCAGAATCGCCAGCGGCTTGGCGAAGCTTTGCCATTGGGTCTGCAAGGCCGTCTGGTGCCGATGCAGGTAGGCGGCGACAAAAATGATCATCGTCAGTTTTACCACCTCCGACACCTGCAGGTTAAACGGCCCGAGGGGCAACCAGCGGGTACTGCCCTTAGTCCGCTCGGCTACGCCAGGAACCAATACCACCACGAGCAAAAGCCCTGCAAGCACGAGTAAAACACCGGCGTAGCGGTACCAGTAATGCAACGGTATCTGCAGCACGATAAAGGCGGCAATGCTACTAATTAACAGGTATAACAGGTGGCGGCCAAAGTGGTGGAACCCCGTGCCCCAACCGTCCGTGGACAAGCCAATGGAAGCGGACAACACCATCAAAAGGCCGATTGAGATCAAGGATAGTACGGCCAACAGTAAGGGCGCGTCCGCATCCCGCAAGGATGTGACTTGCCATACGCTCTCAACCC
>DJFY01000053.1:6966-7143 GCA_002431545.1 Cellvibrionales bacterium UBA5860 | reverse complement strand
TGGCCGCTCAGTGCGCGTAGTTCGCCGCGGGATTGCAGTTCCCCGCGACGCTCAGCTCGTCCACCATCGGTCCGACGACGTTGCCCGGCGCGCTGACGATCATGGGAGCGCCCGCGTTGCTCAGGACCGAGTTGCCGCGCACGACGTGCGCGCTGCCGATCACGAAGATGCCGACGC
>DJFY01000053.1:3283-6829 GCA_002431545.1 Cellvibrionales bacterium UBA5860 | reverse complement strand
ACGAAGGCGCCGAGCCAGAAGGTCACGAACATGTCGCGGATGCCGTCCGAAGCGAGGCCGTAAATGTCCCGGTTGATAATTGGCAGGACGACGAGGAAGGAGCCGATCACGAAGATGCCGACGCCGCCGTTGTTCGAGCCGACGCACTGGCCCACTTCGCCGCCGGTCGTTCCTTCAAGAAACAGGCCGTTGGAGGAGTTTCCATCGCACACCACGCCCCGCGCGTGCAGACGCCCGCCGGGCAGGCCCTGCGTTGAAGTCACGTGGACGCCGTGCCCGCCGTTGGCGCTGCAGGTCACGAGGTCGAGCCGCCCGTCGCCGTCGAAGTCGGCGACGTCGGCTTCAAGATTAGATTTCCCTGAACCTTCGAGGTTCCTGAAGGGCCGTTCAAGACCAGGACGTTGATAGGCTGGGTGTGTAAGCGCTGTGAGGCGTTGAGCTAACCAGTACTAATTGCCCGTGAGGCTTGACCATATAATAGAAGCGATTGTGAACACGTTCGTCGGACAGATTGCCGACACGCTTGCCTTTTTTGTTATTACAGCTTTGACAATGCATTGATTTTGACCGACAGCGCTAGCTGTCTGCCCCTGGAAAATCCGGGTTTTCGGGATTTTGCCCTGAGTTCAACTGGGCTAACGGGGTGTCGTCAACGCGACGGAGGTCATACCGGTTTGCCTGGCGACCAAAGAGACGTGGAACCACCTGATTCCATCCCGAACTCAGAAGTGAAACGCGTTATCGCCGATGGTAGTGTGGGGTCTCCCCATGTGAGAGTAGGTCATTGCCAGGCATTAAATAAAAAACGCCCCGATCACACTATTGGTCGGGGCGTTTTTACTTTGGTGTTAAAAATAATTGCCGTCAACTGGGGGTTGGGTATCCGGCATGAGCCGTTAATAGTCGTCTTCCCGGCTGTCCTGTCGCCCGATTCTCGGGATGATGGTCAAATGGGTTGCTTGCGTCACAATGGCCCTTTGTGCCAAGGCCCCGTAATGGCCAGTGTTAATCCTGGGACCTGGATGTTAACGATAAGCCAGGCGCCGTCGAACGTCGCGCCCGCCCACTCTCTCCCACGGTAATCACCCGGCAAAACAAAAGGTTTTCCGGGGATGGGTGATTCGAGCACCATATTGTTTTCGGCAAATACGAACGTGCGCCCGAAGCGACCGAGCCCAATCATGCGAGTGCCGACGACCGTTCCGCCGTCTTTCTGAATCCCGCCGCCATCCTCGCACATGATGATGCCGCCGCGGGGGCTTACTGTCAGGTTGTCGGGGTTATCTGCAACTTGGCTTTCGGGGGATACGAAAATAGCTTTGAGTATACCGACGCGACCTTTAGGCCCCAGTTGGCGATAAGCCCACACGCAGCCTTTGCCAGCAACGCCGCCGCGGGTATCGATGAAATAAATTACGGACCCGCTGTGCCAGCAGCCTTCCAGGCGGGAAAATTGGGCAGCCCCGCGGGCCTCGCCTTGTAGGTAAGGGCCCGATCGCCCCGCGCCTTCGATTGGCGGGAATCCCGTATCGGGGGGTGCTAACTCTTCGGGATCCATATCGGGATCGGCAATGGGAACCCACTCGACCTTGTGGCGATCCCCGGGCGCGGGTTCGCGTAAGTCGGCATTATCGGTACCGAGGACTTTCAGCATCTCCAGTTGGCCACCTTGTTCTAAAGAACCGATTTTTCCACTGCGATCGTTGGGTCGAAAACGATAAAACCCGGAGTTGGGTCCGTTGTCCTCGGTCAGGAAGACATCGCCTGTTCGAGGGTCAACCGCAGCTGCTTCGTGGTCCATAAATCCCATGTCTTTTATCGGTTGCGCGGAGGCGAGACCGAGACTCGGCGCCGGTACTTCGAAAACGTAGCCGTGGTCCTTGGCGCCGATGATACTGCCGCGCAAAGTGGTCTCTTCACACGTCAGCCACGAGCCCCAGGGCGTCGGGCCGCCCGCGCAGTTGGTCATCGTGCCGCCGAGGGTGGCTTGCGTAGCTATGAGCTTGCCATTACGCAGCGTGAGAGCAGTGGTGCCGCCACCGATGCCGGTTAGGCCGAGCTGGGGTGCAGAAAAATCATCATATATCGGTGCAGTACCATCACCCACGAAGGGCAAAGGGTTGTCTGTCTCGGTGGCGCCGCGCTCGTGATTTCGAATTAGAACGCTCTCTCCGTTGGGGTAATGGCGGTTGCCGCGGTACGGACGTTGCACCACGGCCATGCCGTCGTGGCGGTCTGGCGTAAATGTGCCGTCGTCCATTACGTCGCCGGTCCAACCAAAGGATCGATAACGGAAGCCGCGCGGCAGTTTGATAAGCGAAAGTCCCGTGGACTCGTCGATCGCCGGATAGATCGGGCCGTAAGGTCCGGTGGCAGCGGGGCCGGGCAAGGCATGTGCCTGGTTGTGCATTAAATTTGCGAGTACCGGCGAGAGCGCGATCGCGGCTGAAGAGATAGCGCTATTCTTGATGAGTTGGCGCCGGTTAGGATCAAAGTTGGACTTTTCAAGTTGCGAAGGCTTTGGCATGGATCACTCCGGTTTGGTCGAGAGGGCAATTGACAACGCAATTTAATCTACGCTTATTGTCGGCCGATGAACCAGAGGTGACACAACCGTTAACTTTTTATTGCCGTGTTCGGATTTGCGTCGTTATTCCCTGGCCAAGGCTGTGTTCCTTGCCAATCCGCTGAATGAATGCGGCGCTTCAGCGTATACTTGACTCACGCAATTTAAGTGTTGAGAGCTGGTTCAGCGAAGAATAATCGATGGAGTCTCTGATCGTTTACTTGCTCGCCGGAGTGGTAGCGGGTTTGTTGGGTGGACTGTTTGGCCTTGGCGGTGGCGCGATAGTTGTCCCCGTTTTGATATACAGCTTTACATTCAGTAAATTTGACGACGCCTTTCTTACCCATTTGGCGATTGGTACATCGCTGGCGTGTATCGTGGTGACATCTCTGGTGTCTATTTATACCCATCAGCGGCGCTCGGCAGTTCGTTGGCGCCTGGCGTTGGCACTGATGCCGGCCATTGGTCTGGGGGTGGTTGCCGGTGGCGTGTTTGCGACGTCGGTATCCGGCGTAATCCTGCAGCTGTTGTTCGGCTTGTTTTTGATGGCGGTGGCCGTGCAGATGGGGTTTGGCGGTCACCCGAAATCTCACCGCGAAATACCCGGCCCAGTGGGTGCGTCGGGGGCGGGTGCCGGTATAGGCTTTCTGTCGGGCATTTTCGGCATTGGTGGTGGCTCTCTAAGTGTGCCTTTTCTCATCTATTGCAACGTGCCTATTACTCACGCCATTGCGACTTCCGCGACATTGGGCTTTCCGATCGCATTGTTGGGGGCGACGACGTATGCCTTTCGGGGGTGGGGTGTTGCTGACTTGCCGGAGGGGGCGGTGGGTTTCGTCTTCCTGCCCGCCCTGGTGGGGATCGTCATCACCAGTATTCCATTTGCGAGAATAGGCGCCACGCTGGCACACCGTTTGCCCGCTGAGAACTTAAAAAGGTCGTTTGCCGGCGTGCTTGCGGTGCTTGGCCTGGTATTTGTT
>DJFY01000053.1:0-3022 GCA_002431545.1 Cellvibrionales bacterium UBA5860 | reverse complement strand
TAGAGGAGAGTTTGTTACCGGTGCGGCGATTGGTCGCTCACTCGATATCAGCCGCACTGCGGTGTGGAAGCATCTGAATCAACTGGAGGAGTGGGGTGTTCCGATCGTGAAAAACCGGCAGGGTTACCGCCTACACGAAGATGTTGAGCTCCTGTCAAAACCTGGCATTCTTGCCGCGATGGCGCCGCATTCGCGGCGTATGCTCAAAGAATTGCTTATTGTGGATCGAGTGGATTCGACCAACACTTTGGTTCGCAACAGGCTTGCAGAAACTGCGGGCTCAGGGTTCGTTTGTTTGGCGGAACAGCAGACACAGGGTCGCGGGCGCCTGGGGCGATCCTGGGTAAGTCCGTTCGGGCGCAATATATATTTGTCAGTGGGTTGGGAGTATGAAGGCGGTGCGGCAGTGCTAGAAGGCTTGAGTCTGGCTGTCGGGGTGGCGATCTGTGACGCCATCAAGGGGCTCGGGGTTGTCGATGTGGCGCTCAAGTGGCCGAACGATATACTGCTTGAAGGACGCAAAACCGGTGGTGTGCTGCTGGAGATGACAGGCGACCCCGTGGGGCGGTGCCAGGTTATCGTTGGCATCGGTATTAATTTCGCCATGCCTCCGGATGCCGAGATCGACCAGCCCTGGGCTGATCTCAGCGGCGCTGCCGGTATGACTCGCAATCTGCTGACAGGCGCCGTCCTATCCGAGTTGATGCCCCTGCTGCGCGACTTTCAAAGCCGGGGCTTCAGGCATTATCGAGAGGCCTGGGAGCGTTTCAACGCCCATCGGGGTCAGCGTGTTCGCCTCACGGTGGGTCGTGAGGTTGTTGAGGGCATTCTTTGTGGTGTGTCTGACAATGGGGCTGTTGTCTTGCAAACAGAAGGGCGGCAACGCGCATATAGTGGTGGTGAAATCAGCTTGCGGGGACTTGAGTGATCCTCGAACTTGATGCCGGTAATAGCTGTATCAAGTGGCGGCTGCTTGGCGATGGCCGCAAACTGAGCGGTATTGTCAGCCACGATCCTTTTGACTGGCAGGCGACGTTGCCGACACGAGCAGTGGTTGACAGGGCGCGGGTGGCAAACGTCGCCGGGGACGAGGCCGCTGCCAGTTTGCGGGATTTTATTGCGAAAACCTGGGGCGTCACCGCTGAATTTGCCACGTCCACGTCGGCTTGTGTCGGTGTTAGAAACAGCTACCGAGACCCGGCGACTCTGGGGGTGGATCGCTGGTTGGCGATTTTGGCAGCGTGGCGGCACTCCGCGTGCCGGCCCTGTGTGGTAGTTGACGCCGGCAGTGCGCTTACGGTCGATTTCGTGACTGCCTCGGGCGTGTTTTCCGGTGGTTATATTGTTCCCGGGCTATCCATGATGATTGAGGCCTTGCGAGGGGGAACCAGTCAGATCGACTTTGCGCAAAGTGCCTGCATCGATGTAAAGCCAGGCAGTAACACCGTCGACGCAGTCCAGAATGGTTGTCTGGCGATGTCGGTTGCCTTTATCGAGGCGGTGCTGCGACGTTTTGAGGCAGAAGAAGGTGAAGCCAGGGTGCTGGTGACTGGAGGTGGTGGCGAATTACTGGTGCAGCATCTGGCCGCCGACGTAGAATATCAACCTGATCTGGTGCTGGATGGCCTGGCGCTGGCGCTGCCCTGAGGCTGCAGAAAATAAAGCTGGAAGTAAAATAATACGATGAAATGGGTTTTGGCAGTCCTGCTTTTGGCCAACGCGGTGGCTTTTTACTGGTTTAATGTGCCTTCCGGTAAGGCCACCGCAACTACTGAAGCCCCGCTGCCTGCTGGTGTTGCATCTTTGAAACTGCTGTCGGAATCGTCTGGTCAGGTGACGATGGCCCCGCCCAAGCCCGATGTGTTGCCGGAAGTGGTGACCGTAACGCCGGTGGAGCCCGCTGTGCAATTGCCGGACGCAAGCGAAAACACCGTGCCCCCCAGCACAGCGGAAGCGTCAACCGAAGCCTCAACAGGTGTTGAAGCGGCGCTGGAAAAAACGCCTGCCCCACCCCTGGCCAAGCAATGTTTACGGTTGGGGCCTATCGAAGATCTGGAGGTTACGCGTCAATTGGCTGCGCAATTGAATGGCATGGCTTCGATGACGACCGAGGACAGGAAACGCAAAGCCCCACGCGGTTTTTGGGTGTACCTGCCGCCCCTGGCGTCGGACGAGGCGATAGTTGCGAAACAGCGGGAACTCGATGCTGTCGGTATCGACAACTTTGTGTTTCGTCAGGGTGATCTTGCCAGCGGTATATCCCTCGGTTTCTTTACTGCCGAAGAAAACGCCCGCGCCAAGCAACAGGCGGTTATCGATCAAGGGTTTAACGCCGACATCCAGCGAGCGGACGACACTGCGACCAGCTACTGGCTTTGGTTGCCCGCAGATGCGCGGCAGTCCCTTTCTGAGGAATTCTGGTTGGAGATGGGGAGCCGCTACACAAGCGTGAAGCTTGCCGAAGCCGAGTGCCCCCTCGAAGGGGGAGCCATCACCCGTCATTAGGAAAGTATCTGCGGCGCGGCATTGTTTTCGGTTGCTTCGCGGCAGTTCATTTCTTAAAATCGCGCATCCATTTTTTTGTAATGGCTATGCTGGCGTAGCTCAGTTGGTAGAGCAGCTGACTTGTAATCAGCCGGTCGGGGGTTCGACTCCTCTCGCCAGCTCCAATATAACCTACAGCGACTTGGCTGGTTAAGCGGTCGTCGACGGATCGCTGTTGACAAAGCAGGGGCGAGCGCGGACAATGCTCGCCCTTTTTTCGGGGAGGGGTTCCCGAGTGGCCAAAGGGATCAGACTGTAAATCTGACGCGAAAGCTTCGGTGGTTCGAATCCACCCCCCTCCACCAAACAGACTGTTGATGCCGGCCGAGGGCTGTCGCCGGCGTGGGAGGCCACCGCTCAGCGCGGGTATAGTTCAGTGGTAGAACCTCAGCCTTCCAAGCTGATGATGCGGGTTCGATTCCCGCTGCCCGCTCCACCTATTATAGAAGCATCATGCTCATATAGCTCAGTCGGTAGA
>DJFY01000090.1:17225-17982 GCA_002431545.1 Cellvibrionales bacterium UBA5860 | reverse complement strand
CCGCGACGAAAAAGCGTTATGCAGTCAGGCAGCAATGCGCGAAGAAGTTGGAGAGAATACAGGCAGATCTTGAGCAAGAAAAATGGGGGCAGGCAAGAACAGCTTTGTTGCAGTCGCTGGATAAAAGTTGTACTTCTAGCTATGAAAAATCGCAAGTATGGAATTTCCTGGCCTATACCTATTATTCACAGGATAATTATGCAGAGGCGATTAAAGCCTATAAAAAGGTAATTGCTGAACCACAAACAGATGAACGCCTGAAGAATAGTGTTTATTACTCGGTCGCACAGCTTTACTTCGTATCGGAAAACTACGTAAACGCCGCTAAATATCTCGAACAATGGTTAAAGCATGCGACTGTCGTTAGCGCGGATGGAAAGGCGCTCCTGGCACAATCTTATTATCAACTTAACCGCAAAAAAGACGCTCTCAAGTATATCGGTGAAGCCATCATGGATTATGAGGCTAAAGGTAGCGTGCCCAAGGAAAACTGGTGGAGTCTCCAACGCGTCATATATTATGAGCGCAAGGCATTTCGTAATGTTATTAGCGTGTTAAAAAAATTAATAAAGCACTACCCCAAATATACCTATTGGCGCCAGCTCGGTGGTATGTATGGGGAAATCAATCAGGATATTAACCAGCTCATAAGTTCTGAAGTGATCTACCTTGCTGGTGTTATGTCCAAGGAACGTGAGCTATTAGGATTGGCTTACCTTTTTATGGGCGCAGATTCTCCCTATCTCGCTGCTAAGGT
>DJFY01000090.1:12061-16938 GCA_002431545.1 Cellvibrionales bacterium UBA5860 | reverse complement strand
GGACAAGCCTGGCAGCAGGCGCATGAAGGTTTAAAGGCGCGCCCAGTTTTGGAAAAAGCGGCGGCGCTTTCCGATAAAGGTACAATTTGGGCTCGATTGGCGCGAGTGTACTTTGATGTCGGTGATGATCAGAAAGCTATTCGCGCATCACGTAATGCCATTCGGAAAGGTGGTATCAAGAGGAAAGATCTCACTTATGTGGTATTGGGTAATGCGCACTTAAATTTACATTGTTACGACGATGCAATCGACGCTTTTGCTGAAGCCGCTAAAGACAAACGCTCTTCGGTCTATGCCAAGCGCTTGATAGATTATGCAAAAAGAGAAGGCGTACGACGCCAGAAATTACGCGATATGGGTGCGGCTATCCCGGGCTGTGCAAATCGCGCTTGATCAGCTCAAGTGAAGTATTGGTTCATGAATCTTCGCGTATTAAAGGCAAGCATGTAAGGCAATTATTACACAGGCTAGATATCGGGGGCGCCCACACCAGTATTAATCCGGCTAAGAGTAGATGTTATACGATACTAGCTGAGATGGTGTCGACTTGATCTGTAGTAGTTCATATGGATTAGTTCAGACCTGTTCTGACAGTAGCTGTATGTGCTTGTCAGCAACAATACCTTTAATCGCGCGTCGCCAGCGATACGTCGTAAATACCCGCTTCTCTAGCCTGGTCTGCGATCTGTATGTAGATTGAAGACTTGGAGTCCTGGTGGGCAGAAATGACCACCTTTGCCTCGGGGTTCTCAGCGCGAAGCCGTTCTACGTTTGCGCGAACGGAACGAAGATCAATTATCCTGTCTCCAAGCTTGATGTTACCGCCCGGCTCCACTTCGAACACTATGTTTTTGTTCTCTAGATCAGGTGGTTCCTCGGTTGTCGGCGGACGTTGGATATCTATTGTTGTTTCATTAATAAACGTTGCTGTTACGATAAAAAAAATCAACATTATAAATACGACGTCCAGCATAGGGGTGAGGTCGATTTGTGATTCGTCCTCAGTCTTTCGTTTGCTAAATCGCATATTGTATTTCCGTTTTTAGCGTTTAGATTTTTTTCAAACGGCTCTCGCTTGTCATAGACAAACAGCGAGTATATTTCCTGTCAAATTTGTTTATATCGACTTCAGATTGAAGGCAAAAAACACCATATGGCCTAATCACGCTACGGTGCGCGACTTATCAAAAATATACCCCTGTTTTGCCTGTTGATGTCAATAAAGTTTTGCCTGTTGGTGTCAATAAAAGGGTTCGATTAAGCGCGGTTTTTATACTCTCATCGGCTGCTATCTATTAATGTGTTTTCATCTCAGCTATCCGTACTTCTGACTTATCTAAATTAGCCCTCAGTGACCTGGAACCATGTTAGTCCGCTATTTAGTCGGTTCGGCGACAAACCGTTTAAATTATGTGCGGGTACCAGGTATCCGAATACCAGGTAGTCAAAAGTAAATCCATGATATTCGTTATAGTAATAATGAAAATAATAAAAAGTTATGCTTTAATAGTTTAGCAGAGTCACTGGAAAAGTCACTAACTATAAGACAGTGGCTCTGTTTAGAGCGCGATGGATGAAGTCCAGGTAGTGGAAGTGCTAGGCAACTTGACTTGGTGTTATGTCGTTGCGAAAGGATTACGAGAATAACAACAAATGACACTACCGGAGGGGCCTCATGGTCAACCATACAAAATCAACACGTATTTTCGCAGTTGTTGCGACGGTCGCGGCTATTTCCTGGTATGAGCCGGCTCGTGGCGGCGAGGTGGACCCCGCTATTTTATCAGCACAACAACCCAAGGGTTCCGCAGCGTTGCTGATGGAGGAAATCGTTACAAAATCCCGTAAAAAATCCGTAGCAGAAGAGGTGCAGGATGTTCCTATAGCCATGACTGCATATAGCGGGCAGCAGCTCGAGGCCTTGAACGTGAGAAACGTTGAGGAGCTCTCATTTAGCATGCCAAATGTTCAACTCGACTCCGTTGGGACGACAAGGGGTACGGCAAACTTCTCGATTCGCGGTCAGGGTATTAACAGCTCAATACCTTCCGTTGATCCAACAGTCGGCGTGTTTATCGATGGTATGTATCTCGGTATGAGTCATGGTGCGCTCTATGACATGTTTGACGTTGAGGGTCTGGAGGTGTTGCGCGGACCCCAGGGCGTGTTGTTTGGCCGTAATGTAACTGGTGGTGCCGTAACGATGCGTACCACTAGACCAAGCCACGAATTCACTCTGAAAACTAAAGCCAGTGTGACTGATGACAACGATCAGGTTTATGCCCTGGTGACGACAGGATCGTTGATTCCCGACGTGTTATCAGCCAAGTTGGCGCTTTATGGGCGAGATGACGATGGCTATTTTGAAGATGTGGCAACAGGTAACGACAATTTCGGCGAAGCGGAAACTTATATCCTGCGCCCGGCGTTGACCTGGACAATTAGTGACGACCTGGAGACGACGCTCATTTATGAGCGGGGTGAGGACAAAGGCGACCAAGCCATACCCTACAACAGCCTGAATCCGATAGGGGATTTTAAGGTTGCGACGCACATCAATCCCCTTAGTGAGCCAGTTGGCCAATATAATAATGCCCGATGGATGCATTTGATATCTGAGACCAACTACGACGTTAATATTGGCAATGGAACCATTACCAATATCACTACCTATCGAAAGGTGGATGAAGATTCGGACGGCGATCTCGATGGGGGTTCGGATGCCCCCAACGTTCCCGATGTGTTCGAGTTTCACACCGGGGCTAAAATCGAACAGGAACAATTCAGTGAAGAACTGAGGTTTGCCGGCAGCTTTCTGGATGATCGCCTGGCCTTGACTTTAGGTGGATATTACTTCACCCAAAATATCTCAATGGCGTCTTATCGCGATCTAAGTTCCGTACCGATCGGTGGATCTAAAACCCCGCGTTTTACCTATGGGGGAGAGCTGGAGCATGAGACATGGGGTGTTTTTGCTAATGGCGATTACCAGTTATACGATAACCTTATCGTTTCGCTAGGTATGCGTTACACCTTTGAAGAAAAGGAGGTGGCTGCAGCAGGGGCTTTTGTCGCAACGAACAGTTTACCGGGTTTGGGCGTAGCTCTGGGCGGCTGTGTCGCAGAACCAAGTATCCACTGTGCCCCGGATTTTCTCGACGACGAAGACTGGAGCAATGTAACGCCTCGGGTTGCTTTTCAATATTATTTCAACGATACCTCTCATTTGTATTTCTCGTGGGCTAAAGGGTTTCGTAGCGGCGGCTATAACATGAGGCTTACGAGTCCGTCGCAACGGCCAGGCCCATGGGATGAAGAGAGTCAAAACACCTGGGAACTGGGGATGAAATCGGAGTGGGATGACGGCCGTGTACGGCTTAACGTTGCACTATTTTTGAATCAAGTGAAGGACATGATTCGAGAAGTTATCTTTAACGATCCTGCCAATCCGGGAAATGCGATTCAATCCATTCGCAATACCGCAGATGCTGATATTTCCGGCGTTGAAATGGATTTCAGCTGGCTCGCTACAGACAATCTTTTCTTATTTCTTAACGTCGGTTATCTCGATGGGGAGTATAAAGAAGTGGGCGATGATTTAAACCGGGATGGCATCGTTAACGACGACGATAAGGACCTCGTGCTACCTCGTTTGTCGCGGTGGACCGGTACGGTAGGCGTTAACTACGACATCCCCATAAACGCCGGATTAATTTCGACCAGGCTCGGATATAGTCATCGCACGGCCGGTTTTTTTAGCGACTCGAACATTGACGACTTAACCTCTCACGACGAGCTGACTGCAGGCGCATCGTTTACGACAAATGACGGCAAGTGGAAGTTTAGCGTATTTGGCAAAAACCTCCTCGATCAGGTTCAACGAGTGACGCAGTTTACGATCATTCCAGGCCGCACCGCCTTCGCGCCTATTAAAAAAGGACGCGTTGTTGGTGTCGAAGTGGAATACCAGTTGTAGTAGCGCTTCGAAATAATAACCTGGATGTTTATCGGCATGTGTTTGTAAAAAGCCGCCCAGAACGGGCGGCTTTTTATTTGCAGGCTCAACCCTGAAAACTGCGCTTTACACAGGGAACGGAATTTGGGTGTGATCGCAGTGATGGAAAACCCGGGGTGATAGCAAGCCTGGTTGATATTTTTATATGGTGGGCCCAGTAGGACTTGAACCTACGACCAATCGATTATGAGTCGACTGCTCTAACCAGCTGAGCTATGGGCCCCGGTAAGCGGCGTCGGAATTATAGCGGAATAAAAAAGGGCGGTGCGGGATAAAGCGGTATGAATGCAATTATCCCGCGACATGTTTCGTTTTATTCGTCGAGGAAGCTACGCATGTGGTCTGAGCGCGAGGGGTGGCGCAGCTTACGCAGGGCTTTGGCTTCGATTTGCCGGATACGCTCTCGGGTCACGTCGAACTGTTTACCGACTTCCTCAAGGGTGTGGTCGGTATTCATGTCGATCCCAAAACGCATACGCAGGACCTTGGCTTCGCGCGCGGTGAGGCCGTTCAGTACTTCGCGGGTGGCTTCTGTGAGACCTTCCTGAGTCGTCGCGTGTATCGGTGAGTCGACATTGACGTCTTCGATAAAGTCGCCCAGGTGGGAGTCTTCGTCGTCACCGATGGGTGTTTCCAGTGAGATCGGCTCTTTGGCGATCTTTAGGACTTTTCGCACTTTCTCTTCCGGCAGTTCCATGCGCTCGCTGAGTTCTTCCGGCGTCGGTTCGCGGCCGATCTCCTGCATCATCTGGCGCGAAATACGATTGAGTTTGTTGATGGTCTCGATCATATGCACCGGGATGCGGATGGTTCGGGCCTGGTCGGCGATAGAGCGTGTAATGGCCTGGCGAATCCACCAGGT
>DJFY01000090.1:0-11737 GCA_002431545.1 Cellvibrionales bacterium UBA5860 | reverse complement strand
CATCAGGCCGATATTGCCTTCCTGGATGAGGTCGAGAAACTGCAGGCCGCGGTTGGTGTATTTTTTGGCGATTGATATCACCAGTCGAAGGTTGGCTTCGACCATTTCTTTCTTGGCGCGTCGGGCTTTTGCTTCGCCGATAGACATGCGGCGGTTGATGTCCTTGATTTGGGCCACGGTCAGGCCGGTACTGTCTTCAACGGCCTTCAGTTTTTGCTGGTTGCGGAGGATTTCATCTTGTACCGTTCTGATGGCTGCTGCATAGGGTTGCTTGCGGCGACCCAGGTTGGCGGCCCATTTTTCGTTGGTCTCGTTGCCGGGGAAATTACTGATAAATTCCCGGCGGGGCATTTTGGCCTGGCGCACACACAGGGTCATGATGGCACGCTCGAGCTGTCGGATTTCATGCAGGTAGATCCGCGGCGTTGCCACAATGGGGTCGTATTGTTTGGGCGGCAGTTTAAGAAATTTAAAAAGTTCGCCCAACTCGGTCAGATTTTTTTGTGCGGCATTGTGCTCGCGCCCGTTACGGGTGACTGAACGCTTGGTTTTGTCGTGCTGTTTGCGAATGGCTGAGAAACGCTCCAGGGCTTCTGTCGGATCCAGACCGCCTTCATCTTCGTTGTCATCGTCGTCGCTGGCGGCTTTGGCGTTACTTTGCTCGAGTGCCGATGGTACGTGGTCGACGGGGTCCAGGTAGCCGATGATCACGTCGGTGAGTTTGCGCTCGCCGGCTTCGACCAAGTCGTATTCGTTGAGAAGTTGTTCGACGCTGTTTGGCCATTCCGCGACAGCAGCCATGACCTCGCGAATGCCCTCTTCAATGCGCTTGGCGATTTCGATTTCGCCTTCCCGCGTCAGAAGTTCGACGGAGCCCATTTCGCGCATGTACATGCGTACCGGGTCAGTTGTACGGTGTTGTTCAGTTTCGACGGCTGCAAGGGCGGCGGCGGCTTCGGCCGCTGCGATCTCGTCGGCGGCACTTTCGCTGCCGGTAATCAACAAGGTGTCCGCATCGGGCGCTGTTTCATAAACATTGATGCCCATGTCGTTGATCATCTGGATGATGTCTTCAACCTGATCCGGATCAGAAATATCTTCGGGCAAATGGTCATTGACCTCAGCATAGGTCAGGAATCCCTGTTCCCGGCCTTTGGCGATCAACTCTTTGATCCGTGATTGTTCCTGGGCAGCGTTACTCATAGGATATCCGTGGCGGTTGGGCTGAAAAAATAAGCGCGGAATTATATACCATATATGGGGCTTTGTCCCCTAAAACCAAGTGTAGATGAGTTTTGGCGAGCCAGACTGCATCACTTTTTAAGTATTTGTTTTATCTGGTTAATTAAGCTTTCGTCCGCCCTGGAATGGGCCAGGGTTTGCCATAGCGTAAGTGCCTGGCGGCGGTCGTCTTCGTCGAGTTGGGGTTTTTCGGCAAGTGCCGAGATCTGGGCCTCAACCGGCAGTTCGCTGCGTGCTTTGCGGCGTAAACCTGTGACGATGTCTTGAGTCAGGGCTTGGCGGGATTCGTCGCTCTGACAGCCCGTCACCAGGTCGTTGTTTGCTATGACTGAAAGGTATTCTCCCTGTTCCACTCCGTGTATCCCTCGCCAGTAGCCCAGCAAACGGGTTAATGTATATTCAGGGTGTTCAGCGAGGAGTTTTAGAACTTTCAGTAATAACGACACATCCGGCTCTTCCGACGTTTCCAGTAGCTTAATATCGTCGTCGTTTATTGCTTCGCTAAGCGCCGGTTGGTGGGTGAGCATGCCGATGAGAAGTTGAACTGGAGTGAGTTTGACAGTCTTGCGGTTGGAGGCTTCCGGTGCATGCTGAGCTTCGTGGTAGGACGCGTAGTCGTTGGTCTCCGCATCTGGCTCGGCGTTGTATTCGGGGTAGTCGTATGGCGACGTGTCTGGTACCGGCGGCGGTGATGCGTCGCCGCTTTGTGTGGTGTTGCCTTCGATATGAAGTGCGAGAGCATCGTTGGCAAGGCCGGTTTTTTCGGCCAACTGGTTCAGCATCAGCGTGCGGAATACGCCGTGCGGCAGGCGGTTTATCAGCGGTGCCGCCAGTTGGTAGAGCTTGGCGCGATCATCCGGTAGCGATAGATCGAGTTTTGTTGAGAGCGATTCAAACAAATGCGTCGACAGCGGTGTAGCTTCCGTGACCAGTTGCCGGAAGGATTCCGCGCCTATGGCGCGAACCAGTGAGTCCGGGTCCTCGCCCTCGGGTAGAAAGAGGAAGCGGCAGCCGCGCCCGTCGCGCATCGCGGGTAGACAGGTCTCCAGCGCTCTCGCCGCAGCCTTGCGCCCGGCCTCGTCGCCGTCAAAACAGAAGATTACCTCCGCGGTATAGCGAAACAATTTATCGAGATGGGCCTCCGACAGTGCGGTGCCAAGGGTCGCGACGGCGGAGTGAATGCCCTGTTGCGCCAGTGCGACAGCGTCCATATAACCTTCGACGACAATAATATGCTCTGGGTTTCGCGTGTGCCGGGTGGTTTCATAGAGCCCATAAAGTTCGCGGCCTTTATGAAATACGGGCGTTTCCGGCGAATTCAGATATTTGGGTTTGTCGTCACCGAGAACGCGGCCGCCAAAAGCAATAGTTCGGCCGCGAGGGTCGCGAATGGGAAAAATAATGCGGTTTCGAAACCGGTCGTAACGCTTGTTTTCCTCTTCGTTGCTGACGACGAGACCGGCCTCGATCAGCGTCGCGATTCTGTCCGGGTTGGCCTCGGCGGTGGCCAGGAGATTATCCCAGCCCGGTGGCGCAAAGCCGATGCCGAAGTCGCGCGCCGCCTCGCCGGATAGACCGCGTTGCTTTAAATAATCGATTGCCGCATTTGCCTGCGGGTGCTGTCGCAATTGCCGCCGGTAGAATTGGTCAGCGGCGGCAAGAGCGTCCAGAAGGCGTTGTCGCTGTTGGTTTTTTTTATCGTCCCCCGGCCGGCCGTCTCGCGGCACTTCGAGGCCGATCGAAGCCGCCAGTAACTCCACTGCTTGGGGAAAGTCGAGGTGGTCGTAATCCATGACGAAGCTGAGCGCGTTTCCGCCCGCGCCGCAGCCAAAGCAATAGTAAAATTGTTTGTCTGGATTGACCGAGAAAGAGGGTGTTTTCTCGTCGTGAAAGGGACATCGGGCGGTGTGATTTTTACCGGCCTTACGCAGATCGATGCGGGCGCTGACCACATCGACTATGTCGAGTCGGTCGATTAAGTCGTCGATAAAGCGTTGTGGAATTTTACCGGCCATTACATTTACTGAGTCAGGATGCCCGTTCTGTTCCAGGTCAGTAGCCGCGTTGCTGAACCCCTTTGCGGGACGCTCATGTGGCAAGAGCTGCAATAATTTATGGTAGGGCGGGGCGGCCGCGGCGCTAAAGTGCCGCGTTCGCAGGTCGCCGGGATGTGCGTGGGTATCGTGACCTCAGCCAAGCGCTGCCTTGACCTGTTTGCTGACTGCGGCCATATCTGCCCGACCCTGGATCTGCGGCTTGATTAGCGCCATCACTTTGCCCATATCCCGAACCGATTCGGCCTTACTTTGCTCGATGGCCTGGGCGATCAGTGCTGTGATCTCGTCATCGCCCAATGCGGCCGGCATAAACTCACTGATGATATCCAGTTCGGTCTGCTCCTGCGCCACCAGATCGTCTCGGCCCGCGGCGTGAAACTGTTTGATGGAATCGCGGCGTTGTTTGCTCATTTTGTCGAGAATAGAGAGCACGCGCGCGTCCTCGACCTCTATGCGTTCGTCGACCTCCACGCGCTTAATTTCGGCGAGAATTAATCGCAATGCGCCCAGGCGAACCTTGTCGCGCGCGCGCATTGCATCCTTCATCGCATTCGAAATGTCTGTTTTTAATGGGTTTTCGGTCATGTTTGTTCTCAATCAGAATTCATCGCGCAACTGTTGAATCGAAGAATAGCTTGGAAACCCGCCGTGTGGAATTTGTTTCTTTGAAGTGATGTAGACCATTGTTAGAGCCCGGTGTCTGTATCTGGACTGGAATCCCCGATCCGATTTTCCGCAATGTACCACGTCGCAATTGTACTTTAGACAGCTGGCGTTAGGCGGCAGTTTCGTACTATGGATCTGATTAGCAGTTTTGTGGCAGCGGGCAGTAGAGTAGTCCGCGATTAAGCAAGGGGAATATCTATCGTTCGCAAAGTTGGGTCGGATGTAATAGTGAACGTGATGAGACACTGACCTAATTGAGATGGCCGCCGTCCATAAACAGACGAATGACTGCTGCGGCAGCGGCCGTGCGGTTTTCGACGCACATCTTGCGAAATACCGGCTCGAGGTGTTTGTTGACGGTGCGCGGGCTCATGTTCAAAATCTGAGCAATTTCACGATTTGTCTTACCGCAGCTGAGCCACAACAGAACTTCTGCTTCTCGCTCGGTGAGGCTAAACATGGCTTTCAGTAACTCCAGATTATCAGTTTCGTCGGTTGCGATAAGGCGAAACAGATAGTGACCAAGTTGAGTCTGACCCAGAAATTTACACGTCAACGGATCGCCCGGTGTGGCAAGTATCAACTGACTAGGTGAAGCTGGGCTGTGGGAAAGCCATTGCCTCAGAAGCCTGGGCAGCTCGATTTCTAACCATCGACTATTGACACCGCAACTTTCAAATTGGGCGTAGGCTCGGGGTGTTGCCCAGCGAATATTGCCGTCTTGATCGGTAGTGAAAATATTTTGACCCGCAGTGTCCAATGCCTCCCTAGCGCTTTGCGACATGCGCGCATTGCCCAGGTGCACACGAATTCGGGCAATAAGCTCTCGGGCAACTATGGGTTTGGTGATGTAGTCTACGCCGCCCGCTTCAAGACCTCTGACAACGTATTCGGTTTCACTGAGTCCGGTCATAAATATGATCGGCGTGTTGCTCAGGGGAGCTTCTTTTTTTAACGCCCGGCAAGTGTCGAAGCCGTCGACGCTCGGCATTAGGGCGTCGAGTAGAACAATATCGGGTTGCATTTTGCGCGCGATTTTGAGGGCTTGGTTGCCGTCCAGAGCGATTAATACGCGCAGTCCCTCGGGTTCGAGAATCTGACTGACCATGCCCAATGTCTCGGCAGAATCGTCGACCACCAGCACTACGGCGCCATCGTCGGCCGGGTTCATCGGACCATATCCCGCAGCCGGATAATGCGTTCCATTCGCACTTCGGAGATCGCAGCGTCAAGGTAGTTGATAAAGGCCAGGCTGGTGCCGCGATCTTCTCTCAGTGTCGCAAGCTGTGCTCTCAAGCCTTGTAAATGGCCGATCTCAGCGAGTTCACTCAGTTGCCGCACCCGCGCCGGGTGGGGTAGGTCTGCGCTGCCGAGAGGTGCCTGTATCTTTGGCAGCAGGGTAGGGGTACGGACGATCCAATCGATCTGTAAACGACGGGCCAGGCAGTCCAGTAACTGGTCGACTTTGACCGGTTTGATCAGGTAATCGACGTGGATCGCGGCCTCAGCTGTCGCCGCGCTGCGGATGTTGGTACCGTAGTGGTCAAGCGGCACTCCCTCTCGGGCGTCCGCCGAGATCATCACGATGGGCACCGCGGGCAACAGCCTGCGCAAGGCCTTGGCCAGCGTCCAGCCGTCCATCCCCGGCATCGCGACGTCGAGCAGACAGATATCCGTCAGGCGCTCGGTCATCAGGCTCAGGCACTGCTGAGCATCGCCAGCGAGAATCAGCTCGAAGCCCAGCGGCGCTAGCAGGTCTTCGAGCAGGGCGCGGTGGCGGGGGTCATCGTCCGCCACCAGTACAGTCTTGGTGTCACCCTGGTATCCGATGATGTCCCGGTTCACCGCAACCTCGGTTTTGGGCTCGGCGACCACTGATAGCAGCAGGCTGACGGTGAAGGTACTGCCCTTGCCAGGGACGCTGGTGACAGTGATTTCTCCACCCATAATTTCGGCTAAAAAACGGGTGATGGTTAGGCCCAGGCCGGTGCCAGGGGATGAAGGTTGGTGGGCTTCACGAATCTGCTCAAAGGGTTGAAAAATCGTCTCCAGTTTGTCGGGCGCAATGCCTATGCCGGAGTCGGTGACCGAGAACACTGCGACCTGATTGCGGTAGCGCAGGTTTAGGTCAACGCTGCCACGGGGCGTGAATTTAATGGCGTTGGACAGTAGATTGATAAGTACTTGCCGCAGGCGTTTTTCGTCGGTAACGACAATGTTCGGCAGTGGCGAGTGGCAGCGGTAGTGAAAGGCCAGGCCCTTGGCCTCCGCCTGGAGCTGAAACATATGGACAATCTGGTCCATCAATTGAGGCAGGCGGACTTCATTGCGATGTAGCTCCAACCGTCCGGCTTCGATTTTGGAGATATCAAGTAGACCTTCGATTAGGTCGGCCAGGTGTTCGCTACCACGCAGGATCACTCCTACAGCCTCGCGCTGTTTGTCGGATACGCCAGTATCCTTGTCCAGGAGTTGGGCATAGCCCATCACCGCGTTCAACGGCGAGCGCAGCTCGTGGCTGATACCGGTGAGGTAACGGCTTTTAGCGAGATTTGCGGCTTCGGCCAACTCCTTGGCCTGTTGTAGCTCCAGGTCAGTCCGCTCATGGGCGGCGATTTCCCGCTGCAGCAGTTCGGTCTGGTGGTTGCTCTCTTCCTGGGCTACGTGGCGGCTCTCGTGAGTCAGTACAAACAGCCAGCCGGCCACGCCGGCGATGATCAGCAGCACAAAATATTGCTTCCAGAACAGTTGGTCGACGACCGCGCCGATCTCAGCGTCAGCGACCTCAATCTGAGCGTAGGTCGCCGCCAGCATCAGGGCGATGATCACCGCGCTGATACTGGTCAGTGACAGGAAATGGCCAATGCGGGTGTTGATATGTCGCAGCACCGGTGCAGGCAAAAAGGTGCCGAGCAGCGTCAGCATTTGCTCCGACATACTGGCCCTGGGCTTACAGCGATCCTGGCAGCGGGCATCCAGAGAGCAGCACAGCGAGCAAATCGGGCCATCGTAGGCTGGACATTGGGCGATGTCCTCGTTCTCAAAACGGTGTTCGCAAATACAACAGGTGCTCATACCATCGCTGCTGGGGATGAGTACCGGTTCTCGGGCGATGTAATAGCGGCCCTGGGTCAGCCACGCGATGGTCGGGGAAATCAGCAGTGTCGATGCGAGGGTCAGATAACAGGCCAGGGCTTGGGCGGTTTCGTTAAAAGTATCGAAGTGAGCGCTGATGCCGATCAGGCAGGCCAGGACCATTGAGCCGACCCCGACCGGATTGATGTCGTAAAGATAGGCGCGGCGAAACTCTATAGTTTTAGGGCTCAGCCCAAGTGGTTTATTGATCACCAGATCCGCAACCAGGGTGCCGACCCAGCCCACGGCGACAATGGCATAGACACCAAGGGTCTCCTTTATTGCCTCGTAGACGCCGAGTTCCATCAGCAGCAAGGCGATGACCACGTTGAAAACCACCCAGACCACCCGTCCCGGGTGATTGTGGGTTAGGCGGGCGAAAAAGTTGGACCAGGCTATGGAGCCGGCATAGGCGTTAGTCACATTGATTTTGAGCTGGGAGAGGATCACGAAAATACCGGCTAATGCCAGTGCGAACTCGGGAGAGCTGCTGATATAGCCGAATGCCACGCGATACATCTGGGTGGGATCAGAGGCCTCGCTGGCCGGGATGCCGTGCTGCAATGCGAGCACTGCCAAAAACGAACCGGCGAATATTTTCAGCGCACCGACGCCGATCCAGCCCGGCCCACCCGCAATCATTGCGCACCACCAGCGTGGTGAGGATTTTTTCTGCGGGACCGGCAGGAAGCGGAGGAAGTCCACCTGCTCACCGATTTGCGCGATCAGGGAAAAAATCACCGCGGACGCGGCGCCAAACAACAGCAAGTCAAAGTTCGAACCCGGACCGACATCGACGCCGCTAAACTGGGTCCAGTCCTGCACCGCGGCGATGTCTTTGGCGCCGATATAGATAAACGGCAACAGTTGTAAAACAATCCACAGCGGTTGCGTCCATAGCTGAAAGCGACTAATCAGTGTGATGCCATGGGTGACGATCGGGATCACCACGAAAGAACTTAACAAATAGCCTAACGACAGCGGTACACCAAATAAATGCTTCAGGGCCAGGGCCAGGATTGCCGCCTCAAGGGCGAAAAAAATAAAGGTGAACGAGGCATAGATCAGCGAGGTGATGGTAGAGCCGATATAGCCAAAGCCCGAACCCCGGGTCAGCAGGTCTACGTCAACGCCGTATTTTGTCGCGTAATAACTGATCGGCAGGCCCGTCGCGAAAATAACAAAGCCCACCACTGCGATGGCTAGCGCGGTATTGCTGAATCCGTAACTCAGGGTGATCGCGCCGCCGATGGCTTCAAGCGCCAGAAAGGAAATTGCTCCCAGCGCGGTATGGCTGACACGCGCCGCAGACCAGCGCCGGGCGCTTTTGGCGGTAAAGCGCAGCGCGTAATCCTCGAGGGTTTCGTTCGCGACCCAGCGATTGTAGTTGCGCCGAACTCTGAAAATGCTCTGCGGTGCGGTCATACCTGTGTCGGTCTATTAATCCTGAGAGCCAGCGCCCTCGTGCAGCTTTTTGGCGCTTTGTCTCGATCTAGGTCTCGTTGTTACGTAGTGGTGAAGTAAGCTTGATTAAGCCTGAGTCAGAAAACCTCTGGCGAGAGCTGGATTGCCGTCTTTACTTGGATGGCGTAATGCGACCATAGAGCTATTCCACGCTTTGATAAGAAGGCCTTTTAGTACAGGCAAATCACATACCACTATCTTGACCACTGCTAGACTGGGGGATCGGCAGCGAAACTTGTATCGAAAAGTGGCGCTATCTCTCGCTCTCTAACGAGCGATTACAAGCAATCCCCCCGAGCTTAAACCAGTGCCTAGCCGAAACGTATGCGTTAAATGACGTAGTTCCCTCGTGCGATTGACGCATGGTGCGAATTTAATTTGCCCGAAATACTTACCCTCAATTCCGGATAGGGCGTTGGGACTGATCTGGGGCAGGTGCCGCCTTTTGGTGCCGCGGTATCCAGTTATCAGGACGAGCGCCTGGTTTGACCATCACTGAGGGTGAGAAACATGTTGCTGAACAAATCTGTACCAAATATACCTGCAGGAAATTTAATCCATAAGACACTGAAATTCGTCCCCCGAGAGGGATTGCGGCGGCTTAGCCGCAAGGTTGTCGCGCGAGCTTTGGCTGTGCCTATGTTAGCTACAACACTCGCGATAGCGCCAACGGGCGCCGCGGAGGTGAATTCTACCGGCCTGGCGGTGACAGACGATACCGTCACCGTCGGTATTCTTCACTCGGTGACTGGCACCATGGCCATTAGCGAAACGGGTTCCGTGCAGGCGGAAAAACTCGCGATTGAACAAATCAACGCGATGGGCGGTGTGCTCGGTCGTAAGATTAAATATATCCAGGAGGACGGTGCCAGCGACTGGCCGACCTTCGCGGAAAAATCCAAAAAACTCCTGGTTAATGACAAGGTTGCGGCAGTATTTGGCTGCTGGACATCGGCGTCCAGAAAAGCCGTTTTGCCAATCTTTGAGCAATACAATGGCATGCTCTATTACCCGACTTTTTACGAAGGTCTGGAGCAATCACCCAATGTGATTTACACCGGACAGGAAGCCACGCAACAAATTCTTGCGGGCATCGACTGGGTGGTGAAAGAAAAGGGCGCCAAGAAATTCTTCCTGCTCGGATCGGATTACATCTGGCCGCGAACCTCCAACAAAATTGCTAGAAAGCACATCGAAAAACTGGGGCTGAAAGTTGTCGGCGAGGAGTACTACCCCCTCGGTCACACTCAGTTCAACTCGGTGATCAACAAGATTAAGTTGAAAAAACCGGATGTGATTTACGCCATTGTGGTTGGCGGTTCCAACGTCGCGTTCTACAAACAACTTAAAGCGGCGGGCATTGATTTGACCAAGGAAAAACCGGTGTTGCTGACTATTTCCGTCACCGAGGACGAGATTCTCGGCATTGGTGGAGAGAATATCGTCGGCGCCTACGCAGCGATGAAGTACTTCCAAAGCCTGGATAACCCCAACAACGAGGCTTTTGTAAAAGCCTTTAAAGAGAAGTGGGGTAAAGACATTGTCATTGGCGACGTGACTCAGGCCGCCTATCTGGGTCCCTGGTTGTGGAAGGCCGCGGTTGAAAAAGCGGGCTCGTTCGACATCGATAAAGTTCGCGCCGCCTCGCCTGGTATTGAGCTAAAAACAGCGCCCGAAGGTTATGTCCGGATTCACGAAAACCACCACCTCTGGTCCAAAACCCGTATCGGTCTCGCGCAGATGGATGGCCAGTACAAGGTGGTCCATGAGACTGAAGAATTGATGGAACCCGACCCCTTCCCGAAGGGTTACCAGTAGCCGGTGATCCCGCGGGCCGTGCTCCAAGCGATCTGAGCACGGTCCGGGTTTCAAACCGTCAGGGTATTTAACCGATTGGAGTTCGCCATGTTTGCCGACTACACCGCCGCTGAATTGACCTCGATTTTTGCGATGCAGGGTTTCGCCGGGCTGATTTTGTTTTCGATCTTAGTGTTGATGGCCCTTGGCTTGGCCATCATCTTCGGCCAGATGGGGGTGATCAATATGGCCCACGGGGAGTTTATGATCCTGGGGGCCTACATTACCTATCTCACCTCCAACCTGTTTTCGGAACACGCCGCCGCACTGTTTGACGGCTATTTTTTTATCGCTATGGCGCTGGCGTTTGTCGCTACCTTTGCCTTGGGTGCTTTGGTCGAGTGGGCGCTGATCCGACATCTCTACCGCAGACCCCTCGATACCCTGCTTGCGACCTGGGGCTTGAGCCTGATTTTGCAGCAGACTTATCGCTCGGTATTTGGCGCCAGAGAAGTGGGTGTGACGCTGCCCGATTGGCTGATGGGGTCCTATCCGCTGACCGAAATGATCGAGATTCCTATAAACGGCATCTTCGTGATGGTATTGACACTGCTGATCACCCTGGGGGTTTACTTGGTGATGTTTCGCTCCCGCTGGGGCAAGCAAGTGCGCGCGGTGGTGCAAAACCGGGAAATGGCTGGGGCGGTCGGTATCAATACCGAAAAAGTCGACCGTATGACTTTTGCGTTGGGTTGCGGCATCGCCGGCATCGCCGGCAGCGCGTTCACTATGATCGGCTCTACTGGGCCGACCTCCGGACAGTTGTACATCGTCGATACATTTTTGGTGGTGGTATTTGGTGGCGCCCAGAGTCTGTTGGGCACCGTGGCCTCCGCCTTCACCATTTCCCAGGCCCAGTCGACGATGGAATTTTTCCTCAGTGGTTCGATGGCGAAGGTGCTCACCCTGTTGGTAGTGGTTGGGATCTTGATGCTGCGCCCGCAAGGGCTGTTCGCTCTGAAAATCCGTCGCTAGGAGGGTGTGATGATGTCTTCGGCACGAAGCTTTTTGCCTGGCAGGGAACTGCTCTACATCTCGGTATTGTTCCTGCTGTTGGTGGTAGTGCTGCCACTGGGCATGGATATTTTTCGCCTCAATTTGGTCGGCAAATACCTGAGCTATGCCTTTGTCGCCCTCGGCCTGGTGCTGTGCTGGGGTTACGGCGGCATTCTTAGTCTCGGCCAAGGTGTGTTTTTCGGTCTTGGCGGCTACTGCATGGCGATGTTTCTGAAGCTCGAGGCCTCGAGTGCGGAAAATACCGCGATTCAGTCCACCCCCGGGATACCGGATTTCATGGACTGGAACCAGCTTACCGC
>DJFY01000037.1:8580-8724 GCA_002431545.1 Cellvibrionales bacterium UBA5860 | reverse complement strand
CACCACCATGCGTTGGATCAGCAGATGTATATGCGTGTGGCACCGGAACTGTATTTAAAACGTCTGGTAGTCGGCGGTTTCGAAAAAGTATTTGAAATTAACCGCAGCTTTCGCAACGAAGGGTTGTCGACCCGCCACAACCGG
>DJFY01000037.1:0-8366 GCA_002431545.1 Cellvibrionales bacterium UBA5860 | reverse complement strand
TTTCGAAACGAGGGGTTGCCGCCCCGCCACAACCCCGAATTTACCATGCTCGAATTCTACGAGGCCTATGCCGACTATCGAGACCTGATGGATCTCACGGAAAACATGTTGCGCGAATTGGCGGCGGCCGTACTCGGTTCGACAGAAATTTCTTACCAGGGTGAAACCTATGACTTTGCCAGTCCATTTCGGCGCATGACAGTTGTCGAGGCGATTCTGCACTTTAATCCGGACCTGAAGGCAGAAGATCTGGCACAACGGGAACGCGCCTGTGTGGCTGCGGAAAATCTAGGTATCCCCGTTCTCGAAAACTGGGGGCTGGGTAAAATCCAGATTGAAATTTTCGAAAAAACTGTCGAGCACAGATTGCAGAATCCGACGTTTATCACGGCGTATCCCACTGAGGTCTCGCCCCTGGCACGGCGCAGCGATGAGGATCCCTTTGTAACGGATCGTTTCGAGTTCTTTGTTGGTGGCCGGGAGATTGCCAACGGGTTTTCCGAATTGAATGACCCGGAGGATCAGGCCGAGCGTTTCCTGGCGCAGGTCAAACAAAAGGATGCTGGCGATGACGAAGCCATGTACTACGATGCGGATTATGTGCGTGCTTTGGAATACGGCCTGCCACCCACTGCCGGTGAGGGCATCGGTATAGATCGGCTGGTCATGCTGCTTACCGATTCGTCGTCTATTCGCGATGTGCTGCTTTTTCCGCACATGCGCGTCGAAGACAGGTAGTCGTCGACACCGCATCCATGGCCAAGCCCGAGCAACGGTCGGTCAAACTGGAGTCATCCTGGCTGGCGGTGCTGGGTGAGGAGTTTGACAAACCGTATATGCGCGAGCTTCGGACTTTTCTGGTTGACGAAAAACGTGCCGGTAAAGCGGTTTATCCACAGACCGCCCAGTGGTTTGCAGCGTTTGATAATACCCCGTTTGACCGGGTCAAAGTGGTTATTCTGGGTCAAGATCCCTATCACGGCCCGGGTCAGGCTCACGGGCTGTGCTTTTCGGTGCCATCCGGTGTGCCGCTACCACCCTCGTTAATCAATATATTCAAGGAGCTTGAGAGTGACCTTGGCATCGCCCCGGCCGGCTATGGTTGCCTGGATCACTGGGCACAGCAGGGTGTATTGCTGCTTAACGCTACACTGACTGTGGTTCAGGGTCAGGCCGGGTCCCATCAGAACCGCGGGTGGGAAGCTTTTACCGATCGAGCGATTGCCGTATTGAACGAGCAGCGGGAAGGGCTTGTTTTTATCCTTTGGGGTAGCTACGCACAAAAGAAAGGCGCGTTTATCGACGCTTCAAAGCACCTGGTGATTCGTTCGCCCCACCCGTCGCCCTTGTCCGCTCACAGGGGGTTTTTCGGCAGTAGGCCGTTTTCGAAAACCAACGAATATCTGGAAAGTCGCGGATTAGCGCCAATCGACTGGCAGTTGCCGCCGGCAACCGGACATTGAGCTATAAATCCGGCAGTCTGTTTTTGGCGCGGGAGTGTGGGCGTAGCCCAAAAAACACCCAAAACCGGCTCCGCTTATAGCGGGCCGGCTGGTGTCGGTCAGAGTAAACCGTAACTCATTAAGGTTTACTTAATGGCGCCGCCGCTTTTCAGTGCGGTAATGTCCTCGGCCGCAATGCCCCAGTCGCGCAGTACTTCCTCGGTGTGGACGCCGGTTTTTGGCGCCGGACCGCGAATCGCACTGGGCGTGCGGGAGAAGCGCGGTGCCGGAGCCGGGTGCTGAACGCCTTCGACTTCGACGAAAGCGCCGCGCTCTTTGTTGTGGTGGTATTCCGGTGCTTCTTCCAGCGATAGAACGGGCGCGAAACAGATGTCGGAGTTTTCCATAATCTGACACCATTCGTCGCGGGTCTTGGTTAGAAAAATGCCTTTGAATTTTTCTTTCATTGCGGGCCAGCTTTCGCGCTCCATTTGCGGTGGCAGGCTATCCGGGTCGATCTCGAGTTTTTCCAGCAGTTCAGCGTAAAACTTGGTTTCGATCGAGCCAATGGAGACGTATTTCCCGTCCTTGGTCTCGTAGGTGTTGTAAAAATGTGAGCCGCTATCCAGGATATTGGCTCCGCGCACATCCTTTTGGGTGCCGGACGCGTGCATCCCATACATGGATGTCATCAGCGACAAGGCGCCATCCACCATGCCGGCGTCGACTACCTGGCCCTTGCCTGAGTTTTTGACTTCAAGCAGGGCGGCGAGAATTCCGGTAAGTATATACATGGTGCCACCGCCGAAATCGCCTACCAGGTTGAGTGGAGGTGCCGGCGGCTCATCGTCACTGCGGCCGATGGCGTGCAGGGCCCCCGACAGGGCGATGTAGTTGATGTCGTGACCGGCGGAAAGGGACAGCGGCCCTTCCTGTCCCCATCCGGTGACGCGACCGTAGACCAGTTTTGGATTGCGCTTCAGGCAGATTTCGGGGCCGAGTCCGAGACGCTCCATCACCCCAGGACGAAAGCCCTCGACCAGGGCGTCGGCACTGTCGATGAGCTTGAGTACTGCCTCGATACCTTCCGGGTTTTTCAGATCGACGGCAATGGATTTTCTGCCCCGACCCAGATAATTGAATTTCTTGGGAAGTGAAATGCCCAGGCCCGCATCGGCCAGTCGGTCGACACGAACCACTTCTGCGCCCATGTCTGACAACATCATGGCGCACATCGGGGCCGGGCCTATGCCGGCGAGTTCTATCACTTTGTATCCTTCGAGGGGGCCACTCATATTTTTCTCTCCTGTCATTCTTCGTATCGGGTATGCATTGGCGAAGACGGTTAAAAAGGGGCGGCTAAGTTAGCAAGTTAGGGCAGGGTGGTGCAAACGCCGGCTTCTATCGCATTCGGGGTTCGACCGGCCCACAGATACGGGCGAGGCGTTGCGTTTGCAGGCGGTATGTCGCGACAATGACCAGCGTAGCGGGTAAAGTAACAAAGTTAACAGTATTGAGAGGAGAAAGTAGTGGATTTCGAATACTCGGACAAGGTACGGCAGCTACAGGATCGCGTCCAGGATTTTATGGATCGCGTTATTTATCCCAACGAAACGACCTATTACGAACAACTGGATGCCGGTGGCCGCTGGTGTGTCCCGCCCATTCTGGAAGACATGAAGGCCCAGGCCAAAAAAGAGGGCTTGTGGAATCTCTTTTTACCCGAGAGTGATCGTGGGGCCGGCTTGACGAATCTCGAATATGCGCCGTTGTGCGAAATTATGGGCAAGAGCAAATTCGCCCCGGAGGTTTTCAATTGCTCTGCACCGGACACCGGGAATATGGAAACCATCGAGCGCTACGGCAACGAAGAACAAAAGCAAAAGTGGCTTGAACCGCTGCTCGAGGGCGAGATTCGCTCGGCCTTTTGCATGACCGAACCCCTGGTCGCGTCCTCTGATGCCACCAATATCGAGACCAGTATCCTGCGGGACGGTGACGAATACGTGATCAACGGACGTAAGTGGTTCTCTTCGGGTGTGCACGAACCCAATTGCAAAATCTGGATTGTGATGGGTAAAACCGATCCCGAGGCGGCCAAGCATGTGCAGCAATCCATGATCCTGGTGGAGCCGGACACGCCTGGTGTCACTGTCGAACGCTGGGTTCCGGTATTTGGGTACGACGATGCGCCTCATGGCCACGCTGAAGTTGTATTCGACAATGTGCGTGTGCCCGCCAGTAACATGCTGTTGGGTGAAGGGCGTGGTTTCGAGATTGCCCAGGGGCGACTCGGCCCGGGGCGCATTCACCACTGTATGCGCGTCATCGGCGTGGCTGAGCGCGCCCTGGAGCTGATGTGCAAGCGCGCTATGAGCCGGGTGGCGTTTGGCAAGAAACTTTCCGAGCATGGCGTTTGGTCAGAGCGCATTGCCGACGCGCGCATTAACATCGAAATGGCCCGACTGCTGACGTTGAAAGCGGCGCATATGATGGACACGGTGGGTAATAAAGTGGCGCGTATGGAAATTGCCATGATTAAAGTAGCGGCACCCAATATTGCGCTCCAAATCATCGACGATGCCATACAAGTTTACGGTGGTTGTGGCGTCACCGAAGACGTGGGTCTGGCGCGCGCCTGGGCCCATACGCGGATACTGCGTATTGCCGACGGCCCAGACGAAGTGCATCGCAACCAGATTGCCCGTCTGGAGTTGAAAAAGCATATGTAAGCGAAAAAGCGCTTGCGCAACCGGTTTGACCGCGCCGCAACGTGGTTAAATCGGTTAACCGCCACAGAGAATTTAAAATTCCATATTAATCAGTCGGTTACTATATAATCCTCAATTTTCTATCAATCTCCGTGGGTGCAAACCTTCCAGTGGCGCCTGTTAAGGCTCGTATTCAGCATAATCTATATACAATATGCGGCATGGTTATCAAAACCATAATAAAGCCCTATGGTTAGGTTGGTTTTCTACCTAGAATTCTAAACATTGACTTGAGTGCCTTCCCGAGTGGATAGCGGGTCCGTCTATTCGATCAGGAGGGGTGTTTTTTTACGCGTTTCTGCTCGTAACGTTTTTGCTAGTAACGTCGTAGCGCGGTGGAGTTGCGCGAATTCAATAACATTTAAGATTCGATTTAGAATGCATGCTGACCGTTACAAGCTGGATTTTCGTTTAACGCTACCACTTTTGGCGATAGCTATCTTTGCCGCCTGCATAGGCGCGTGGGCGCTCATTGAAAGGAATAACATGACGTCGACGTATATCAGGGGATATACGGATGTCTGGAATTCGCATATCAAGCGAATAAAACAGGTAATCGGTAGTGAATTGCATTCCCAACACGCTGATACCCTTGAAATTTTGATAAGCGGTTTCAACGACGACCCTGGTCTGGTTGATCTGGCAATTATCGATTCCGCTGGCAAAGTGCTATTTGCCAATGATCCCGATCTGAAAGGCCGGCAGGCGGCGTCTTCGTTCATGCATTTTGATGTGGCTGAACTAGCTCATGCCCTTGGCAACGGCGCTGTGGACGGTCAACTGGTATTGACCGAGAAGAATTTTCACAGTCTTGAAGGTATAAGCGAAAGGGATAGCCATAGGCTTCAAGGGCTGCATGCCACTCATCGCATACCCTTGCATTCTGCCAGCACCCTGTTCGGTGGCGCTGAAGAGGTAATTCTGTTCATTGATCTGGACTACAGTCACTGGCTCGACGAAATCAATGCCTCCGTGCTGAAACAGATGGGTTATTTTTCGATTATCGCCCTAACGGCACTTTTGATCCTGATTCGGTTTGTAAGGGCCCGCCTTGCAGAGCCCATCATGGCAATCACACGAGGTGTAGAGGAATTCAAAAGGGGCAGTGCTGCAGACATCGAAGTTCGCGGTGCCGGGCCCGTAGCTTACCTTGGGAAAACCTTTAACGAAATGAGTCGGGATTTGAGCTTGACTCTCGATGACCTTCACCACAATCGGCAGCGCCTCGATAGAATTTTAGAGTCTATGGCCGATGCTGTTATTGCAACCGATTCTCATGGCACCGTTGAACGAATGAATGGTGTTGCTGAGCGCTTGACCGGATGGCCCCGGTCGGAGGCGGTGGGGCGCCCGATATCCGAAGTGCTGCCTTTCTGCCACGTGGAAACAGGTGAGGACCTGTCAAAGGAATTGGCGAGAATCTTGCAATCGAAGAAAAAAATCCCCTTGGCTCAGGCGCGGTTAAAAACACGATCCGGCAATCTATTGTGGATTTCTGGCGGTACTGCACCGATTACAGACAAAGATGGCCAGGGCGAGGGTGCGGTATTTGTGTTTCGCGATGTCACGGAACAGATCAAAGCCCGGGAAGAACGCGAACTTGCGGTGTTATCCTTTGAGACCGGTGGACCTCAGCTTATCGCTAACGCTGAGCAGCGAGTTGTTCGTGCCAATGCTGCCGTGCTCTCATTGAGCGGCTACTCACTGGAAGAATTTTATTCCTTGAAGCTGCCCGATCTCTATGCCTCTCAGCGTGATAAGGGGTATCTCGAATTCCTTTCGACCAATTTTGCTACCGACGATGGGTATTCCGGCCGCACCGTGCGCAAGAATAAATCCGGAACCTTTAAATCGTTTTTGGAAACTGTTCGAGTACAGCGTAGCAAATCGGGCGAGCCCAGCCACTTCATAGTCAACCTGCAGGACATTACCAGCCTGGAGACGGCGGAAAACACTTACCAGGCGCTGGTCGAGTCAATGTACGATGGCGTACTGATTGTTGGCAAGAGCGGTATCGTCGATTGCAATACGCGAATTTCACGTATGCTCGATGCGGATAAGGAAGACATCATCGGGCGCGGTATCATGGATTTCACGCCCGAGTTTCAGCCAGATGGCAGCAGCTCAAAGGAAAGACTTCGCTCGGTTGTCGCGGAGCTTGGCTCTCACGGGGAAGGTTCTATAGCGGATACGAAGTACGGTAAGCCCGTCGAGTGGGCGCTTACTGGCTTGAGTGGTAAATCTGTTGAGGTGGAAGCCAGCTTGTCTAGTGCGCAGATTGCCAGTGAGAGAGTGATCCTGGTTAACGTTCGAGATATTAGTCAGCGCAAGCGGCACGAGCGGGAGCGGGAATCGCTACTGCGCGAACTGGCCCAGACCGAAAAATTAATTCGTATGTCGAGCCGGGCCTACGGCATTGTCAGCTGGGAGATCGATGTCGAGAGCAAAGAGATGCATTGGTCCGGTAATACTGAAGAAGTCCTTGGAATAGAACAGGATCGTCTCGCTGATCACTACGACGGAATTCTGGAATTTATTCACGAAGACGACCAGGCTGAGGTTATCGCCGCCTTTGAGCAAGCCTTTGCTTCCAGGGAAGGCTTCAAACTGGAGTGCCGGATCCGGCGGCAAGACGGCGAAATGCGTTGGACAAACACCCAGGCGGAAATGGAGACGGATATTTACGGTAACCCCCTGGTGCTGCGGGGGGCTGTCGCCGACATCACTGACCTGAAAACAGCACAAGAAGAAATCGAGCGTCTGGCATATTTTGATCCGCTCACTGGGCTGGCCAACCGGCGTCTAATGCAGGATCGTCTGCAGCAGGCGGCCTATCATGCCGAGAGAGAAGGCCAGATCGGCGCTTTGCTGTTTATCGACCTGGATCGTTTCAAGCTCCTTAATGACAGTTTAGGGCACAGCAAGGGCGACATCCTGTTAACGCATGTTGCCGAGCGCCTGCGCCGTTGCACACGGGAAGAGGATACGGTTGCGCGAATCGGCGGAGATGAATTCGTCGTTGTCTTGCCGTCCACAGGCACCAATACCGATCAGGCTGCAAAAGGCGCGAGCCGGGTGGCTGCAAAAATCCAGGAAAACCTGTCAGGAAATTACCAGGTGGGTGACCATTATTACCACCTCACGGCAAGCGTTGGCGTAACCCTGTTTCCAAGTGACGGTGACCAGGCGGTAGATCTTGTCCACCATGCAGATGCGGCCATGTATCAGGCCAAGAAAAATGGCCGGAATGCAGTGGCTTTTTATCACGCTGAGCTTCAGACCTCGGCGGATAGCCGGCTAGAAATCGAGCGCGATCTTCGTCTTGCGTTAGAAAAAAGTCAGCTGGAGTTGTTTTATCAACCCAAGATATCCCGCGATCGGGGCGTTGTCGGCGCGGAAGCCCTGATTCGGTGGCAACACCCTGAAAAGGGCTTCATTTCCCCCGCAGAATTTATTCCCGTGGCGGAGGAAACCGGACTAATCGTCGATATCGGTCAACTGGTCATGGAGGAAACATGCCAACAGTTAGCCGTTTGGAATAAGGGCCAGCCTCGAGGACAGTGTATTAGCGTTTCTGTGAATGTCAGTCCGATCGAGTTTCGCAGGTCGAATTTCTCTGAATCTATAAAGGCGATAGTGGCCCGCTATAATGTTGAGCCGGAATGGATCACGCTCGAAATTACCGAAGGTGTTCTGATCGAAAATCTCGACGATACTGTCGCCAAACTATACGAGCTCAAGGCTTTGGGGGTGAAAACATCGATTGACGATTTCGGTACCGGCTACTCGTCGCTGTACTATCTTAAAAATCTGCCTTTTGACGAACTTAAGATCGATCAGACCTATGTCCGCGATATCATCGATGACCCAAATGACGAGGCTATTGTTTCGAGTATCATCGCCATCGGTAAAAACCTGGGTTTAAGAATCGTCGCGGAGGGTGTAGAAACCGATTCCCAGGCAGAGCTACTCATTAAGCTCGGATGCTCCGTTCATCAGGGTTTCCTATACTCAAAACCCTTGCCGGTTGAATTGTTTACGGAAAAATATATCAACGGCAGGCAGCAAGCCAAGATACTAAGAATATAGATATGAGGAACATAAGGGTATAAGGAATATAAAGGTGCTGAGCGCCGAATGAGGTTCTATGTTG
>DJFY01000031.1 GCA_002431545.1 Cellvibrionales bacterium UBA5860 | reverse complement strand
GGCAGGTTCGATTGTGTTGGTCCGCTGGATCAGCCGGTCACAGATTTTTCCTGGGGCTATACCGCTGTTGTTGGCCTGGAGTACCCCAACCTGTTCTGGAACCTGACCGTTAAGCCAACGTTTATCTTTGTGCACAACGTCCAGGGTTGGGCACCACCGAGCCATGGTGGAGGTATGGTCGAGAACCAGCGCACGCTGATTAGCCGCTTGACTTTTGATTATCAGAGCCAGACTTCTGTTGATCTCCAGTATGTCACCTGGCTGGGTGACGCGGGCGGTAATTCCGACAAAGACAATGTGTCTGTCGTGTTCAAGTACAGCTTCTAGGAGAGTAGTAACCATGCAATATAAGTATAAATTTATTACTAGAGGTTTCTGTGGAGCGCTGGCCCTGGCCAGTGCGTTCACAGCTAGTATTGCTTTGGCGGGCGTTTCGGCCCAGGACAAAGCGCGTATTGGCCTGGAGGGTAAGGAGCTGACGCCAACGGGCGCCGTTAGGGCAGGAAATGCCGAGGGTACGATTCCGGCCTGGAAAAACGAACCGATCAAGCCACCGGCAGGGTTTCAGGTGGGCGGCTTCCACCCGGATCCTTTTGCCGATGACAAGGTCTTGTTCACCATTACCGCGCAGAACTATCAGGAGCACGCGGATAAGCTGTCGCCAGGTCAAAAACAGATGTTCCAGACCTACCCCGACTTCAAGATGAATATCTATCCGACCCGGCGCTCGGTGGTTTACAAGCCCTACATTTACGAGGCGGCTTTGAAAAACCTGGATCGGTCCGAGCTGGTTCACGCCGATATCAATATGGGGATTGTCGGTTTCAAAGGTGCGCGCAAAGCCTGGGCCTTCCCGATACCCAAGAATGGCGACGAAGCCTGGATGAATCAGGCGTCTCGGCCCATTAATCCTTGGATGGAATCCTGGGAAAACACGCTTGCCATTACCACCGGTGGTGATTACGTCGTCAACAAGTTAAACATACAGCAGCACCAGAAGTGGAGTGACCCGGAAATTCCGGACGAAGACTTCGATCCCGAAGATGTGTCGTTAATGTACTACCAAACCTTGACGGCACCCCCCAAACTGGCCGGTCAGGTGGTGCTGGCTTTGGATCCGGCGACCTTTACCAAAGTGTTTCGTCGGGCCTGGGCCTATAGTCCCGGCCAGCGTCGGGTCAAACGGGCGCCACAGATTGTCTACGATAACCCATTGACTGCCAGTGACGGTCTTGCCACCACCGATCAGAAATGGGGCTTTAACGGGCCTAACGACCGGTTTAGCTATAAACTTGTGGGCAAAAAAGAGATGTACGTGCCTTACAACGCATACAAACTGCACGCCAAGGAAGCTACGCCGGACAAGATTATCACTCCGGAAGGTCGGGTGAATCAGGATTACGCACGCTATGAACTGCACCGGGTGTGGATTGTCGATGCGACACTCAAGGAAGGCACCAACCACGACTATGGCCGCAGGACTTTTTATCTGGACGAAGATTCCTGGTGGATTATGCTGGTCGACGGATACGATCGCCGCGGGCAAATCTGGCGCCATTGGGAATCTCATGATGTGGTGTTCTACGATGTGGGCTTCCTTGCAGCCTCTGCCGAATTTCAATATGACATGCAGGCTGGGCGAATGATTGCCTTGTTGATCGATAAGGAAAAAGGGCCGGATTTTACTTGGAGAGGGCCGGATACCTACTTTACGCCCGCTTCTGTGCGGCGTAATGGAGTGAGGTAGTACTTCAGAAGAAAAATAAGGTTAACGTTTGAAAATGGCTGGTATTGATTGCCAGCCATTTTTATTTATTTTTGTTTACTGGATATTTTTGTACTGTTTTAATAGGGTTTATGGCGATGCCGATACATAAGGACCTGTTTCTGCATGGTTTGCCCGATATCCGGGCTTGCAAAGATTAAAACGGCAGAGTGTAGGAAGCGTTAATTAGTCGTTTGCTATAGAATTATCTGATGGTTTAACCTGTGGAACGAAAATGGCATTCAGAATTTGTATAGAAAATTTATTGGCAAAATCAAATAAATTACGATTCAAGAGTTGCTGCTCTATATATCGATCAAATACGCGAAACGGGTTTACAGGACACCAAAGATTTTCGTTCACATTTGTATTAAGCGTACTCTTTTTGCTACATATCAGTTCCGTAGGTGTGTTAGCCGAGTCTGTTCAAAGTCCTGCAATTCCCTCTCCCCTTGCAAGTAAAGTCCTATTAACTGACTCAGCGCAAATCGGTAAGTCAACGCGTTATATTGGTGTTGGGCTCTACGGCAACATCGTCTACTCAGACAACGGCGAAACCTGGCAACAAGCTAATTCTCCCACGCAAGTTCTCATTACCAACGTCTTTTTTGTCGACGATAAGCATGGATGGGCCGGCGGTCACGATACCTTGATACTGCATACCAGCGATGGCGGTGAAAATTGGGAGATCCAGTACGAGGATCCCATTACCGGAGGCGATATCCCCAAACCTATTATCGATATTTATTTCGCCGACAAAAACAGAGGTTTTGCTATTGGCGCTTACGGGCTGATTCTGGAAACCTTCGATGGTGGAAAAAACTGGTCTCAGCTCGATACCACGACGCTTTACGATCGCCTGGAAAGTATGGAAATGGAGCCTGAACCTACTTTCAATGGTGTTATTCCATACGCGGGAAAACTACTGATTGTGGCAGAGTTGGGCACAATTCTTCTGTTTGACCCGAATGGCACCACCGATGAGGAAAGGTGGCAAATTCTCGAATCACCCTACGAGGGCACTTACTTTGGTGTTACCCAGACAACGGGTGGCGCGCTCTATATCTATGGCTTGAGGGGTAACATCTATCGCTCAACAGATGGCATGGGCACATGGGAAAAGATAAAGACAGATGTGATCGCCAATATTTTCGATGCTATAGAACTCAGTGATGGCAGGATCGTTTTTCTAGGCGCCAGCGGTACGGTTCTGACGCTTTCAAAGAACGATGACCGTGCTGAACGCTACCCCTATCCAGGCTTTGAAGCTCTGGTATCCGGACAGATCATTGAAGGCAGCGAGCTATTCATATTCGGTGCGCGTGGTGTCCAGCGTCTTCAGGTAAAACGCTAATATTGCCAGCATTATTTATCCCAATATAGTTAACCTCCTGGTTTAGTTGGAAGGAAATATGTCGAAAAAGAAAGTTACCACGTGGTTTCAGGTCAAGCTTTTTGAAAACAGGATTCCAATCCTGGTGGTGTTTTTGGCAACCAGTGTGTTTATGGGATATCACGCCTCTACGCTGCGCATGGAAGCCGGTTTTGAAAAATTGCTGCCACTGAAACATCCATACTTAAGTACGCTGATCGATTATCGAGATGAATTTGGTAGTGGAAACCAATTAATTATTGCCTTGACGGTGGAAGAGGGCGACATTTTCACCCAAGAGTATTTCGACGCTTTGAAAGTCGCGAACGAGGAAGTTTTCTTTTTGCCTGGGGTGGCGCGGCACACGGTTACCTCTATTTTGACACCCAACGTACGCTTCATTGAATTGATTGAAGATGGCTTTCGTGGCGGAAATGTGGTGCCGGCGGAATTTCGCCCAACCGAGGAATGGTTTCCCGTTATTCGTAACAACATCATCAAGTCCGGTCGGCTCGGCAGCCTTGTGGCGAACGATTTCTCAGGTGCATTAATACGCACCGAGCTACTTGATATGAACCCCACGACACGCGAACCACTGGATTATCAAAAAGTCGCTGCCGATCTCGAAACAAAGATTCGCGATGTGGTTGAGACCGATAATATCAAGGTTCGGATAATCGGTTTCGCGAAATCGACCGGCGATATCGCCGAAGGCGCGCGCGCGGTTATGGGGTTTTTCGCGGTTACCTTCCTGTTAACCGGTATCTTCCTTTATTTATATACAGGCCTGTTTCGCGCCACACTCCTTCCACTGTTGAGCGGACTGGTAGCCGTCATCTGGCAGATGGGATTGTTGCCACTCCTGGGGTTTGGTCTCGACCCCATGAGTATTCTTGTGCCTTTTTTGGTTTTTTCTATCGGCGTAAGTCACGGCGTCCAGAAAATCAATGCCTGGTTAAACGAAATTATGTACGGCGGAGCCTGGGACGACGATCACAATCCGATCACGCCTGCGCCGGAAAAAGCCGTAGGCGTCGATGGTTATACAGCAGCAAAGAGGGCATTCCAGGCCTTATTTATTCCCGGCGTTATTGCGCTGATAAGTGATACCGTGGGCTTTCTTACGGTGTTGTTAATCGACATCGGCATTATTCGGGAGATGGCGATCGCCGCTACCTGTGGTGTTGCTGCCATTATTTTTACCAATCTCGTGTTGTTGCCTATCCTGCTTTCGTATATCAACGTCGGTAATCTTGACCGATTGCGTGCCAGGCAGGAGGCGACCGAGGCTCGCCTGGACAAAGTGTGGTCAGCTTGCGCAAGCCTTACACAGACTAAACCGGCGGCGATTATTCTGGCTATCTGCGTTGGCCTGACTGCCTGGGGCATGATTAAAAATGACGATCTTAAAATAGGTGATTCTCAAGCGGGTATTCCCGAACTTCGCGAAGATGCTCGCTATAACATCGACAGCCGCGTCATTACCGAACGCTTTTCAATCGGTGTCGACAAGCTAACCGTGATGGTGGAAAGCAAGGAAAACGCCTGTGTCGACTACGAAGTGATGAATGAAATCGACCGCTTCGCGTGGCACGTCAGAAATCTTCCGGGCGTGCAGTCTGTAAATTCACTAGCAGACAACCAGAAGCTTATCCTGTCGGCAAATAACGAGGGTAGCCCACGCTGGTATCAGCTTTCGCGCAATTCCAACACTATGTCGTCCAGTCTCTACCACATGGGTGCCGGTGGTGACGAGTTCATGAATGCGCCGTGCAGCGCGATGCCGGTTAATATCTACACCACAGACCACAAGGCTGTCACAGTGAACAAAATCATCGAGGGCATCAATGCCTTCGAATCTTCGCTGTCGTCAGAACTATTTAACCCGCGGTTGGCGATGGGTAATGTCGGTATTATCGCCGCTACCAACGAGGCCGTTGAGGCCGCTCAACTGCCGATTATGTTGTGGGAATATTCTGCAATTATTTTATTGACTCTAATCACCTTCCGATCATTCGGCGGAATGCTCTGTATTATTCTGCCGCTCTCGATGGTGTCCATCCTCTGCTACGCTTTGATGGCTATGCTGGGCATTGGCTTGAAGGTGAACACGCTACCTGTGGTGGCGTTGGGTGTCGGTGTCGGTGTCGACTATGCGGTATATATATACAGCCGAATGAACGATTACATCGAACGCGGAGATTCGCTAGAGGAGTCTTTTTACCATGCCATGCGATTGACGGGTAAGCCGATTATCTTTACGGGGCTAGTGCTCGGCGTTGGCGTCGGCACCTGGATTTTTGCTACGCTGAAATTCCAGGCCGATATGGGCATTCTACTCACCTTTATGTTTGTCGTGAATATGCTCGGCGCGATCCTGGTTATGCCAGCGTTGGCAAGATGGTTTCTCGTTCCAAAAATAAAATCAGTACAGAAGAAAGCGGTATTGCAACCCGTTGAAGTCGGCGGTTAGCGGCCTGCCTTTGCGTGTGGTGCCCGCGGTTTGCCGGCATCACATGTACATTCAAACGCTTGCTTAAACTTTGGGCATTAAGC
>DJFY01000120.1:41648-72194 GCA_002431545.1 Cellvibrionales bacterium UBA5860 | reverse complement strand
GATTGAGCCTGCTCGCCTACGATGAATTAGCACCAACCCGTTTTCAGAAGGAAAAGATAATGTCTAGTGATAAAAAGGGACAGATTACACAGAGCGCCGCCGAAATTTACGAATCTTTTTTTGTGCCAGCCCTGTTCGAGGCCTGGCCACCGAGACTGGCCGATATAGCTGGCATACAAAAGGACTGGCACACCCTCGATGTCGCCTGTGGTACGGGAACTCTGGCGCGCCACCTGGCCACACGGACGGGCCATGCCTCGGCGGTAAGTGGGGTCGACATTAACCCGGACATGTTGTCCATAGCGCGGGCGAAAAACCCCAATATTGACTGGCAGCTGGCGCCTGCGGAACAGCTGCCATTCCCGGACGAATGTTTCGATGGCGTTTTCAGTCAGTTTGGTTTGATGTTTTTTAACGACCCGGCCCGAGCCATCCAGGAGATGCATCGCGTATTGCGACCAGGCGGCAAACTGGTTGTCGCCGTCTGGGATGCACTGGAAAACTCACCCGGGTATTCTGCACTGGCCACACTCCTACAGGCGGAATTCGGTACCGAAGTCGCCCGCGAATTACATGCCCCCTACCGGCTCGGTGTACCCGGCAGCCTCTCCGGACTGCTGGAAAATGCCGGCATCGGTGAATTTCATATTGGGGCCATGGCCGGTACCGCCGTCTTCAAATCACTGGAGGACTGGATGCATACCGAGATCAAGGGTTGGACGCTGGCCGATAGTCTAAACGACGCTCAGTTCGACACCCTTCTCACGCAGGCCCACAGCAAACTACAGGCGTTTGTCGGTCAATCGGGGAGTGTCAGTTTCCCAGCCCCGGCACTCGTCGCCCACACTGTAAAAGCGCCTAGCTGAATCCGCTGTCGGCGGGCTATGTCGACAAGACCACCCTGTCTCGATACTTTCAGCGAACACGCGATACTTTCAGCGAACACGGGGTGTTTTAAATAAACCCTCTGGTGGTAAGCACTCCCTGGTCTGGCAGTCGAACAACGGAATCCAGACACTCGTTTTAGAGCGAAAGCCTACGCGACCGCGAATACAGGCTATATTATTGGGCTTATAACAAGAGGTTTGAACAGGGAGAAACCAGTGCAAAATCTGATAATCGAGGCACGCATTAATGAATACGCTGGACGGGAGCAGAATCCACATGTCCCATGGTCGCCACAGGAAATCGCCGATACTGCGGCGCAGTGTCGCGAAGCCGGCGCCTCAATCGTGCATTTTCACGCCCGCGCCGGCGATGGCAGTCCCGAACATGACATTGAGGTTTACGCCGACATAATCCAGCGCATCAAGGCGCAGAGCGATATACTGATTCACCCCACGCTGGGCGCTTTTGCCAATGAGGGGGACGCCAACCAGCGCATCGAGCCCATCCTGACACTGGCAAAAGATCCTGCGACGAGACCTCACTTTGCCCCGCTTGACATGGGCACCACCAATATCGACGCCTACGACTCCGCGGCAAAAACCTTTCGCAGCACTGAAGCCGTATACACCAATACTACCGGCACTTTGCAGTATTTTGCGCAACAGTTACTGGGCTCGCCTGTCCGGCCCTATGCCTCGCTGTGGAATGTCGGCTTTACCCGTGAGTTCCTGGCTTTTATCGACATGGGGCTTATCGCCGAGCCTGCCTACGCCTGCCTGATTCTCACCGGGGACGATCTGCCCGCCGCGCATCCCGGCACTGAACAGGGTCTGGCGGCGCATAAGATGTTTATTCCAGAGGACCGCAATATCATCTGGACCGCAATGAATCACGGCGGTGACCTCATGCCCCTGCTACCGGGTGTAATCAAGGCCGGCGGCCATGTCTCAATCGGCCTGGGCGACTGGCCCTACCTGGAACTGGGATCCCGCGGTGAACCGCCAACTAACGCCGAGGTCGTAGCCGCGGTAAGCGATATATCCCGATCTGACGGCAGGGAAGTCGCTACTCCCAGTCAAGCTGCTCAAGTCCTGGGGGTAACCATCTAAACGGCAATCAAGGCTTACACTAAGTGCGCACAGCATTTCGACAGCCCCCTCCACGCGCACTTGCGATTATCCCACTCGAATTCCTACAGCTTCAGGAAACAGCCAACTTCAGGACAAATGTGTTCACGACGCTGGCTCTCCTACCCAGAGGGTCACTCCCATGCGACCTCCCGATTAGGAACCAGTAACGCTAATTAGATTGCCAATTTAATCAAAAGCGAAATAAACCCTTCACATTTGTGCCATCAGCCTGGCATATGACCGACACATGCGCCCGGTAATGTCTTTCCGACGCAGCGAAAAAACGGGAAAAACCAGCGCTTGCGTCACCAATCGAGTTACAACATAAGCCCTTTCCAGTCCCACCAACAGAGGCATTCTCATGGCAAAGAATTTACGCTGTTGTTTACCCGGCGTATCGGTTGCTTTAGCTTTGTTAGTATTCGTTCTCGGTACCGCAGCGCTGCCTACCGAGGCCGGACAGGCCACCGACACGCCGTCCAAATTCCGTTCGCTCCTACAGCATTCACTCGCCGGAAAATTCAGTCCGGTACAGCTTGGCCCACGTCCCTATTTCCTGATCGATGACATGGACGATGGTCCATTAAAGGATACGCTCAAAGCATGCACTAAAAAGCGCGTTTTTCGTAAGACCGATTTCTCCATCGGCCATCGCGGCGCACCCATGCAATTTCCCGAGCACACCAAAGAATCCTACCAGGCGGCAGCGCGAATGGGCGCAGGTATCCTTGAGTGCGACGTTACATTCACCAAAGACAAGGCACTGGTTTGCCGCCATTCCCAATGCGATCTCCATACCACCACCGACATTCTCGCCACGGATCTGGCCGCGAAGTGTTCCGAAGGCTTCACTCCGGCGATCTTCGATACAGGCGGCAACCTGGTGAGTCCCGCTAGCGCCAAGTGTTGCACCAGCGATATTACCCTCGCAGAATTTCGAACCTTGCAAGGCAAAATGGATGCAGCAAATCCCACCGCCACCAGTGTCGAGGAATACCTGGATGCGACCGCGAGCTGGCGAACCGATCTCTACGCTTCACGCGGTACCTTATTAACGCATGCGGAAAGCATCGAACTGTTTCACGCTCTCGGTGCCAAGTTCACCCCGGAACTGAAGTCTCCCAGCGTAGCCATGCCATTTGACGGCTTCAGCCAACAGGACTATGCCCAGAAGCTGGTGGACGAGTACAAAGCTGCCGGCATACCATCGCACAAGGTCTGGGCCCAGTCATTTAACCTCGAGGATGTGCTCTACTGGATCGACAGCGAACCGGCGTTTGGCCAGCAGGCAGTCTATCTCGACGGACGTTACGACGATCCGGCCTTCGACCATACCGACCCCTCCACGTGGGCTCCAACCATGGACGAGCTGGTGGCACAGAACGTACAGATCATCGCCCCACCCATGTGGATGCTGCTTCAGCTGGAAAACGGCGAAATTGTACCCTCAGAGTACGCTGAAGCCGCGCGCGCGGCGGGCCTGGACATTATCACCTGGACCCTGGAGCGCTCCGGTCCTCTCGGCGCCGGCGGCGGCTGGTACTACCAGACCATTGTCGATGCCATCGATAACGACGGCGACGTGATGGTAGCGCTGGATGTACTGGCACAGGACGTTGGCGTGCTGGGTGTATTCAGCGACTGGCCGGCGACAACCAGCTTCTACGCCAACTGCATGAAACTCAAATAATAATCACTGCTAGTAACTGGACTAGGCCGCCTCGGGCTACCGCTAAAGCCCGAGGCAACAAACAATAAATTAGTTTAATAATTAACTATAATATATTGATTTTATTATTTATATGCAACGCCGATCGGGCCGATTTTCTCGCGGGAAATGATAGTCTTCATGATCTGGGCTGTGCCGTCACCGATCTGCAGCCCCATGACATCCATCATCCGCTGATGGTGGGGTAATTCGGTGGTGTAACCGTAGTGTCCATTTAACAGAATGCAACTCTGAATTACGTCTGTTGCCCACTTGGGTCCCATCCACTTGACCATCGCCGCCTCACTGGTGTGCGGGATACCCTTGTCACGCATCATTAACGACTGATGGCAAAGGGCGCGCACCGCCGCCAGCATGCTCTCGTGCTCCGCCAGCGGGAAGGTCGTACCCTGGAACTTGGCCAATGGACGCCCGAAAGCCTCGCGCTCCTGAATATAGCCCCAGGTTTCATCGACAGAGGCCTGAGCGGCGCCGATGCACTGCAAAGCGATCAGAATACGGCTGAGATCAAAACCCTCCATAACCTTGGTGAAACCTTCTCCCTCGCGTCCCAGCAACGCAGACTCGGGAATCTCGACATCGTCAAAGAACACCTGGCCACGCCCGACCGGCCGTGTGCCAATATCATCGAAGTGAGTACAGGTGACACCGGGAAGATCCAGGGGCGCGAGAAATGCCGACACACCGCGCGCTCCAGGCGTATCCGGGTCGGTGCGGGCGAACAGCAACATCATCTCGGCCTGGTCGCCGTAGCTAATCGACGTCTTCTCGCCATTGATCACATACTTGTCGCCTTTCTTTTCGGCTTTGACGATAAGATTGGCCGCGTCGGAGCCACCTCGTGGCTCGGTCAAGCCGAGTTGGACGATCAATTCGCCGGCCGCCATCTGTGGCAGCACCTCCGCCTTCATAGCCTCGTTACCATACTTCTCGATCACACCCCCGATAAGCGGCGTGGTCATGCACATGTAGCTGATATTGAGATCGGCATAAGCGATGGCTTCACAAACCACCCCGGAAACCAGACTGGCGGCACCGATACCGCCATATTCCTCAGCAAATGTCGGGGCTACCAGCCCCAGGGCACCCATTTCCTTTAACAGGCCGCGATCCAGCCGGTGATCATTGCACCGGGCCTGATAGCCCTCCCGCAGACGCTCGCGCGCGAAACGCTCGGCGGTTTCTTTAATAAACAGATCTTCTTCTGATAACCATGGAATGGTCATGCATTCTCCTCGCGCTGCTGATGTTATCTTGGGAAATCAATTCTTATGCAGAGTTTTGGCGACTTCCCGTAACTCGAACTTCTGTATTTTACCGCTGGCAGTGCGCGGCATATCGACGACCACCTCCAGACGCTCCGGCAGGTAGTTTTTCGCCAGTTTGTTGTCCTTGAGAAAGACAATCATGTCGTTAAAGGTCATGCTGGCGCCGTCCTTGAGGGTCACGAAACAGCAGCCGAGTTCCCCGAGACGTTCGTCCGGCATGGCCACGACCGCACAGTCGATCACATCGGGGTGCTTGTAGAGCAGGTTTTCCACCTCCACTATCGGAATATTCTCACCACCGCGAATGATAATATCCTTGGCTCGACCGGTAATGCGGATATAACCGTCCTCATCCTTCGTTGCCAGATCCCCGGTATCGAAGAAGCCATCTTCGTCGACATCATAGGCCTCGGGCCTCTTGAGATAGCCGATAAAGGTTGCGGGTCCCTTCTCCAGCAGCAGACCCTCGGTGCCCGCAGGCAGCACCTCTCGACTCACGGGGTCGACTACCTTCACCTCGCAGCCATCGACGGCGACGCCATCCGTACCAAAGACTTTTTCTTTCGGATCATCCAGTTTGGTGGTAGTAACCACACCGCATTCACTCATACCCCACACCGCCATCAGGTGAATGTCGAGCTTCTCCGCAGCGGTTTCCGCAAGCACACGCGGGATGGGCGCACCACCGCAGACGAAGAGGCGAAAGCGTGAGGAATTGCATGCGTCGACCCGATCAGAATGGGTTAGGTCGGCAAGAAACGGCGTCGCGCCCATGGCAAAAGATGCCTTCTCCTCAGCGATGAGTTGCCAGCCCAGGTTGACGTTCCAGACATCGAGCAAAATCATCTTCGTTTTCAGCATCATCGGCATCCACATGCCATACATAAAGCCCGTCAAATGCGCCAGCGGTGAGCCCATAAACACATCGTCGTCTTTACTCAAATGGCAGCGCGCCACCATCTGGTGAACGTTATAAACAAAAGTGTTAGAACAATGCATCACGCCTTTGGGCATGCCGGTAGTACCAGAGGTATACATCAACAGAATGACATCCAGGGGAATCAGTTGCCGTTCGCTGAATAGTTGCGCAGCGTCAGTGTGCAAGTCGTGGTTTAACAACTTATCCTCAAAGCTGGTGTCGCCCTCGCCACCGACCACAAATAGATGCTGAAGATGGGGTAATTTGTCGCGCATACCGTCAATCATCGCTTCGTGATCAAAACCGCGAAAGGTTTTCGGCACGATCAACACCTTCGATTCGGCGAAATCCACCATAAAAGACAGTTCACGCTCACGGAAAATTGGCATCAGAGGGTTACTGACTGCACCGATTCGCAGGCAGGCGATATTAATCGCCACGAATTCCCACCAATTGGGGAGCTGAAAAGACACGACATCTTGCTTTTCGATACCGTAGTGAGCGAGACCAACAGCGATACGATCAGCCCGTTCTGCCAATTGCCGGTAGGTAATCTGCTTTTTTTCTCCCGTCTCAGTACGATAATCGACTATGGCAACGTCATCCGGGCACTCTGCCAGGGCTGCATCAAAGTACTCCAGCAGGTTTTCATCGCGCCACCAGCCTTCGCTGCGCATGGCTTGTACTCGTTCCGGGGGGATAATGGGATCGACAATCATAAGAATAAGGCTCCCTGTATCACTTTCTTGGTTTATTAAATACGGATCGCAAGCGAAGACCGCCATACACGCCGCGCGGGCTCGTTTTCAATTTATAGTCGCTTTTGAACGGCGAATGATCTCATCAGGGGCAGCGTCACTCAAGACCCACCAGACCCGCAAAACCAGAGTCGGTTGGACGGCGTCGCCGGCACCCGGGTCGCACCAGGCAAGTAAAAAACCAGTTGAGGAGATGGTGCCACAAGATCCAGGCCTTACGGCATGCTCAGATGGGTGATTTGTGGCTGAATGCAGAGCCCTATACCCTTAAATGGAACGCCCTATTTTCATTAAACGACATCTCAAGCTCGCAGCGTAAGGCAGCTGATCAGCAGCGGATAAAGTGCTCCCGGTAATATTTCAGTTCGGCGATGGAGTCTCGAATATCATCCATAGCCAAATGGCTGGACTGCTTTGAAAAGCCCTCGAGAATATCGGGGCACCAGCGCACGGCCAGCTCTTTAATACTGCTTACGTCCAGATTACGGTAGTGAAAGTAGGCCTCGAGACCCGGCATTTCACGAGCCAGGAAACGACGGTCCTGACATATGGAATTGCCGCACATAGGGGATTTTTTTTCCGGCACCCAGGTTTGAAGAAAAGCCAGTGTTTCTCTCTCAGCCTCAGCCGCGTTGTGGCCACTCTCACGCACCCTGTCAACGAGCCCTGAGGCGCCATGTTGCCGGGTATTCCATTCGTCCATGCCTTCGAGCACATGACTCGGCTGGTGGATTGCGATGATAGGACCTTCTGCCAGTGTGTTGAGGTCTTTATCGGTCACCAACGTGGCGATTTCGATGATGGTATCGTTGACGGTATCGAGTCCGGTCATCTCCAGGTCGATCCAGATCAGATTTAGTTCATCCATTGATTACTCATCCACTTTGTCTTTAGCAACACTCAGGATACGCTCTAGCTGTTTGATTCGAGCTTCAGTAGTTCGCCGAAGGGAGGCTTGTTCATCTTTTTCATCTTCCTTAATGTCTTCAAGACTCTCTTTCAGCTGATTGAGTTCATCACGTAAGAGTTTTATTTTCTCTGCGCGCTCTGCCTTGTCAAAGATACCTTTCTCCGGCGGCTGCACCTCTTCCTCCGGTATTAACGGCCCGGGGCGGGACAGAAAGCGTTCACCAGGATCCAATCGTCGCTGATTCATAAAACTCGGCGAGACGATCTCGATATCGGCGCCGTGAAGCTGATCCAGTATCGCCTTGCGCAGGCCGGTACGTAGCGTTAATACCTGTTTAACATCAACCCCAAGCCCCGCAGCTTTATAGGTGATCGAGTGGTCGCCCAATTCCAATATCTGGATAAAAGGATCCCGCAGGCCGGCATCCAGCGCCGCCTGTTTTAGGAGCGGCTCGACGCGGTAATAGGGCACGTCATATCCCAGGGACAGATCGCAGGAAATGATTGTGCCGGAAGCGCGAATCACGCTGACCGCCTGCGTGGTGAGAAACAAGTTGGGCAAAGTCACCAGGTCTCGATCTTCGGACTGGATTTCGGTATGAAACAGCCCCCGTTCCGTCACGCGGCCGAAAAAGTCCTGGACCCGTATAAAATCCCCGAGCTGAAAACTTTTTACCGCTCTGAGCATCAGGCCTGCCATGGCATTAGCGACGAAGGTTGTCGACGAAAACGCGACCACGGCTGTAATCACCAGGCCCAATAAGCCGAGTAGCTCATTGCGCGTCGATTCGGAAACCGGCAACGTCAACACTACCGAGACAACGGCAATAAAGCTGAGCACCAGCAAAATAACCTGGCGCATGACTTTAGAGAGCCCGTGAAACACGCTGCGCCGTGTTAGCGCGGTGTGCGCGACAGTCAAAACCAATAGCGAAAGCGCAAAGACAATTAGGAAAGGCAGGTGAACTTCTGTCATCGGCTCAGGAGGAAAAGTGCGCATCCCGTTCAGTATTACAGCGACCCATTATGCTATAAGCTTGACCATCCTGACAGAGACTATTGGGAGCGAATGGCAAGGAAAAAGCTCACTCAACGACAGCGCCGCAGAATTGATGCCCGTCGATCACAGGAGGCCGCAAAGGCCGTTTCCGAGCGAGAACTCGATGCACTAGAGGAAAGCGACCAGCTCGGCCCTGAACAAACCGGAATCGTAGTCATCCGCTACAGCAATCAGGCCGATGTCGTTGCCGCAGATGCGGCAGACGACATGGCTCTGCACCGCTGCCATCTGCGTTCACATTTGGACTCCCTCGTCACCGGAGACCGCGTAGTTTGGCGCAAGGGCGAACCCTACGGTCTGGTGTGTTCGGTGTTACCCCGCAGCAATCTGCTCGAACGTCCCGATAATCGAGGTCATGCACGGCCTGTCGTCGCCAATATCGACAGAGTTCTTATTGTCGTCGCCGCCAAACCGGAGGCTCGCGCCGGCCTCATCGACCGCTACCTGGTGGCCTGCGAATACCATGGTATCGCCGCCGGTATCGTGCTCAACAAAATTGATCTGGACAGCGAAGCAGTCGATACCACTCTAAAATTAGTTAACAGCTACGAACCGCTTGGCTATCCGGTATACGCGGTATCGGCGAAAACCGGCGCTGGCATTGCCGAATTTGCCCGTCACCTGCAGGGACAAACCGCCGTATTAGTCGGACAGTCCGGTGTCGGCAAATCTTCGCTTATCAATTCGATTTGCCCCCATGCAGCCTGTAAAACAGGCGATCTGTCGCAAGCTAAGGCCAAGGGTCGACACACCACCACCACAGCCAACCTTTATCCCTTGCCCGATGGCGGCTGGATCATAGATTCACCGGGTATTCGCGAATTTGGTTTACTCCATATAAACCTTGAAGACGTCGCATACGGATTTGTAGAATTCAGACCCTTTCTCGGCCAATGTGATTTTCGCAACTGTCGTCACATCGATGAACCCGGCTGCACTCTCAGTCTGGCCTGCAAACGGAGCGAAATCAGCCGGCGCCGACTGGACAGCTTTCGACAAATAAGCGAAAGTCTGAACTCTCAAAGCTGAATCGCAATCAAGCAAACTCTGTCAATCCGGTTAACAATTCGTCATGCCCGAAATTCCGCGCCTGTTAGAACCTCAACAATTGCTCGATCTACTGCCGAGACCGGACATACTGGTTATCGATTTAAGCAACGAAGAGACCTACCTGTCTGGACATATTCCCGGTGCCGTCCATCTCAACCCCGGGCTACTAATGTCTGGGAAAAAACCCGCCGCAGGCAGGTTGCCTGCTTTAGAAAATTTGACTCGCCTGCTTAACAAATTGGGCATTGACAAGGATCGTCACGTTGTCGCCTGCGACGATGAGGGCGGAGGCTGGGCCGGCCGACTGATCTGGACGCTCGATGTACTGGGTCACGAGCATTGGTCGTATCTCAACGGTGGCATGACAGCTTGGCGTAATGAAGGTCATCCCCTCAACTCCGATACTGTCGCCCCTGAACCTGTACAGCGCAGCTATTCTCTGGACACAACCTGGCTGGCAGAAGCGGAAGATATTCTGCAGGCACTCGGCAACGAAGATTTCGTCGTCTGGGACGCACGTAGTCGCGACGAATACGACGGCATCAAGGTACTGGCAAAAAAAGGCGGACATATCCCTGGCGCGATTCACTGCGAGTGGACTTCCTTGATGGATCCCGCACGCAACCTGCGGATAAGAGAGGACGCTAAAGACTACCTGGCCTGTCTCGGTATTACAGCAGACAAACACATCGTGACACATTGTCAAAGTCATCATCGTTCTGCTTTCACTTACCTGGTCGCGCGCCTGCTGGGCTTTCCCCATGTTCGCGGGTACCACGGTTCCTGGTCCGAGTGGGGAAACCTGCCAGACACGCCGGCAGAAACCTGAGGTGGCAAGCAAAGACTCGCTGTTTTGTTTGTTCCAGCGCCTGTTCCCTCAACATTTAGTATCCCGAATCGCGGGTGCTCTGGCGAACGTTCGACAGCCCTGGATAAAAAACCTGCTGATCAGCGCATTTATCCGGCGTTTTGCCATTGACCTGGAGGAAGCGGAATCTGCCGACAAGAACACCTACCCGAGTTTCAACGCTTTTTTCACCCGCGCGCTGAAACCCGACGCCAGATCGATCGACTCAGGCTTGGAAACAGTCATCTCACCTGCCGACGGCATGGTCAGCCAGATCGGCTCCATACGCGAAGGCAAACTGGTCCAAGCCAAAGGCATCGACTACCGCCTCAATGACTTGCTGGCGGACGCACCGTTGGCAAAAACCTTTGACAAAGGCTTTTTCGCGACAATCTATCTCTCACCCCGTGATTATCATCGCGTACACATGCCCTTTGCGGGCCAGCTCATTCGTACCACGTATTTGCCCGGGCGATTATTCTCGGTTAACGCCGCAACAACCAAAGCCCTGGACAATCTGTTTACTCGTAATGAACGACTGGTTTGCCAGTTTGATTCACCAGCAGGCCCGTTTGTCCTTGTCCTTGTTGGCGCTACCCTGGTGGCAGGCATAGAAACGGTCTGGGAAGGGCAATATGCTCCCGCAAGCGCGAAGTACCGGGACCACCGGCCCGACACACTCCATTTTGAAAAAGGTGAAGAAATCGGTCGTTTTAAATTCGGCTCGACCGTTATTCTGCTGTTGCCGCCTCAGGCAGCGATCGACGGCGAGGTCAAAACCGGACAATTAATAAAAATGGGAGAGAAAATCGCTCGGCTGCCCGGTAACGAACACGCTCAGCATCAGCCGTAAACAACAGCGCGAACGAAACCGGATCCGCCGAGATGTCAAAGCGCCCGCATTGAAATATCAATGGCCCGCGGGCCGGCAAAAACTATTGAAATCCCCTGCGTAATCCCGACCACAGCCGATTGCGACGTTTGTTTTCCACCTTCATGAACAGAGATGAAATGGACGCCATATCAACATCGTAGCCTGTCGGCTCCAGGTCGCGCGCGATAGCGATGCGCTCGACGCTACCGAGATCCTCGCGCCGGCGTTTGGCTATCGTCGAACGCGCCTTCGCCTCGTCAATCAGGTCGACAAGATAGGCGGATTGTGAAGGGTCTTCAGCAGCCTGATCGAGGACTGCCACCTGAGGCGACAACCGCGATTCGGGATGCTGCTCGACTACCACGCCGATATCGCCGGTTGTCAACTCGACCAGCGTACCACAGGGGTAAAGGCCGACAGATTGAATAAACTGAACTACCAGATCTTCCTGAAACTCGACACCCCGCATGTTGTACAGCAGGCTGACAGCGCGCGACGGCGCCACCGGATCATCGGTCTCGCGCGGATTGCTGATCTGATCATAAGTCGCGGCAATGCCGGCGATACGTGCGAGCAGCGGAATCTTGACGCCGGAGACCCCGGCTGGGAAACCCTGACCCTGGTGACGCTCGGTATGATAGCGAACGATGGAGATCACACGCGGCTCTATTTGCCGCGCGTTACGCAGCATATCCACGCCGTAAATGACAAACTTGCGGTACTCTTCTTCTTCCTCTTCGCTACGATCCTGCTTGCGCAAAATCGCGTTTGGCACTTTGATCTTGCCGATGTCCTTTAACAGAACACCCATACACAGAATGGCTATCTCTTCTTTATCCAGGCCGATATAACGGGCGAATTGCACTGCCCACAGCGCCGAGCGCAGGCTGTGATCGTGCGTGTAGGCATCTTTCTCGCGCAGGCGAATCAGCCAGGTAAAGGCATCCGGGCAGCGCAGTACGCTGTCGACCATGGCGTCAACGTTCTGCTTGAGCTTGTCGTGATCGACTAATTTGCCTCGGGCGATCTGGCGCGTGACGACCGAAAGATTGGTTTTAATTTCCAGGGCGATGTCTCGGGCCTTTTCAGCCTCGGCACGCAGAGGAACCGAGCGAGTATAAACGCCCTTCCGGACCGTAATGGGCGACACGGGCGCATCGCTGGAGCCGCCGAATTTTACGCGGGATGCGCGGCGTCGGTCGTGGACACCGTTTACAGAATAGCGCTCGACCCGCCGGCGATCACCGGGCAGGGGCGACGCATCGGTGTCGACAGCCCCCCGGCCCTTGCTGACGTCGATGTACACATGACTACAGTAAGTGCGCAGCGTGGCGATATCTTGCGGCGAACGAATGTGGAAACCCTGTAAGGGAAACGGCGTTTCCGACCACGGCCGATCCAGTCGGGCAACATACATACCCGCTGCCAGATCCGACACATTGACCTTTATTTGCTGGAGTTCATTACCCACCCGCAGTCTCCGGAGCGCTATTTAAACGCTTGTTAGCCTCTCAGGAATCCCGGCTCAACCCGCTGATTCCAGAGCGATAACCGCTAGACTAGCGCAATGCGAGCTATTTGCAACAGGCTTCAACTCGCCGGTTACTTGAGGCGATAAACGCAGAAAGTACCCCGTGATTTTAGTGGTATTTCACAGATTGAGTGTGAACTGCATCCACAAGTGCGGCGACGTTATCGGGTGCGATATCAGGCGTGATGCCATGCCCGAGATTAAACACGTGGCCGCTGCCGGAGCCAAAGCGCTCGAGAATCAGGTCGACCTCCTCGGCGATAACTCGGGGAGAACTTCGCAGAACCGCCGGATCGAGATTACCCTGCAACGCCACCCGGTCGCCAACCCGGCGCCGTGCCTGTGCGATATCCTGACTCCAGTCCAGACCGAGGGCGTGACAACCGGACTCGGCCATCTGTTCAAGCCAGGTGCCGCCGCCTTTGGTAAACAAGATTACCGGTACAGGGTCGCCGTCGGGTCCGGTATTGAGGGCAGAGACGATGCGCTGCATATAAGCCAGGGAAAATTTTAGATAAGCCGACGCGCTCAACACCCCGCCCCAGGTATCGAATATTTGCACCGCCTGGACGCCAGCGGCAATCTGCGCGTTTAAATAATCAATCACCGAAGCCGTCAGCTTTTCCAGCAGCAATGCGAGCACTTCAGGCTGGTCATAAACCAGGGCTTTTGTTTGCGCGAATTCCCGGCTTGGGCCACCCTCGATGATATAGGTCGCCAGCGTCCAGGGACTACCGGCAAAACCTATCAAAGGCACCCGGCCGTTCAACTCGCGTCGTATCACCCGCACGGCATCGGTGACGTAAGTCAGGTCCTTCAATGTATTGACTACTGGCAAAGCCTCGATGTCGCCAGGCGTCGACACCACCTTGCGAAATCGCGGGCCCTCGCCCTCGACGAAATACAGGCCCAGTCCCATCGCATCCGGGATAGTGAGAATGTCGGAAAACAAAATAGCGGCGTCGAGATCGAAACGTTCCAGCGGCTGCAAAGTCACTTCACAGGCTGCCTGGGGATTTTGGCACAGGGACATAAACGAACCGCACTTTTCGCGGGTGCTGCGATATTCCGGCAGGTAGCGGCCGGCCTGCCGCATTACCCAGACGGGCGTAACATCGACAGGTTGGCGCCGAAGCGCGCGCAACAGTCGATCGTTTTTTAGTCCGGTCATATCTGCGGGGTCAGCTCACACGTCCAGGTAATCCAGGATGCTCTCAGCCGCCTTGCGGCCCTCCCAGATCGCCGTCACCACCAGATCGGAACCACGCACCATATCGCCGCCGGCAAACACCTTCGCGTGACTGGTTTGAAACGGCAATGTCTGCTCTTCCGGTGCCACCACCCCGCCCCAGGAGTTAAGCTTAATACCGTGGGTGCCGAGCCAGTCCGGCGGACTCGGTTGGAAACCGAACGCCAGCAAGACCACGTCCGCTTTAATGATTTGCTCGCTGTCTGCCACCGGGACCGGGCGACGCCGGCCATTCTCATCGGGTTCGCCCAACTCGGTCTCAACCACCCTGACACCCGACACTTTCCCATCGCCCTCGATAGCGACCGGTTGCCTGTTGAAGAGAAACTCAACGCCCTCCTCGCGGGCGTTGGTGACTTCGCGACGGGAACCGGGCATATTGGCCTCGTCTCGCCGATAGACACACACGACCCGGCGCGCGCCCTGGCGGATCGCGGTGCGGTTGCAGTCCATAGCGGTATCGCCACCGCCCAGTACCACCACGTCCAGCCCTTTGACCGAGATATAGGCATCATCGCCCTGCGGCCAGCCCTGGTTTCGATTCACATTCCCGATGAGATAGGGCAAGGCATCGACCACCCCAGGCGTGTCCTCGCCGGGAAAATCACCACGCATGGCGGTATAGGTTCCCATACCCAGAAAGACCGCGTCGTACTCATCGAGCAGTGCCTGAAAAGAAATATCACGTCCTATTTCGGTATTCAGTTTGAATACGATCCCCATGTCCCGGAAGATCTCGCGGCGCCGAGCCAGGATAGATTTTTCCAGTTTAAATTCAGGAATTCCGAAGGTCAGCAGTCCGCCGATCTCGGGATATCGATCGTAAACCACAGGTGTGACGCCGTTGCGCACCAGAATATCAGCACAGCCCAAACCCGCGGGCCCGGCGCCAATGATGGCAACCCGCTTGCCGGTAGGCACAACCTCCGACATATCCGGCCGCCAACCCAGATCAAAGGCGGTATCAGTAATATATTTTTCGACATTACCTATTGTGACCGCGCCAAAGCCATCATTGAGTGTGCAGGCGCCCTCACAAAGCCGGTCCTGTGGACAGACTCGCCCGCAGACCTCCGGCAACGTGTTGGTTTGATGACACAGTTCGGCAGCTTCGAGAATGTTCCCGTCCGTGACCAGTTGCAGCCAGTTCGGAATATAGTTGTGTACCGGGCATTTCCACTCGCAATAAGGATTACCGCAGTCCAGGCAGCGATGCGCCTGTGCCGCCGCCTCCTGTTTCTTGTAGGGCTCGTATATCTCGACGAAACTGATCCGGCGTTGATCAATGGATTTTTTTTGCGGGTCCCTGCGTTCCAGTTCGATAAACTGGAAATGGTTATTCAAGCGTTCAGCCATATTTATCACCCGTCAAACTTTGTGCGTGGCCAACAGGCAGACACGTTGACTACTCGGGCCTCGCTCGAGTGTTTTCAAACAAACTCGCCAGCGACGCGGACTTCGGTTTCACCAGCCAGAATCGGGAGATATAATCATCGAAGCTGTCAATCAACTCCCGTCCCCAGCAACTGTCGGTTTCGGCGACAAACTCGCGAATCATTTGTTTGAGAAAGTGACGCTGATTCTCAAACGATTCACTGCCGATATGATGGATATCTACTAACTCCATGTTGACGCGGTCATAAAAACGCCGCTCGAGATCGAGGACATAGGCAAAACCTCCCGTCATCCCCGCGCCAAAGTTATATCCCGTAGAGCCGAGAACAGCGATCACGCCGCCAGTCATATATTCACAGCAGTGGTCCCCGGCGCCCTCGACCACTGCATAAGCACCGGAATTACGCACCGCGAAGCGCTCGCCCGCGCGCCCACTGGCGAAGAGCTTACCTCCGGTCGCACCATACAGGCAGGTATTACCCATGATCGGCGTCTTATTACTGGCAAACGTGCTGCCTATTGGCGGCGACAGGACGATCTTCCCGCCGGCCATACCTTTACCCACATAATCGTTGGCGTCACCGCTTAGATAAATATCCAGGCCACCGGCATTCCAGACGCCCAAAGACTGCCCCGCCACACCGCTCAGCGACAACTTGACAGGCGCATCGCTCATGCCCTGGTTTCCGTAGCGCGAGGCGATTTCACCGCTCAATCGCGCGCCGATCGAGCGATCGCTGTTGCAAACCTCGTAGCTGAATTCGCCGCCTACGCGCTGAGTGATGGCCGGCAAAATGTCTTCAACCATACGCTCGGCCAGTTCGCCCTTGTCGAAAGGCGCGTTTTTACCAACCTGGCAATACCTCGGTTTGCTGGCAAGTAGCTCGTCGGTATGCAGCACCGGCGATAAATCGAGCTTTCTTTGTTTTTCGGTCGCGCCCGGTATGCGCTCCAGCAGATCTACTCGACCAATCAGGTCAGTCAGGCTGTGCACGCCCAGCAGAGCCAGCCATTCACGCACCTCTTCAGCTACGAACCTGAAAAAGTTGCGGGCATGCTCGACCGTGCCCTGGTAGTGTTCCTGTCGGAGGGTATCATCCTGGGTGGCCACCCCGGTCGCGCAGTTATTAAGGTGACAGATACGCAGGTATTTACAGCCCAGCGCTACCATGGGTGCTGTACCGAAACCGAAGCTCTCGGCACCTAGTATGGCTGCCTTGATGACGTCCAGGCCGGTTTTCAAACCGCCATCAGTCTGCACGCGAACCTTGTCGCGCAGGTCGTTGGCCTGTAGCGTCTGGTGCGTCTCCGCAAGCCCCAGCTCCCATGGAGAACCGGCATAGCGAATAGATGTCAGCGGACTGGCGGCCGTACCGCCATCGTAACCGGAAATCGTAATCAGGTCAGCGTAGGCTTTGGCAACACCTGCAGCAATCGTGCCGACGCCCGGCCGGGACACAAGCTTTACAGAGACCAGCGCATCGGGATTGACCTGTTTCAAATCGAAGATCAATTGCGCCAAATCCTCGATGGAATAAATATCGTGGTGTGGCGGGGGCGAAATCAGCGTGACGCCGGGTACTGAATAGCGCAGCGATGCTATCAATTTGTTGACCTTGCCACCGGGCAACTGACCACCTTCCCCAGGCTTCGCTCCCTGGGCAATTTTGATCTGTATGACTTCTGCGTTTCTCAGGTAGTGAGGCGTCACACCAAAGCGTCCGGACGCGACTTGCTTGATCTTCGACGTGCGCACCGTGCCATAGCGGGCCGGATCTTCGCCGCCTTCTCCTGAATTGGAGCGGCCGCCAAGTCCGTTGAGCGCCTCGGCCAATGATTCGTGGGCCTCGGGCGATAACGCGCCCAGGGACATGCCCGCTGAATCGAAACGTTTGATGATGCTCTCGACCGGCTCTACTTGCTCGAGGGGAAGTCGTGGTCCGTCAAGCCGCAAGCGAAACAGGTCCCGCAACGTGGTGACCGGCCTTTCGTTTACCAGCGACGCGTATACTTTCCAGTCCTCGTAACGACCACTCCTGACCACCTTGTGCAGGGCCTGTACGACATCCGGATTAAATGCGTGATACTCCTCGCCATGGATATACTTAAATAACCCACCGGGTGAAATCGGCTTCCTGTCCTTCCAGGTCAAGGCGGCAATTTCTTCCTGCTCATGCTGGAAATCGCTGAATCCGGCGCCCTGGATACGGCTTGGCAAACCGGGGAAGCAAAGCTCGACAAGCTCGTCGGCAAGTCCAACTGCCTCGTACAGCATGGCACCGCGATAAGAGGCGATGGTCGAAATACCCATCTTTGACAGGATTTTCATCAAGCCCTTGATAATCCCCCGGCGATAGTGCTTGAACGCCGTATCGACATCGACGGTTAATTCCCCACTTTCGGTCATCTCGTGCAGCAGGTGATAACTCAGATAGGGATAGACTGCGGTAGCACCGCAGCCAATCAACGTCGCAATCTGATGAGCATCCCGCGCCGAGCCGGTACTGACGATTAGATTTGCATCGCAGCGCAGCCCACGCTTGATGAGATGGTTGTGCACCGCTCCGACGGCAAAAAGCGCCTGGACCGGAATCTCCCCGATATCAATTTTATAGTCGGAAAGAATGCAGATCGTTATACCTTCGCGCACAGCTGCTTCAACATCAGCGCACAATGCAACAATTGCCGATCGTAAGTCACAATGTTCAGGTTGATAGCGCAACTCGAACTTTCGAACCCGAAAATCCTTGTGCCCGTTGTTTTTCAACGCAAAGTACTTGCGCGGCGAAAGAACCGGGCTGTTCAAATTGACACGCTGGGCGTGCTCGGGCCCTTCGGCAAACACATTCCGCTCTTTGCCCAGCTGCGTGGTAAGGGACATCGCTATGCCCTCCCGCAGGGGATCGATGGGCGGGTTCGTGACCTGGGCAAATTGCTGCCGGAAATAATCGAACACGCTGCGATGACGACTCGACAACACCGCCATGGGCGCATCGTCACCCATTGAGGCCACCGCTTCCTGGGCACCCTCGGCCAGGGGCGCCAGCACCTGATTCCGCTCTTCAAGGGAAACCCCGTACATTTTCATGTAGCGGCGGATCAGTTGCCGCGACAGCGTACCTTCCGATTCCAGACCATCCTGCTCGAGCGTTGATTCAATCGCTTCCGCGCCTTCACGCAACCAACGCCGATAGGGTTGCGCTGCAGCCAGGCGCTGGTCGATTTCCTCGCGCGTTTCTATTTTGCCCTTGACCACGTCGATTGACAGCATATCGCCCGGTCCCAGGCGCCCCTTGGCAACCACCGCACCCGACGCCACCGAATTGACGCCGGTCTCGGAAGCCACCGTAATGACATCGTCGTCAGTCAGGCTCCAGCGAGACGGGCGCAAGCCGTTGCGATCCAGGGCACACACGGCGTACCGGCCATCGGTCATAACCAGGCCAGCGGGGCCATCCCAGGGCTCCATGTGCATCGATTGATATTCAAAGAACGCGCGTTCGTTCGGATTCTGATCTTCGACGTTATTCCAGGCCGGCGGAATCAACATGCGTACCGCCCGATGCAGGGGCACGCCACCGGTAACCAGCACTTCGAGCATATTATCCAGACTAGAAGAATCGGAGCCCTCTCTATTGACCAGGGGGGCCACATCTTTGAGGTCGGGCAACAGCGGGGATTCAAACTTGTTGGTGCGCGCCAGCGACCAGTTGCGGTTGCCGAGGATGGTATTTATCTCGCCATTATGCGCCAGCATACGGAAGGGTTGCGCCAGCGGCCATTCCGGTAAGGTGTTGGTACTAAAGCGCTGGTGAAAAACGCAGATCGCGGTTTCCAGCCGGGAGTCCGACAGGTCGGGATAGAACCGGGGCAGATCCACCGGCATCATTAAACCCTTGTAGCAGACCACTCGAGTCGCGAGGCTCGCAATATAAAAGGATTTATCGGAAACCAGACGCTTTTCGATATGACGCCGGGCGACAAAGAGCCGGGCGTCAAAGTACTCGATGGTCAGATCCGGGCTGGCAGTGACGTAGACCTGCTCTATTGCAGGCTGCGAACGTAGGGCGATTTCCCCGAGACAGCTGTTGTCCGTGGGCACCTCGCGCCAGCCGACAACGGTCAGTCCCTGGCGCGTGAACTCCTCCTCGGCAACAATTTTCTGTTGCTGTCGGCGCTCGCTATCAATATCGAGCATCATCGCGCCAATGGCGTAATCCGTGGGCAGGTCAGCCTGCCACTTGTCGCGGGCAATCTGGCGAAAAAACCGGTCAGGTTTCTGCATCAGCAAACCACAGCCATCGCCAGTCTTGCCATCTGCGGCGATACCGCCACGGTGGGTCATGCAGGTAAGCGCACCAATTGCCGTTTGTAGCAATTGATGACTCGCCTCGCCGCGCAAATGGGCAATCAGACCAAAGCCACAGTTATCGCGAAATTCGCCTCTATCGTACAAGCCCTTTGACATATATCTTCTTGAAAAACAACCGGGTAGGAACACGTTACGCGAAATTCAGTTTGCTACGTGAAATAGCAGCCCAACCGAAAGGGAGGCACATTCTACACGCACGCCGAAACCGCGACAAATCGTCGAAACCCCTCTACAGGGCCCGATAAAGTTACGGAACCTTCGTTCAGGTCGAGCTTAGCACTGCTCGTAACGCGGCTTGATCGTAATCGGCGGTAACCACAGGGTTACCGATTTCTTTTAGCAGAACCAGGTGAATCCGACCGCCCCGGGCTTTCTTGTCCACGGCCATGAGTTCCAGAAAGTCTTCAATGCCAATGTCACCCGGCGGGGCCACGGGCAAACCCGCAGCCGTAATCAGCGCGGTGATCCGTTCGACATCACCGGCACTCAACCACCCTACAGCCGCCGACACTCTGGCGGCCAGCACCATACCAGCAGCAATCGCCTCGCCATGCAGCCAGGATTTGTAGCCCTGGTGCGTTTCGATGGCGTGGCCGAAGGTATGCCCTAGATTGAGAATGGCTCTGATGCCGGACTCGCGCTCATCATCACTTACCACCTTAGCCTTCAGGCGGCATGATGTTTCTATCGCGTGAACAAGACATTCGTGATCGCGCGCCAGGAGCGCCTGGATATTGGCTTCCAGCCACTCAAAAAATGCGGTATCGGCGATCAAGCCATATTTGATAACTTCAGCTATACCGGCGACAAACTGCCTGTCGGGCAAAGATGCCAGCGTGTCGGTGTCGATGAAGACCGCTTTGGGTTGATGGAAAGCACCGATCATATTCTTACCGAGCCGGTGGTTGACCGCGGTTTTACCACCGACCGAAGAGTCGACCTGCGCCAGAAGAGTTGTCGGAACCTGTATGAAATCGACGCCGCGCTGGTAGCAGGCTGCGGCAAACCCTGTAAGATCACCAATGACGCCGCCGCCAAGCGCAACCAGAGTGACATCGCGAGTACGCCGAGCCTCGAGCAAGCTGTCAAATACCCGATTCAGGGTGTCCAGCGTCTTGTACTCTTCACCATCTGGCAGCACCAGTTGCTGGCAATCCTGGGCACCTATAGTGGCGACAACTCGCGAGAGATAAAGCGGCGCGACAGTGTCGTTGGTAACGACAAGTACCCCCCCCTCGCCCAGATACGGCGCAAATGTCGCATTATCCGATAAGAGACCCCGGCCGATAATAATAGGATAGCTGCGCGCGCCCAGCGCGACATGCAAGCAATGCATAAGCAAATTGAACTAAAGAATAAACAGACGGAAGGATACTAGCACAGCACCCTCTAGCTTTGCTGTTGCTGAACGAGCTTTAGAATACTCTGAGCGGCGGCATGTGGGCTGGCTTTGTCGCCAGTATAGGTGATCGAAGCGACCTCTTCGTAGAGGGGCGCCCGCTCACTGGCGAGTTTTTCGACGGCCGCCTCCCGATCCTCTACCTGGAGTAACGGCCGCTTGGTATCGCTACGGGTTCGCTCAATCAAAGTCGCCACCGGCACCGCGAGATATACCACCGTCCCGGTTTCCACCAGAATTTCCCGATTTTCAGCGCGTAACACGATACCGCCGCCGGTCGCTATGATCGCCGCTTCGCGGGCCGCGAGTTCCTTCAGCATGGCAGTTTCTCGTTCGCGAAACCCCTGTTCGCCCTCGACGTCGAATATCCAGCTGATATCTGCACCGCTACGCGCTTCGATCTCGGTATCCAGGTCAAAAAAACCCATGCCGAGTAACCGTGCGAGGTGTTTGCCTACTGTGGTTTTGCCGGCCCCCATGGGGCCGACAAGAAAAATTCGCTGGGAGTTAATCATGGATCCAAAAGGGGATCACTGATAATTCGCGGCGTCACGAAAATCAGGATTTCCCTTTTGGAGTGCGACGAGATCCGGTTGCGGAACATTTTACCGATGTAAGGGATATCGCCCAGAACCGGCACTTTTTCTACGCCTTTGACTTCTTCCATCTGGAAAATACCACCCAGGACCAGCGTCTGACCATCACCCACCAAAGCTTGTGTAATGACCTCGGTGACGTCGATCGTGGGCTCTGATCCGCCCTGAGCTGTCGGCACGATCTGCCCGATAGAATCCTGATTAATCACGAGGTTCATGATAATTCGATTATCCGGTGTAATTTGAGGTGTGACGTCAAGTTTCAACACCGCTTCCCGAAATTCAATTTCCGTTTCACCGCTTGAGGTACCAGTCTGATACGGAATTTCCGTACCCGCCTTAATCGTAGCCTGCTGTTTATCACCAGTGAGCACTTTGGGCTGGGAAATAATTTCGCCAAAGCCGTCATTTTCCAGAGCGCTCAACTCCAGATCAATAAAGGTATTGTCTTTCAGCAAGCCCAGCGCGATGCTGCCGCTGGGGCTGGCGACACCCAAGTCCACAGCGAGCGTTTCCGCCAGTGTCAGGTCGTTCTCTTCCTCGATCGTAATGGCACCGGTAGCGGGATCAATCTCGATCTCATTGTCCTCGAGGGTAAACGCGTCGATTACGCCGTCCCGCTTCTGGCCCTGGCGGGTACCCACGAAGGAGAAAATGTCGTCACCCGGCCTGCGAATACCGGAAATCCCCCAACGAACGCCCAGTTCCTTGCGAAAGTCGGTACTGGCCTCGACAATGCGAGCCTCAATCTCCACCTGGCGAATGGGAATATCGATTTCTTTCACCAGACGGCGGAATTCATCGATCTTTTCCTGCACATCGGTCAAGATAATCGTATTGGTGCGCTCGTCAACGATAGCCGTACCCCGCTCCGACAGGATGCTTGAGGTCGCGTTCTCATCGCCACCGCCACCACCGCCGCCACCTTCCTCGACATCGAAGAGGTCAAAAAGCTCGCGCGCATCGGCATATCGCACGCGAACAAAGTCGGTAACCAGCGGTGCCAGTTCTATGAGTTGTTTATTGGCCTCGACCTGCAGACGCTCCTGCTCCGCAATTTCAACGGCGGGCGCCACCAACAGGACGTTGCCCTCCTGACGTTTATCCAGCCCTTTGGCTTTCAATACAATTTCCAGGGCCTGGTCCCAAGGCACATTTTCCAACCGCAATGTGATATTGCCTGTCACCGTATCGCTCGCGACCAGGTTAAGTTCGGTGAAATCCGCGATCAGCTGCAATACCGAGCGCACTTCGATATCCTGGAAGTTAAGCGAAAGTTTTTCGCCGACAAATTCAAACTGAGACTTCTTCTCTTCCAGTTCTTCCCGAGTCAATTTCTTAATACTGACGACGTACTGGTCGTCGGCCTGATAGGCCAAATAGTCGTACTCACCCTGTGCGGCAATCACCACTTTTGTAGTGGTGCCGTCCTGGCGGCTATCAACGGTTAATACAGGCGTCGCAAAGTCGATCACATCGAGCTTGCGGTTGAGATGTTCAGGCAAGGACGTACGATAAAAGCTCATCACCACATCCGAACCCAGTCGAGCGACATCGACAGGGATGTTCGGATTGCTTAGTCCCAGGGAGATCAGTGCCTCGCCTTTTTCACCGCGCTTGAAATCGACCCCTGTAAGCGCGTTGCCGCTGCCGGAATCAGTCTTGTTCGAGACCTGAGCATACTGGCTGCGCACTGAACCGGTGTCAGCAGCTCCCGCTGTCGCGACGGCACCTGCGCTGGGGCCGTCTACCGCCAACACCAAAATGTTGCCTTCTGTACGCGTATCAAAGCCCACCGGCTCGCGTAGGTTGACGATCAGCCGAGTGGTGCCACCGGCACTCAGAACCACGGCGTTTTGTCCATTTTCCGACGCCAGCGCAAACTTTTTTTCTTTCAACGCGCTGTCAGTATCGGGGAAATCTAGGACGATGCGCGCAGGCGAATTGATGACGTAACTTTTCGCGGCCGGGGGAGTGCCGTCAAAACTCAGCTTGATCTCGAATTTATCCCCGGGCAACGTTGAGAAATTGATATCATCGATTGTCACCGCCTGAGCCCAGGTTGCGCACAGGAGCATGCCGCAGCCCAACACGCGGGCGATGCAACGCGTCACAACCTGCCCAAACAACCGATTACTCATCTTCATGACTGATTCCCCAAAATTACTCATTAGTTATTTTCCCTGAGAGTGAGAGTTCGGGGTCGTTCAACCCAGCCTCCCTTTCCGTCTGGAACGATCTCGATAACATCGACTTTGGACTCGACGTTCGATACGATTTTGCCGTGGTTTTTTCCCATATAATTGCCGACAGTTACTCGATGGACATCACCTTCACCGTCTTCGACCAGTGACCATAGAACCCCATCCCTGGCGATAGCGCCCACCAGCGAAAAGGCGGAGAAATTAAACTGCTCGAGATATTCCTTCTTGCGGTTCTGATCAGGCTCGACGGCTGAAACGCCCTCCGATTGACTCTCGCCATCAACAATGACCGGCTTTTCGAAAGGGCTGCGCAGCGCCATGGCACTGTATTTAAACGTCTCGTAGGGATTGAATGTCGGCAGCGGTTCGATCTCACCCACCGGCTGACTGCGCGCTTTTTCCATAAAATCGTGCAGATCCTGGTGTTCCACACCGCTGCCGCAGGCGCTGAGCATAAGGCACCAGCTCGCCAGCCAGACTTTTTTGATTCTGAAACCGAATTCCATGAACTATTCGTCCTGTACTTTATATCGATACGTCTTCGCTTCCACCTCAAACACCTGGCGGTTCGAATCCTCCGCATTGGCGATTGAAAACCCGTGCAGAGTCACAATTCGCGGTAAACCCGCGACGCCGCTGACGAAGGTCGCAATATCGTGATAGCCACCCTCAGCGACTATTTTGATCGGCAGCTCGATATAAAACTCTTCAGCATTTTCCGGCTGCAAATCGATAGATTTGATGTCCAGGCTGCTGCCGTATCCAACTTCAGTAATATCCTCAAGAAGACCCGGCACTTCGGTGTCTCCGGGTAGCTGACTGAGCAACGCCCCGAACGACTCCTCCACCTCTGCCATCTGCTGGCGGTAGGCGTCGAGGTTGGCGGCCTCAAATGCTTTTTGCTGGTAGGCATCGCGGAGGCTTTTTTCTTCCACTGCCACCCTGTCCAGGTTGCTATAAAGCTCTTTAACATGGAGAAAGTAACCGACAGCCAGCACGGTGACGAACAAAAGCACGCACACCAACGCCCGATATTGCAGCGGCCAGACGCCGATGTTGTCGGCATTGAATTCCGAAATATCGAGACTTCTGGGTTTGACTACTTCATTAGTATCAGCCTGCATCTCAAGCCTCTTCCTGTTGCTCGGATTCACCATCACCGACCGCCGGCGGACCCAGCTTCACGTTTAACTCAAAACGACTGCCCTGCTCACCCATATCGGCATCTGCCTCAACCTTTGTCAGATTGGGCTCGCGAAACATCTCCGAGGCGTCGAGCTGGCGCATCAGCACCGACACTCGGTTGTTGGATTCGGCGTAACCCACAAGCGAGACATCGCGACCCGTGCGCCCCATTTCCACAAAATAAATGCCGGTTGGTGTCGATCTGACAAATTCGTCGTATATTTTGACAATCTCGGGCCGATTGGCCTGCAGCGACTGGATGACTTCCATTCGCTCCAGCATTTGCTGGCGTTTCTGCTTGAGTTCCTTGATCTCTTCGACCTGTTTTTGCAGCACGGCGATTTCCCGAGTCAACAGGTCGTTGCGGCTTTTTTGCCAATCGACACGCCCGTTGACCCAGCGATCCCAGCCGCCGAGAATCAGTAACGAAAAAATCGCGACGGCTGCGAGAACAACGACAAACTCTTTTCTTTTTTCCTGGCGGTATTCCTCGCGCCAGGGTAACAGGTTAATGTTAGCCATTGTCGTCAAAACTCCTTAAAGCCAGCCCTGCCGCAATCAACATCGCCGGCGCATCCGTAGCCAGTGCCACCGCGTTAACGTCGCCGCCGATTACCATGTTGGCAAACGGGTTGGCAACCATGGTGGGCAGTGACAGTTTCTCTTCAACTTCGGCGCAGAGACCATCCATGGCAGCAACACCACCGGCCAGAACCAGCTGGTCCACGTAGTTGTACTGGCTGGAAGAAAAGAAAAACTGCAATGATCGGGAGATCTGTTGAATCAACGCCTCCCTGAAAGGCTCGAGAATCTCCGATTCGTAGTCGTCCGGCAGGCCACCGGTCTTTTTTGCCTGACCAGCTTCTTCCAGCGACAGGCCATAGCGCCGCTGGATCTCGTCGGTAACCTGCTTGCCGCCAAACAACTGCTCCCGGGTATAAAGCGTTTTGCCGTCAACCAGAACACTCAACGTGAGCATGGTGGCACCGATATCGGCAATGGCAACAACCTGTTCGCCGACTTCTTCGAGTTGTTCGGAAATCAACTTAAAGGCTCGCTCCACGGCGAACACCTCGACATCGACGATCTTCGGGTTCAGACCCGCCAGTGTCAGCGCCTCTGCCCGGAGGTCGACATTCTCTCTGCGGCAGGCAGCGAGTAATACATCAAACTGCTCGGCATTCGACTCGGACGGCCCGATCAATTCGAAATCGAGGGCCACTTCGTCGAGCGGATAGGGAATATGTTGATCGGCCTCGACCGCAAGTTGGGATTCCATGCCCTCCTCGCTCAAATCTGCAGGCATTTCAATCACTTTGGTAATAACCGCTGAGCCGGCAACCGCTACAGCAGCATCTTTGGTTTTGGCCTTGGCCTGACTGACGGCTTTGCGAATCGATTCAGCCAATGCATTGACATCGCTGATGTTTTTTTCAACTACCGTGTTGGGCGGCAAGGGGCAGACAAAATAGCTCTCGACTTTGTAACGGCCACCGGATTTGCTTAATTCCAGTACTTTAACTGTCGAAGACGTGATATCGACACCGAGAACCGCCTTAACGCCGCCATCTAGAAACCTGAACATTCCCATTTTTAGTTTCTAATTCCTATAGTTAGGCAAATATAATCACAAGGCACTCTAACTCATTATCGCCATATTGCAAGTATTATTTAACAATCCCATGCCGGTATAATGAGTTTCAGGTCAAAATTGCGACCTGCCTCATACATCGAGAGCGCCACACGAGAGCACCACTGGATTTGATCAAACGTATTTTTCTCAGCTTGGCCCACCTGGCAGTTTTTGCCGCCGGATGCGGCGTGATGCTGACCGCAGGGCTGTATGCCTACCTTAGCCCCAGGCTGCCGTCGGTTGAAACCCTTAAAAGCATTCAATTTCAAACTCCTTTGAGAGTTTATTCACAAGATTTAAAAGTTATCGGCGAGTTTGGCGAAAAACGTAGGACGCCGATTGAATTCGCGGCTATTCCCCAACATTTGGTGCATGCCATACTTGCCGCTGAGGACGATGGCTTCTACCGACATATCGGCGTTGATTTTGCCGGTCTCATGCGGGCCGCCTTCGAACTCGCCAGCACAGGAAGCATCCAGACCGGCGGCAGTACAATCACAATGCAGGTTGCGAGGAACTTTTTCCTCACGCGCGAACGCAGTTTTATCCGGAAATTCAACGAGATTCTGCTGGCGCTGCGCATAGAAGATGAACTGGACAAGAATGAAATCTTCTCTCTCTATGCCAACAAGATTTACCTCGGCAACCGCGCCTATGGCATTGAGGCTGCGGCTATGACTTACTACGGCCGCTCGGTAGGAGAACTTAGTCTTGCCGAAATAGCCATGATCGCCGGCCTACCCAAAGCGCCGTCGAGGTTTAACCCCATTATCAATCCAGAGCGCGCCATGAGCCGGCGCAACTGGATTCTTGGGCGCATGCTTAAACTCGACTTCATCGGCCCGGAAGAGTATGAGGTTGCCCGCACATCGCCCGCTGTGGCGAGATATCACGGTGCGAGCATCGACTACAGCGCACCCTATGCGGCTGAAGAGGCACGACGCTTTGCGCTCGACATGTTCGGCCCCGCTGCCTATACCGAAGGTTATATTGTGATTACAACCGTCGATGTCGATATGCAGCGTTCAGCCGATAAAGCGGTGACTGGGGGACTGTTTGATTACGATTGGCGACACGGTTACCGAGGCCCGGAAGCACATGTCGAAGCCCCCCAGGAACGAATGGATTTGCTCAACTCGACGCCTGTGGTCGCCGGCCTGGAACCCGCCATTGTCACCGGGGTAACGGATACCTCGATCTCGCTGATCACTAAATCGCACCAGGATGTCACGCTGACACAAGACAGCCCGCGAATTCGGAAGCTGCGTAAATACATCTCGGAAAGCCGGATTTCGACTGTGGTCAAAAACCTGAACGACGTCTTCTCGGCAGGCGACGTCATTCGTATCGGACACGGAGCAGATGGCCCCTACCTCGCTCAAGTGCCGGCAGCGCAGGCAGCGCTGGTTGCCCTCGACCCAAACTCGGGAGGTATCCGGGCAATTGTCGGCGGGTTTGACTTCGCACAAAGCCACTTCAACCGCGTGACGCAGGCCCGACGCCAGCCCGGATCCAGCTTTAAGCCCTTCATTTACACTGCCGCGCTGGAACACGGAATGACAGCGGCAAGCATTATCAACGACGCCCCTGTGGTACTCGACAATAACACTGTGGAAAAAGCCTGGCGACCGGAAAACAGCAGCGGTCAATTTTACGGGCCGACCCGCCTGCGCGAAGCCCTGTACCGCTCACGCAATCTGGTATCCATACGCATTCTGCGCAGCATCGGTGTCGACACGGCACTGAATACCGCGGCAAAGTTCGGTTTCAATACTCGGGAGATGCCGCGGAATCTGTCCCTGGCCCTGGGAACCTATGCCCTCACTCCTCTTGAACTCGCCACCGGCTTCAGCACGTTCGCCAATGGAGGATTCAAAATATCGCCCTATCTCATTGAGCGAATTGAAAACCTCAACGGCGAGGTTCTTTATCAGCACTCGGGACCACGAACACCAGATAGCCAAAGTCATGCATTGGCACCGAATACTACGACTTCCGAGACAGCGATCACGGCGATGCAAAATCCTTTGGCAAAACCAGAACTCGACGATCCCTTCGCCGCCCAAGACAAGAACAGCGCAAAGCCAACAGCTCAGCGTATCCTCGAGCCTCGCGTCGCCTTTCTAATGGATTCGATGTTAAAAGATGTGGTCATCAGGGGCACCGGCAGCAAAGCCCGCAGCCTCAACAGGAACGATCTCGCCGGTAAGACCGGCACCACCAACGGGCCGCGCGACGCCTGGTTCTCGGGTTACTCACCCGACCTGGTCACTACGGTATGGCTGGGTTTTGACGACAACAAGCTACTTGGGCGCCGGGAATTCGGCGGCTCGGCGGCTTTACCGATCTGGATGGACTTTATGGCGGAAGCCCTGGCCGGACGACCCGAAAAAATACAACCACAACCCGCGGACATGGTATCGATCAAGATCGATCCCAACACCGGATTGCGTGCCGCAGAAGGCGCACCCAACGCCATTTTTGAGCTGTTTCGCGAGGAATACGCACCCGAACTGCACGAAACGCTGCACGGGGCACCGGAATACACTGGACCGACAACGCCCCTTCCTGAAGATATCTGGTAGATTTCGGGTTTAATAGCCCCTCCGCGTTAGCGCCTGTAAGGCCGGGAGTTGTCGCGAAGCTTGGTCTTATGCCGGTGGCAAGGCCGATAAAGGCGATATAATTACGGCGCCGGCAACAATTCTTGCCAGGGAAAATCCGAATCCCCCAATACATAAAAGTGCGGATTCAACAAATCTTCTTTGGTGTTGTAACGTAACACCCTCAAATCAGCGCCGAGCACCACGCCGCCCGCCGCCTCGACAACAGCCTGCGCCGCAGCTGTGTCCCATTCCATGGTCGGCGCAAGACGTGGATAAATATCGGCCTTGCCCTCAGCGACCAGGCACAGCTTCAAAGAACTTCCCATATTACAGGTATCGACGACTCCCAGTTTGAATGCGAGCCGTTTTAACAGGTGTTCTACCGCCTCAGAACCGTGGCTCCTGCTGGCGACAACTGCTACCGGCACGCCGGGCTGTCCACGGCCAGTCATGCTGCGTACCCCAATAGGGCTGGTGCGACCATCGGCCTCTTTGCGTATAGCTCCCTGTCTTGCAATACCAGCGTAACTCACGCCGCTCACCGGCACGTGGACCACGCCGAGAACCGGCGCGTGATCCTCTATCAAAGCCACATTGACCGTAAATTCGCCATTGCGTTTGATAAACTCCTTGGTGCCATCCAGCGGATCGATAATCCAGTAACGCCGCCAGGTACTGCGCTGAGCAAAATCCGGCACACGCGATTCCTCCGACAGCACCGGCACGCCCTCAAGCAGATCTTCGAGGCCAGCCTGCAGTATGGCATGCGCCGCAAGGTCGGCTTCAGTCACGGGCGATTCATCGGCCTTGCGATCGACCTTAAACGGCGAGTCGTAAACATCGAGAATCGCCTTGCCCGCTGATTCCGCAAGATCCAACACCGTGTTCAGCAATTGCCGATCCATTAAAACTCCACTGTATTGATTAGCACACAACGCACACAA
>DJFY01000120.1:36899-41381 GCA_002431545.1 Cellvibrionales bacterium UBA5860 | reverse complement strand
GCACACAACGCACACAAAATGGATGCGAGAAGGCCTCAGCCGGTCAACTCACCGCGGGTCGCGAGGTAGTCGCGCGCAAGAAATAATCCGGCGATCGAGACGCTGTCACGAACATCGCCACGCGACAACAGATCGCCCAGGGCATCCAATGGCCAGGTCATTCGCGCCAGGGGTTCCGGTTCATCTCCGGGCAGGGATTTTTCGTAAAGCTCTTCCGCCAGTACGATATCGATGCCCCGCTGCATATAGGACGGACTCGGACAAACGCTTTTCAGGTAGTGCAACTGCCCTGCGCCAAATCCCGCCTCTTCCATAAGCTCGCGATTCGCTGCTTCCAGCGGGTTTTCACCCGGATCCACTGCGCCTTTGGGCAAACCCCACTGGTACTCGTCCATGCCTGCACTATATTCCTGAATAAGCAAGACTTCCCCGGTATCAATCAGCGGCACTACGGCAACCGCACCGTAGCCGGAAGGTGCCAGCCTTTCATAAGTCCTTTCCACGCCATTAGAAAACCGCAGCTCCAGTTGTTCGATCTGGAACAATCGCGATTTTGCCACTGCGCGTTGCTTCAAAATTTCCGGTTTAATAGGCATACTGCGTGCCGTCAGCGGGTTTTGAGAGCATTATCTGCCATGATCGACTGGAAAGCCATTGACACTGTGCTCCTTGATATGGACGGCACACTGCTCGATCTACATTTTGACAACTACTTCTGGCAACACTTTCTGCCGGCGCGTTACGCCGAGCGCCACCAAATCGATCCGGAGGATGCGCTTCGGGATCTGTATCGGCGTTTCGACGAAAAACGCGATAGTATCGAATGGTATTGCACCGATTACTGGTCGCGCGAACTGGCGCTGGATGTCCCAGCCCTGAAAAGAGAAGTCCAGCATTTGATCGCGATACGGCCCCACGTGAGAGAGTTTCTCGCGCATCTGGGCAACATGAATACGCGAAGGGTCCTGGCCACCAACGCCCATAGACACAGTCTCGAAATAAAACTCGAAGTCACCGGCATCGATCTCTGGCTGGATGCCATCGTATCCTCCCACGACTACGGGATACCCAAGGAACACGGGGACTTCTGGCATCGTCTGCGGCAAGATATTGACTTCGACCCCGAACGCACTTTATTTATTGACGACAACGAGCCCATGCTGCACTCAGCCCGCTCTTTCGGCATTGCCCATGTACTGTGTATCAGTCGACCGGACAGTACCAAGGCGCCACGCACCGACCTTGAATTCCCAGCCATCGATACGTTCGCCGAAATCATGCACAACGGGGCCGAGGCCGCTTCGAAACAGGGCTGAATCAAGCCTGACGTGAATTCCCGACATGGATAGAGTCAGAATCGACAAGTGGTTGTGGGCGGCACGATTTTTTCGCAGCAGAGCCCTGGCAAAAGAGGCTGTGGCAGGCGGCAAGGTCCACGTCAACGGCCTTCGGGTCAAGCCCAGCAAGGAAATCATGCAGGGCGAGAATATTGAAATCCGCCGCGGATGGGAGCAGCTCGAGGTCGAAGTAACAGGCGTGTCGGACCAGCGCCGGAGCGCACCGCTGGCGGCGACGCTATACCGGGAAACGTCGGCCAGCATAGAGGCCCGCGCGCGGCGAGCCGAGGCGCGCAAACAACAAGCCGTCACTCACTCGCCCCCAGCACGCAAACCGACGAAAAAGCAGCGCCGACAGATTCACCGCTTTCGTCAACTCGACGATTTATGAAATACTGCCCTGTCCCATCGGGGGCCAGGAAGTCTCGGAGCCTTGCTTGCCCATAGGCCGAACAGGTCATCCGACAACTTAGAATCTTTGAGGCATATGACAACAGCAGAAAACGATCTCGGGCAGCGTTTCCTGTTCGATGATACAGACATTCGCGGTGAAATCCTTTCCCTGCAGGATAGCTACCACCAGGTTTTACAAAACGGCGACTACCCGCCGGCTCTGCAGATACTCCTCGGCGAGTTCCTCGCGGGCGTCGCACTGTTAAGTGCCACGCTAAAGTTTGATGGCTCCATTTCCCTGCAGGCCGTTGGTAAAGGGCCGGTAAATATGATTGTCGCAGATTGCACGCGGCAATCCAGTCTGCGCGCGATCACCCGCTTCTCGGCTGCACCCTTCGATGGCGAGTGCGGCGAGACCACGAGCACTGTAACCGACTCCGCTGCACTGACCTCTTTGCTAGGAAGTCAAGCGACCCTCGCAGTGACCATTGAACCGGCACAAGGGGAACGCTATCAGGGCATCGTGCCGCTGGAACGACACAGTCTGAGCGACTGCCTTAGCGACTATTTTCACCGATCCGAACAGTTGCCCACGCGAATCTGTCTCAGTGCGGACGGTCGCAGGGCCGCCGGATTATTGCTCCAAGTCCTGCCTTTGTCCGACGGCACCCGAGACGAATGGGATGAAGGGGAAGAACATTGGCGATTAGTGAACACGCTGGTCGACACGCTCAACAAACAGGAACAACTGGAGTTCGGGCACGAAACGTTGCTCAGGAGATTATTTTATCAACAGAAAGTGAGAATGCTGGCTACGCGCACTTTTCGATTCAGCTGTAGTTGTTCAAGGGCACGTACCGCGCGCGCCCTCCTCGGGTTTGGCGCTCACGAGCTGCAAGTGATGCTTGAGGAAAAAACGCCCATAGAAATCACCTGCCAGTTTTGTTTGCAACATTATCGCTTTAATAAGAAAGATATAGAAAAACTACTTAATGACGATCCGACCCTACACTGAAATTACGGCATATTCCTTCGCGGAAAGGGAGTTTTCTGGCATAATTGGCGCCCCTTTTTTGGCCCGCATTAGCGGTGTAGGCTCGCATTGATCAGGCTTTGACTGCTTACAGGATACAGACTCGATGACCCAACCCCTCATGACCCAGCAAGACCATTCTCTCGCGACGGCGCACCAGGACCTGTCCTCCGCCGAACTCATTGAACAAGCTTTGCTGCGTGGTGAAGGAGTATTAACCGATACGGGCGCGCTGCGAACTGAGACGGGGCGCCATACCGGACGGTCCCCCGCCGACCGTTTTATCGTCGACGAACCCAGCACCAGTGAGGCCATCAACTGGGGGCCGGTCAACCGGCCATTTGACGCGGAAAAGTTTGATGCTCTGTGGGAAAGGGTGAAAGCCCATATCGCCGAACGCGACCGCTTTGTCTCACACCTCCATGTGGGGGAAGACAGCAAACACTATATCCCAGTCAAGGTCACTACTGAGACCGCCTGGCACGCTCTGTTCGCCCGCAACATGTTTATCCGACCTGAAAAATACAACGCGGCCGGCAAGGAAGAGTGGCAGATCCTACATGCGGCAAACTTTGTCTGCGAACCCGAACGCGACGGCACCCACAGCAGCGGTGTCGTCATCGTCAATTTCGCCCGTCGCAGGCTACTGTTAGCCGGAATGAAATACGCGGGCGAAATGAAAAAGGGTATGTTCTCAGTACAGAACTTCCTACTTCCCGAGAAAGATGTCATGCCGATGCATTGCGCCGCCAATGTCGGTAAAGACAGCAGCGTAGCTTTGTTTTTTGGCCTCTCGGGTACTGGCAAGACAACTTTATCCGCCGACCCGGAACGTTACCTGATCGGCGATGACGAGCACGGCTGGACCAAGGGCGCCGTCTTTAATCTGGAAGGCGGCTGTTACGCCAAAACAATCAACCTGAGCCGAAAAAACGAGCCCGTTATCTGGGATGCCATTCGCTTTGGCGCTATTATTGAAAACGTCGTGCTGGACAACCAGCGACACGCAGACTATAGCGACACCAGCCTGACAGAAAATGGTCGCTGCAGTTACCCGCTCGACCTGGTAGATATGTGCAGCCCGGACAATCGCGCCGGGGAACCGAAACATATTCTGTTTCTCACCTGTGATGTCACCGGTGTGCTGCCGCCCGTTGCTATCCTTTCCAAAGAGGCTGCCGCCTATCATTTCCTCAGCGGCTATACCGCTCGCGTCGGGTCCACCGAACTCGGCGCGGAGTCTGGCATCCACCCGACGTTCTCCGCATGTTTCGGCGCCCCTTTTATGCCTCGTCCGGCAAACGTCTACGCCGAGCTGCTGATGAAACGCATTGAAGACTTTGGCAGTAAGGTCTACCTGGTCAACACCGGATGGACTGGAGGCTCGGGTGGCGATGGCACGGGCGAACGCTTCCCCATTCCAGTCACGCGTGCGGTTGTGCACGCCATACAATCCGGGGCCTTGGAAGAAGTGGAAACAGAAAGCCTACCGCTGCTCAACCTGGAAATACCCCGAGAAGTGCCCGGCGTCGACAGCCGTTACCTCAACCCGCGCGAGGCCTGGGACGATTCACAAGCGTACGACGAGCAGGCCAAAAAACTGGCCGGCTTGTTTGTCGAAAACTTTGCAGCCTTTGACGTCTCACCCACCATTATCGCGGCCGGCCCGTCACTCGACTGAGCGGGGGAATACCCAGTCTCGGCAAATAACGCGGGCCA
>DJFY01000120.1:29044-36617 GCA_002431545.1 Cellvibrionales bacterium UBA5860 | reverse complement strand
TTAAGCTCTGGGCGGACAATTGGGGGTTCGTCCAGTACGGTCTTAGGCTGCACTACCCATGAGTCTTAAGCCATACCATTTTTATTAAAGCCCACACAACACTATCAGGCCTAATCAATAAGCTTGATCAAGCAAGCACTGCGCGACACAGCAAAGCAAGAAAAAAGAAATGTTTTCCCGCTGGCGCCCTACCAATCCGGCCCTCTGGCCACACTCACCTTGATATCGGCGGTTTATACGCAGGGTTCAGCCGAGTTTAACCGCTGGTCGTCGATCTACTGGCCGCCCGAGGCAGTTCCGGGCGCAGATTCTCATCCATACCGACAGCGTCTAGTAATCCCCGCTTGAAAAACGCTGCACTTTGTTTGTCTTCGCCCAACTTCGCCATCACGTAAGCCATTTCGGCACAGGTTTCAGGTCGATTGGCTGCATTTAACGAGGCTTCGAGATAATCTCGACCCTTGCCCCACAGTTCATTGCGCCGACACAGGCGGCCCAGGGTGAGCAACAGGTCTGGATCCCCGGGTCGATCACGCAACCAGCGCTCGGCAGTAACCAATTGACGCAGTGAATCGTTGCTCTCCAACTGCCCATATAACAATATCAGATCGTTATCCCATGACTTGCCTAAAGCACGACGCAGAATCTGTTCGCCCATGTCGGCGGCTCCCGCCTCGGATAGCGCCCGAACGTAGGCTGCAAGCACCTTTGGCGCCGCCCTGACCGCTTTTTCGGTACGCCCCCAGAGGCCCTCTATTTGCGTCATCTGGGACGCGGTGCCGTGCTGCGGCTTCGTGTCGGCATTTTGCGCGGGCATAGCCGGCGCGCTCGCCTGAGCGAAACGCGCCAGCTGAGATGAGCGCACGAGAACCTGTAACTCAAAGATGTCCTCCGGGGACAGGGTTTTGCTGCGTTTTAAATCCGGCAGAAGTTTTTCCAGGCTGTCCCAATCCTCCAGCTCCCGGTAACAGCGGCACAACAATGATAGGACCACAGGATGAACCGGTTGCGCCGAGTGAACCCGCCGCAGTACCTCAAGGGCCACATTCGGCCGATGACGATCAAGCAACAGGCGGGCTCGAGTTAAATCGACAGCCAGCGCACCTTCTTCGCTCGACGCGCGCGCCTGATCCAGCGTTTCCAGCGCGCTCTCCAGTTGGCCATTTTCCGCCGCTGCTTTTGCCGCCGCCAGATAGCTGATGGTGCTGCTTGAACCATCGAGTTTCTCGGCGGTTTTAAGCAGGCTTTTACGGGCTGGTTCCCAGCGACCTTCAGCCACCGCGAGCAGAGCATCGTGATATTGCGCGATAAGTTTTTGACGACGCCGCGACTCCCGGTTCGCCATTAACCGCCAGCCCGGTGCGAGAAGCATCCTGGCGCCGGTGTAAATCAACCAGAACAGCAATATCGCTACCAGAAGCAAGAGCAAAGCTGTCCACAGACTGAACTGAACGATATAGGAACCCAAAGATACGGTGACACTACCCGTGGTATCGTCGATCAGCCTGAACAGGACACCGCCAACGACCAGCACCATAACAATCAGTAAAACAACCCGCTTCACGGCGATTCCCCCACGCCAGACGCGGGTCGCGCCTGCTGTTTCTTGCGCCACTCGGTAAGCGCCTGCAGGGAAGTCGTCAGATCGGGCAATGGCTGCTTTATAGCCGAGGCGCGCAGGCTATCCAGCTCGGTCAAAACTGACTGCGTTTGTTTATCGATTGGGAAATAGCTGCGCAAGTGCGAGATGACGTTGTCCAGCGCTGCCCCATAGATAGCCTCTTCTTCCCTTAACAGGGCCTGCTGGGCGGTGGCGATATTCGTGGCCATATCCAGTTGAAGCCAGCGTTCCTGCTCCTGGGAAACCATGGCTTCCATCGGGATATCCCGGCGCCGCACGTGAAAATGTTGGCTCAGAAAACGCGACCAGGCAGCGTCCGCATTGGTCCACAAACGGCGCCACCAGGGCACCTCTGATTGCACCTCAGCCGGCCCATTGCTGGCTTCGTCCCTCGCCGGAAGGCGACCCGAAGAAGGCAACTCGGCCTGCGGCAACGCCTCTAGCGTCAGGACAATCGTTTTCAACGCGGTGAGCCGCGCGTAGAGACCCTCGCGATCCACGGTCTCCAACATGCGCAACGCCGCAATATCTCCGGCAAGGGCCTCACGCACGCCGATGGTGGGCGCAGCGTCAAGCGTGGTTAGTAGCTGTTGCGCAGTCTCGAGCAACATCAGAGCGCCCTGAGGGCGGCGTTCGGTTTGCAATCGCTGGCTCGCCAGACGCACCAGAAACTCGATCTCGGCCACCAACCACTGATCGCGGTCCTGGGCCGCTATCTCGGCAAGACGATCGCCCAGGGCGCGTTGCTCGCGCGCAAGCGCATTCAGGCTTTCGGTAATTTTATCGGCTGCACTCAATTGCGCCGCCCGGTCTCCATCGAGACTTTTCAGTATCTGCTCGATCTTTGCGCCCTGCGCCGCATTGGCTTCCCGCGCCTGCACATCCACCGCCTGTTGGGCACCACGATACAACTCGTAACCGAGCCAACCCGCAGCGCCGGTGAACAACAACAGAATGAACAATAAAATGATAGCCAGCCAGCGCCAGCCTTTACCCGGCTGGCGCTCTTCGGACACGTCTGTCTTCTGACGCGGCGTCGAATTCGGCGTTGTTGTGGACGTTATTGCGGAATTGGTGGCCGCGTCAGGCGGCGCTTGTCCTTCTTGTTGCGTCGGTTTTTCGTTCTTGTCTGTTTGTTTGTTATCCACTCGGCGTGTTTCCCCGTTGACATCATTTGCACAGGTCTGGATGACGCCATGCAATCGAGCAGCTCAGCTACCCAGTATTGCCCGCAGTGTACCAACCCACTATCGCATTCTCTATATCCGCAGGCATGGCACTGGCAGCCACGTGCACGCGCTTCAGTCCATTGTCCTCGGCATAGCGCCGCAGCCGGTCACTGGGCACCACAACGGGTATTGTTTGCATTTGATCGAAGGCCCTCCCGGCAAGTTCTTTCACTGCATCGAGGACGCTGCCGCTATGGATCACAAGAATTGTGTCAGTAGGCGTGGCATGCTCCTGCAATATCTGTAAGAGCTGAGCCCGGTGCGCCACTTCCGTCTGGCGTTCATAGAGTTCACAGTATTCAACCAACGCTCCCCGCTGAAGTAATTGCTTGCCGAGATCTTCCAGCCCGCCGCGACCGCGGAAGATCAGAATTTTCTTCCCCGCCACGGCCGCCAGCGCTGGCATGGCCAGCAGACCGCGTGTGTTCCACTCGCGCGCCGGCCACTGCACACGCACCCCGTGATGCGACAACACGGCCGCCGTCGCCGGCCCCACGGCGAAGACTTCTTTGTCGTTGCACACTTGCAAAACCTTTGGCATGCATTGCTCAATCCAGTCGACAGCGCGACGACTGACAAATATAAAAAGGTCTTGTTGCCGAACATTCTCGAGCTGTTGCCGAACAATCGGATCATCTTCCGGCCGCAATACGATCTTCTGTACCGGAAGGGTGCGTACATACGCGCCCCTCTCCTTCAACGTCCGCGTCAAGTCATCGGGTGCCAGCCGCGCACGCAGCAATACCACCTCCGCGCCGCCCAGGATTTTCGCATCCTGTGCGCGGGGTGATTTTCCTTTTGAACCGGCCACGCGCGCTACCTGCTCAGCAGGGCTCTTTCAATCAAGTCGTTATTCATCGGCAATGCCAGCGCGTTGCAGTATCTCTGCCGCACCCTGGGCCAACAGGCGCTCCGCCAGTTCCCCGGCCAGAGACGCGCTATCCTCCACCGCCCCGACAACCGAGTCAGCAAGCAGTCGTCCGCCATCGACGGAACCGACCAGAGCACGCAGGTGAAACCTATCCTTCTCGATCTCGCCAAAACAGGCGATCGGTGCCTGGCATCCACCCTGGAGAATGCGGTTGACCAGGCGCTCGCCCCCGACACAATGTGCGGTTGGCGAATGGTGCAAACCCGCAATCAAGGCGGTGACCCTATCGTCGCCAGCGCGGCACTCTATACCGAGCGCACCCTGCCCGGCTGCCGGCAACATCAGCGACGGCTCGATTTTCTGGCGTATGCGCTGAGCCAGATCCAATCGCATAAGTCCCGCGGTCGCCAACACAATGGCGTCGAAATGCCCGGCGTCCAGTTTGGCCAGTCGCGTATTAACGTTACCGCGCAAATCTTCAATGACCAAACCCGGGAAAGCGGCCCGTAACTGGCACTGTCGCCGCAGACTCGATGTGCCGACACGCGCCCCCCGGGGCAGTGACTCGAGTCGGTCGTAGTGCGAACTCACCAGGGCATCGGTTGGATCCGCGCGTCGGCAAATCACGGGTAACTCTAGCCCCGGCGGCAGTTCCATCGGCACATCTTTCATGGAGTGGACAGCGATATCGGCGCGCTTTTCAAGCAGGGCGACCTCGAGTTCCTTAACAAACAGGCCCTTGCCTCCCACTCTCGACAATGTAGTATCGAGCAATTTGTCGCCCTGGGTAGTCATAGCGACGATGGCGACGCGCAAATCTTTATGCGTCTCTTCGAGCACCCCTTTCACATAATTTGCCTGCCACAGGGCCAGCGGGCTGTTACGCGTCGCAATTCGCAGCCGGGAGGTTTTGCCGTCAGTCATTACCAGAACACCAGACGTGAAATAAACAAAGGCACCGCGCGCCTCTCAAGTGACACGCGATCAGTGAAAGCTCAGTTTAAACGGCTCGGCGGATCGACGCCACGACCAAGGCAGACGCGCCGTCCGGCAGGGGCCGCGCAGATGGACACCGGTTTACTTCAGATTTGCTCGATGAGCTTGCGCAGGGGCGTAGCGTGGCGCCGGCTTACCTGAGGTCGGATATCCAAACCTCGCAGCCGAACCAGGTATTGCCCTTCGTTATTCTTGACCAGGCCTTCGATGTGGGAAATCGAGACCAGTGCATTGCGGTGCACGCGCACAAAACGGCCCTCGAATTCCTGTTCGAGATCCTTGAGGGTCTCATCCATTAGCGCTTCTCCGCCCTCGTAGTAGGCCGTGACGTACTTTTGGTCGGCCTGAAACAGGCTAATATCGGTGACCGGAATGAGGTCAACCCGGCGGCGGTTTTTGGTCGCGATATGTGTACGGCCACCCAAAGCCATACCCGGCATCTGCCGCAGTTCGCTAAGCTGGGCCTTGTTGACGCGCGCCGAGCGCTCCAGCGCCTGGGCCAGGTCTTCCTGCTTCACTGGCTTCAGCAGATACCCTGTCGCCTGGGAGGAGAAAGCCTCGACCGCATAGTCACCATAAGCGGTACAAAAGACCACCGCCGGTGGTGGATCCAGTTCCGCAAGATGCTGGGCTGCTGCCAGGCCATCCATGCCAGGCATCCGCACATCCATCAATACCACGTCCGGACTGTATTCCTGAGCCAGACGAATCGCCTCCTGGCCATTGCCGGCCTGACCCACGACCCGCATATCACCCTGGGTATTAAGCATACGCACCAGGCGTTCACGGGCCAGCGGTTCATCGTCGACGATTAAAACGTTCATGGTCTATTTTCCGTAAAGAGCGTAGGCGATATGCGTGGTATAACAATCTGCGCTGACTTCCGAGCGCACCTCCGCACTGCGTCCAAAATGCGCCCGCAATCGAAGTTTCACATTCTGGATGGCCATTTTACTTCCCTTGTTATGCTGCATTCTCGGATTCAACGGGTTGCGCACGACAATGCTAATCCGATCCTTGACACGAGTGACTGCCACTTCAATTTTTCCGCCTTCCTGCAACAGCTGAACACCGTGGTAAACCGCGTTTTCCAGCACCGGTTGCAATGTCAGACAGGGAATCTGTGCGCCCGCGCCGTAGTCTCCAATCTGCCATTCCACCGCCAGGCGATCACCGAGTCGCAACTTTTCCAGCGATAGGTAACTCCGACACAATGCCAGTTCCTCGCGCAGCGGAATCAGAGTCTGCGAGCCCGTCAGAGTACGCCGAAACAAATCGGACAGATCCTCCACCGCACGCTCCGCCTTAACTGGATCCGAGCCAATCAGGCTGGCGATGACATTCATACTATTAAACAGAAAATGCGGCCTGATGCGCGCCTGCAGTGCCTGAATACGCGCTTCCAGTTCAGCTTGCTCGAGAACCTGAAGCCTTCGCCGCATGAAAAGATAACGCAATAAAATGCCGGCGGGAACCGCGGAAATGAGAACAACTTCAAAAGCCCCGTAAAAAGAGAACTGCCGCCCCGGCACTGCCCACGCCATCACCTGTTCGCCAGCCAGACCCACCGCGCCCGCCACACACAATATCGCCAGGTAACACAGGAGTATGCCACGCAACGGTTGCGACGCCGGCAGGAAGCGGCCGGCAAGGCATAGCGACACAACACTTAAAAAAGCGATCCACAGGGCCAGCAGGACCGCACGACCCAGAACAGGCCATGTCAGATTAAAAACCCCGGTATCGACTATCGCGACCAGCAGAGCCATCAACACGCTGATACCCATCACCTGGGGTAACGCTTCGCCGCCGCAGAGGTCGGGAAGAAAACTGTCTTCTTCCGCCAAGGGGTGACCGGCAGGATGGGAAAACCAAGCTCTCCAATTCAATACGACACTCCCTAGAGGGTACTCCCAGCGCGGTAAAACCTGCCGAATTCATTATGATTATTAACGCGGTACAATGCGTCAATTTTAAACACTATACCCGGGTCTTAAAAGAGGACGCCATGAGCCAGAAAAAACCCGTCAACGCCTCCTGGGGCGGTCGTTTCAGCGAAGCAACGGACGAGTTCGTCCTACGTTTCACGGGTTCAGTCGACTTTGATCGACGCCTTTGCCACCACGATATCCTGGGCTCACTGGCCCATGCGAAAATGTTGCTCGAGACCGGCGTCATCGCGCAAGACGACTATAAAAAAATCGTCTCCGGTCTACAGGACATCGACAAAGACATATCGGCGGGACAATTCACCTGGTCAGTGGAACTGGAAGATGTTCATATGAATATCGAAGCCGCGCTGACCGCCCGCATTGGAGAGGCCGGGAAAAAACTACACACGGGACGCTCCCGCAACGATCAGGTCGCCACTGACATTCGGCTCTGGCTGCGCGACGAGATTTCCGCCATAGATGCTGAGATCGAACGCCTCCAGACAGGTATTCTCGATCTCGCCGAGCGCGAGGCGGCCACGGTAATGCCAGGCATGACCCACTTGCAGGTGGCACAGCCGGTGACCTTCGGCCACCACCTGATGGCCTGGTACGAAATGTTCCAACGGGATAAAAGCCGACTGCGCGACTGCGCCGCGCGACTTAATCAGTGCCCCCTGGGTGCGGCCGCGCTGGCGGGAACCTCCTTTCCCATTGATCGAGAAATGACCGCCAAAACACTCGGGTTCGAAAGGCCTACCGCGAACTCCCTCGACTCGGTGAGCGACAGGGACTTCGCCGTCGAATTTTGCGCTTTCGCCAGCCTGTTGATGGCACACTTATCCCGGGCTTCGGAAGAACTCATTCTCTGGACGTCCGCGCAATTTGCCTTCATAGAGCTGCCCGACCGCTTCTGCACCGGCTC
>DJFY01000120.1:6013-28803 GCA_002431545.1 Cellvibrionales bacterium UBA5860 | reverse complement strand
ACCGGCTCGTCGATCATGCCGCAAAAGAAAAACCCTGACGTCCCGGAGCTGGTGCGTGGCAAAACCGGGCGCGTTTACGGACATCTGACGGCGTTGCTGACACTCATCAAGTCACAGCCGCTGGCCTACAACAAGGACAACCAGGAAGACAAAGAACCGCTGTTTGATACCGTCGACACCGTGCGCGATTGCCTGCGCGCCTTTGCCGACATGGTCCCCGCGATCGCGGTCAAACCCGACAATATGCGTAACGCCGCAAGTGCCGGTTACTCAACAGCTACCGACCTGGCGGACTACCTGGTGCGCCACGGCACGCCATTCAGGGATGCCCACGAAGTAGTTGGCAAGGTCGTCGCCTTCGCCATCGAACAAAATGCCGAACTCGTCGACTTGCCACTGGAAAAGCTTCGACAATTTAGCCCGGTGATCGAAGCGGACGTCTTCGACGTGCTCTCGCTTGAAGGCTCGCTGAATGCCCGCGATCACTATGGCGGGACAGCGCCGACACAGGTCAAACAGGCTATCTCGCGAGCGAGAGAAGCCCTCTGAAAAGCATCGCGGTTGCCCGCCGAGCAGCGCGTGAATTGAGCCGGTAGCATCCCGACCGGTATACTTCCACTCTGAAATTCGAGTCTCGATACATGTCCAGTTTATTCCGATACACGGCATTTCTTGTCCTGTTTTCAGCGAGCCTTGTCGGCCTCAATGCCTGCGGCAATAAAGGCCCGCTGTACCTACCGCCACCACCGGCCGAGCAACGCGCTCCCGCGCCGGAACAAGCCCCTGCCGAGGACAGCTGACCGCCCCAATGAGCTATTTTTCCTATCGCCAGGGGCGATTGCATGCCGAGCAGGTCGATCTCATCCAGGTGGCAGAAGAGTTCGGCACACCCGCTTACGTCTATTCCAGAGCAGCGCTGATTGACAATTACCAGGCCTATGCCCAGGCACTCGCGGGCACCGACCACCTGGTCTGCTACGCAGTCAAAGCCAACTCGAACCTGGCGGTACTGGGTGTGCTGGCCACCGCCGGCGCCGGTTTTGATATCGTTTCGATCGGCGAACTCAAGCGCGTACTGGCCGCTGGCGGTAGCGCCGACAAAACCGTATTTTCCGGAGTCGGCAAGCAGGCATACGAAATCGAGCAGGCGCTGGAAGCAGGCATCCACTGCTTTAACGTGGAGTCGGAAGCAGAGCTGCGATTGATCAACCAGATCGCAGAGCGCCACGCCACGCGTGCGCCGATATCCCTGCGCATCAATCCCGATGTCGACCCCAAGAGCCACCCCTATATCTCCACGGGCCTGAAAGAAAATAAGTTCGGTATCGACATCGGCGAGGCCGAGCGCGTGTACGCGGAAGCGGCGGCACTACCATTTATCGAGATTATCGGCGTCGACTGCCATATCGGCTCGCAGCTGACCTCCCTGTCGCCCTTCGTCGATGCCCTCGAGCGTGTCCTGAAGTTGATCGACCGCCTCGCTGCCCGGGATATCGTTGTGCGGCATCTGGATCTGGGCGGCGGTCTCGGCGTGACCTATCGCGATGAAACTCCGCCCCCGGTAAAGCAGTATGTCGGTGCCTTGCTAGAACGTCTGGCAGGGCGAGACCTGACCCTGATTCTCGAACCCGGGCGTTCTATCGCCGCCAACGCGGGGGTGCTACTGACCCGGGTGGCTTACATTAAGGAAAATGGCGGCAGGAAATTTGCCATTGTCGACGCCGCCATGAACGATATGATCCGGCCGGCACTCTACGATGCCTGGCTCGACATCCAGCCGGTCGACACCGGTGGTCGGCACCCGGAAGGCGTGTACGATGTCGTCGGGCCGGTCTGTGAAACCGGTGATTTTCTCGGTACGCAACGCTCGCTCGCCATCGCCGCGGGAGATATCCTGTGTGTACACGGCGCCGGCGCCTACGGCTTCAGCATGAGTTCAAACTACAACTCGCGACCGAGAGCCGCCGAGATTATGGTCGACGGCGAACATCTCCATTTGGTGCGTGCGCGCGAGAGCCTCGAAGACCTCATGCGCGGCGAACAACTCCTCACCGAGCCCGGCACATGATGCTCCGATTCACCAAAATGCACGGACTCGGCAACGATTTTGTCGTCATTGACGCAGTCTCACAGGCGGTCGCTATGACGCCAGAACTGGCGCGCAAACTGGCAGACCGGCAGCGAGGCATCGGATGCGACCAGATTCTGCTCGTCGAGCCACCAGCAAACCTCAATGTCGACTTCCGCTACAGAATATTCAACCGGGACGGCAGTGAAGTGGCTCAGTGTGGCAACGGTGCCCGCTGTTTTGCCAAGTTTGTTCACGACCAGAAACTAACGGGAAAAAAACAGCTACGGGTAGAAACCACCGCCGGACTTATCGAGCTGCACTACGACAATCCGAAAAAAATTCGCGCCGCGGTTGGAATCCCGGAGTTTACCCCTTCGAACATTCCCTTTGATGCCGATGAGACCGCGCTCACCTATCCCCTGCAGGTAGCGGATGAAACGCTGGAAATTGCCGCTCTGGCCATTGGTAATCCCCACGCCGTATTGCGCGTCGAAGACGTCGATACCGCACCTGTCGCAGAACTCGGGCCCCTCATCGAAAGCCACCGACGCTTCCCGGAAAAAACCAATGTCGGTTTCATGCAGGTGATTTCCCGCCACGAAATCAGGCTTAGGGTTTACGAGCGCGGGGCCGGAGAAACCCTGGCCTGCGGTAGCGGTGCCTGCGCGGCGGTCGTAGCGGGTATCCGCCAAGACCTGCTAGACTCGCCGGTGACCGCAACGTTGAAAGGTGGCACCCTGGAAATTTCCTGGCCGGGCGGCTCCGAGCCGGTGACACTCACGGGTAGCGCAACAACAGTTTTTCAAGGACGCATAAGAATATGAAACAAGCCGGTTCCGATATGCCTTCGAGCGACGAATTAAGCGCCCGTCAGGTAAGCGAATTTCTCCTCGAAAATCCGGATTTTTTCAGTCGCCATCCCGATCTCGTCGCCGACCTGGAATTGCCCCACGAAAGCGGCAAGGCGGTGTCGCTCATTGAGCGACAGATCAGCGTACTGCGCGAACGAAATATGGAGATGCGTCAGCGTCTCAACAGCATGCTGGAGTCGGCTCAGGCCAACGACAAGTTATTTGAAAAAACCAAGCGACTGGTGTTATCGCTGCTGGATGCATCGACGCTCGATGGGTTAGTCAGCGCTCTGTACGAAAGCCTCGCCACAGACTTCAAGGTCGAGTTTCACAATCTAATCCTACTCGGCGAGCGCGAAAAAATACCTGCAAGCCTCGCCCGCGTGGTCGGCATGGCAGAAGCCAATAGTGCGATTGGCTCCCTGATGCGCAATAACCATCCGATCTGCGGCGTACTCAGGGCTGACGAGCTGCAATTCCTGTTTGGCGACGACGCCCGCCACATTGGCTCAGTGGCCGCGGTGCCACTGAGTCATGGCAATATGTTTGGCATACTCGCCGTCGGCAACAGGGATCAGGGCTTCTATCGCAGCAGCATGGGCACCCTCTTCCTCAGTTACATCGCAGACGTACTTAACCGGGCAGTCCCCCGGTTAATGAAGTAACGCGATGGTCGCGACCCAGAGCGGCCCCTTTCAACACTACTTCGACAGCTTCAGGCAATTTCTCGCCTACGAGAAGGGCCTTTCACAGCACACGGTGCTCAATTACCTGAGGGATCTGGACAAACTGGAAGCCTGGGCCCTTGCCCACGAACGCGTCGAATTAGCTGAACTCGACGCCGGTGCCATCCGTCAATGTCTCGCGCAACTCCACGAGGGCGGTCTCGCGGAATCCAGTCTACAACGTTGGCTCTCTTCGATCCGGACATTTTTTGCGTACATGGTGCGCAAGGCCCACATCGCACAGAACCCTTCGGCCGGCATTACCGCACCGCGCAAATCCCGCCGTCTACCACGAGTACTCGACACCGATCAGGCAAGCCAGCTGCTGGCAGGCAAGCCCAGCGACTGGCTCGGTCTGCGCGACCACGCGATGACAGAGCTTCTGTATTCCTCTGGTCTGCGACTGGCAGAACTGGCCCGGCTCGATATCGATGGTATCGACTTCGCCGACGCCACAGTGACCGTACTCGGCAAAGGCAATAAAACGCGCACAGTGCCGGTAGGCACAATCGCCATCACACACCTCAAGGCATGGCTTGCGGTGCGATCTGAGCGCGCGCTACAGGACGAAGTGGCTCTCTTTATCGGGCGCCGAGGCAAACGCCTTGGCCATCGGGCTATCCAGCAGCGACTGGCGAAACTCGGTGCCGAGAAAGGTATGGATCAGAAAGTGAACCCACACATGTTGCGCCATTCATTTGCCAGTCATTTACTGGAATCGAGTGGCGATCTGCGCGCCGTTCAGGAATTGCTGGGGCACGCCAACCTGTCTACCACGCAGATCTACACGCACCTGGACTTTCAGCACCTTGCATCAGTATACGATACCGCCCACCCGCGCGCCGGTCGCAAGCACGGGGAAGAGGGAGAAGAAAGTCAGTAACTTCGGGTAGACTTGTTTCGCCAGACTGCCCGAAAAGACCCTAGATCGCCTCACTTCCGGTTTCCCCGGTTCTGATACGAATGACTTCTTCGAGAGAGGATATAAAAATCTTGCCATCGCCGATTTTGCCGGTACTCGCAGTCTTGGAGATGGCTTCAACAATGGAATCAACCATCTCGTTAGTAACGGCGATTTCCAGCTTTACCTTGGGCAGGAAGTCGACAACGTATTCCGCACCCCGATACAACTCCGTGTGCCCCTTCTGACGTCCGAAGCCTTTTACTTCCGTGGCGGTAATACCCTGAACGCCCACGTCCGCCAGCGCTTGACGCACGTCGTCCAGTTTAAATGGTTTGATGATGGCAGTAATCAGCTTCATTTATTTTTTCCCCTGTTATTCCGCTACGCCTGCACCGCCGCGATTCTAATTTACGGCGTGCACATACCACGGAAAAGATACACGCTTATGCCGCTAAATGCACCAGACACGTGCAGACAAAAAAAGGGGCCTTAAAAGGCCCCTTCTTTGCTAAACACCGCTCCTTATTTCATCGAAGCGAACTCTGGATAGGCCTCCATGCCGCACTCGGAGCTGTCGACCCCTTCGTACTCGTCTTCTTCACTGACACGGATGCCGAATACTGCTTTCAGGATCAGCCAGACGATTAAACTGGCGACAAACACCCAGACGAAGATAACGGCAATACCGAGCAACTGGGCGCCCAGCGTTGCATCCGAATTGGTAATGCAAACCGCCAGCAGGCCCCAGATGCCGACGACGCCATGCACGGATATTGCGCCCACTGGGTCGTCGATGTGGAGCTTGTCGAGGGTAACCACGGAAAAGACCACGATAACGCCGCCGATCGCACCGATAACAGTAGACCAGATCGGCCCCGGTGTCAGCGGCTCCGCGGTAATGGCGACCAGACCAGCCAGAGCGCCATTGATTGCCATGGTCAGGTCGGCCTTGCCGAACAACAGACGTGCGCACACCAGGGCTGCGATCAGGCCAGCGGCGGCCGCTGCATTGGTGTTAACGAAGATATCCGCAACTGCGTTGGCTTCGCCGATATCGGATACTTTGAGTTCCGAACCACCGTTAAAGCCGAACCAGCCGACCCAGAGCACGAACATTCCGAGAGCCGCCAGAGGCATGTTGGCCCCGGGAATGGCATTGACGGAGCCATCGGCGCCATACTTGCCTTTACGCGGGCCAAGCAGCAGAACGCCAGCCAACGCTGCCGCGGCACCGGTCATATGCACCACGCCAGATCCTGCAAAATCCAGGAAACCCTGGGCATCGAGGAATCCGCCGCCCCACTTCCACATGCCCTGCAGCGGATAAATAACACCGGTCATAACAACCGCAAACGCCAGAAATGCCCACAGTTTCATGCGCTCTGCAACCGCACCCGAAACAATAGACATGGCAGTCGCGACAAAGACCACCTGGAAAAAGAAATCGGAGGCACCGGAATAATAAGTGTAGTCATCCGGATCCGCCGCCGCACCCGCCAATACTGCGTCGGCAGATTCATTCGCAATGCTGTTACCAAACCAACTATCCGGTAGAAAGCCGCCTTCTGAGCCGCCGTACATAATCGTGTAACCCATGATGAGATACATTACGCACGACACAGAATAAAGCGCGACATTTTTGGTCAGGATTTCAACTGTATTTTTCGCCCGCACCAAACCCGACTCGAGCATGGTAAAACCTGCGGCCATCCACATGACCAGGGCGCCACACACCAGAAAATAAAACGTATCCAGCGCATATTTGATATGAATAATATCGCTTTCCATTACCTTTCCCTCTTCAAATCTTCATTTATCGATTGTTATCAAACAGCATCGTCACCAGTTTCGCCGGTGCGGATACGTATTACGTCCTGGATTTCGGTGATGAAAATTTTGCCGTCACCGATTTTTCCGGTCTGAGCCGCATTAACGATCGCTTCCACCGCACTATCGGCCATGGCATCAGTCACCGCGACTTCCGCTTTAACTTTTGGTAGAAAATCGACGACATACTCCGCCCCACGATAGAGCTCGGTGTGGCCCTTCTGCCGCCCGAACCCCTTTACCTCAGTGACCGTTAATCCCTGAACACCGATAGCGGCGAGTGCCTCCCTGACATCGTCGAGTTTGAACGGCTTGATAACCGCGGTAATCATTTTCATAAGTTGTTCTCCATTCGGCATGTGCTCATCAGGAATAGCATGAAACGTGCCAGAGAAACGGCAGGAAATGGCGAATAAAACCTTCGGAATCGCACAATCTTGGTGCGTGCGTGCCATAACAGAAATTAAATGTTCTTTTTTGGTGCAATGCGGATGGCCACCGCACTCCGATAGCAATTGAACCGGCTGCCACTGTTTACCCGCGTAATGCCTTGCGATAAATTGATGTCAGCGGTGCAAACGCCGGATAAAGGGGCATACACTGCAAACGTACTAACACAAGTTTCAAGGATGATTATGGCGCTTGCTATCGCGCGCACCCGCGCCCAGTCGGGCATTGACGCACCTCCGGTGTCGGTGGAAGTCCACCTGTCCAATGGCCTACCCAGCCTGAATATCGTCGGCTTGCCGGAGGCGGCAGTGCGGGAAAGTAAAGACCGGGTGAGAAGCGCACTGCTCAATGCGCATTTTGATTTTCCCGCCAGGCGCATCACAATCAACCTGGCACCCGCCGACTTACCCAAAGGTGGCGGGCGTTTCGACCTGCCCATCGCGTTGGGTTTGCTCGCTGCATCTGGCCAGTTGCCCGCCGAAGCCATCGACGGCTACGAGTTTATCGGCGAGCTGGCTCTTTCCGGGGAGTTGCGCCCCGTCGACGGGGTTTTGCCCAGCGCGCTGGCTGCAGGTATTGCCGGACACAAACTGATCGTACCAATCGGTAACGCCCGCGAAGCAGCGTTGGCACGCGAAACGGTTGTCCTCGGTGCCAACCACCTGCTCCAGGTATGCGCGCACCTGCGCGACACTTCGCCGCTGGAACCAGAGTGCTTTACCCCGGAAAGACGCAGCACAACAGGCGAAGATCTACGCGATATTATCGGCCAGCAACAGGCCAAGAGAGCCCTGGAGATTGCTGCCGCTGGCGGCCATAACCTGCTACTTACAGGCCCGCCCGGCGCGGGCAAAACCCTGCTCGCCCGCTGCCTGCCTGGCCTGCTACCCGCACTCGAAGAAAGCGATGCACTGGAAGTAAATGCCATCCACTCGGTAGCGGGAACGGGTTTGCGCACCGACCTGTTTGCCCGCCCCTTCCGCGCGCCACACCACACCGCATCGGCAGTCGCCCTGGTCGGGGGCGGCAGTAATCCTTTGCCCGGCGAGATATCCCTGGCCCACCGGGGCGTGCTGTTTCTCGATGAACTCCCGGAGTTTCCGCGCAAGGTGCTCGAGGTCCTACGGGAACCGCTCGAGTCCGGCAATATTCACCTGTCTCGCGCCGCAAACCGAGTGGAATATCCTGCCGACTTTATGCTGGTAGCGGCAATGAATCCCTGCCCCTGCGGCTATCTGGGCAGTGAGCGCTGCCGGTGCACACCGGATCGCGTCAGCCGCTACCGGGAAAAAATCTCCGGGCCACTGCTCGACCGCATTGATCTGCAGATCACCGTGCCACCCGTACCTTACACCGAATTAACCACGCCCGGCGAAGACTCAGAAACCAGCGCCCAGGTAGCCCGTCGTGTCGACGCCTGCCGGCGCCGACAACAGTCGCGACAGCAATGCGAAAATGGGCGCCTGTCGGCTCGACAGATCAAGACGGTATGCGAACTGACGGCCGACCAGAGACAGCTAATTAACACGGCCATGACTCGCCTGGGGCTGTCGGCACGCGCCTACCATCGGGTGCTTAAAGTGGCGAGAACAATTGCCGACCTGGCTGGCGCCACCGCTATCGGCGACGAGCATCTGACAGAAGCTCTGGCATACCGGTTTAATAACTGAGTACAAAAAACTATCGCCAGCTGACACCACGCTTGCTAGCCGCATGGATCCGCTCGGAAAACGCCCGGCGACAATACCCGTCAACTGACAAGAAAAAAGAGCGCCGCAAGGCGCTCTTTTCCGCGTTCTAGTCCCTGCTCATGGCGCACCCAAAAGCGCGGTCATTGCATTTACAGAAGCGGCGCAATGACCAGACTGACGATGGCCATTACATTGATCAGGATATTCATGGAAGGTCCCGATGTATCCTTGAAGGGGTCACCCACTGTGTCGCCTACGACCGCGGCACCGTGCACGGCTGAGCCCTTGCCCCCGAGATTGCCTTTTTCGATGTATTTCTTGGCGTTATCCCAGGCACCGCCAGCGTTGGCCATCATCAGCGCCAATAACACACACCCAAGCAGACCACCGCCCAGCATACCGCCGAGCGCTTCCGCACCCAAAACAAAACCCACCAGCACGGGCGCTAAAACCGCAATAGCGCCGGGCAATAGCATGCGCTTTAATGCGGCGCTGGTTGCGATGTCCACGCAGCGGGCGGTATCAGGTTCGGCCTTGCCTTCCAGTAGCCCCGGTATCTCCTTGAACTGCCGGCGAATCTCCCGAATCATGTCAAACGCAGCATCGCCTACCGCTGTCATTGTGATCGAGGCAATAAGAAATGGAATCGAGCCACCGATAAACATGCCCACCAGTACATCGGGATCCGACAACTGCAATTCAAAATCCGGTTTGTTGGCCGAGACAGTTTCGACAAAGGCGGCAATGATGGCGAGCGCAGCAAGTGCCGCAGCACCAATGGCAAAACCTTTGCCGATAGCCGCGGTAGTATTGCCCAACTCATCGAGTGAATCGGTGATCTCTCGTGTATCGTGTCCCATGCCACCCATCTCCGCGATACCGCCAGCGTTATCCGCAACCGGCCCGTAGGCATCGATAGCCATGGTAATGCCCACGGTCGACAGCATGCCAACGGCCGCAATACCAACACCGTAGAGACCCGCCTGCTGCGTGGAGAAGAAAATAATGGCACCGATAAAAAGAACCGGTAACACCACCGATTGCATGCCAACCGCCAGGCCAGTGATCATCACCGTGGCCGACCCGGTCTCACCGGAATGGGCGATTTTTCTGACCGGCGCGCCACCGGTGTAGTACTCGGTTACCAGACCGATGAGAATGCCGCCAACCGCACCGCTGAGCACGGCGAGCCATACCCCGATTTCTATGCCGAGGGCCTGGACCAGAAAGTAGGCGGCGATAATGAAGACAACCGGGGCGCCTATAGTGCCCGTACGCAGGGCCTGGCTCGGCTCGGAGCCCGAACGGGCACGCACCACGACAATACCCAGAATCGAGGCCACAAGGCCCAACGAAGCCAGCGCCAGCGGCAAAAACATTTTTTGCGACTGGGCCGCATCGGCAACAAGCGTTGCGGCAATAGCTATCGAGGCAATCATCGAACCGCAATAAGACTCGAAGATGTCAGAACCCATACCCGCCACGTCGCCGACATTGTCCCCCACGTTGTCGGCAATCACACCGGGGTTACGCGGATCGTCTTCCGGTATTCCGGCCTCCACCTTGCCAACAAGGTCAGCACCCACGTCGGCACTTTTGGTATAGATGCCACCCCCGACACGGGAAAACAGGGCAACCGTCGAAGCCCCCATACCGAAACCGTGAATGGCGTGTGCAGTATGAGGGTCACCGCCGAAATACAGGTAGAGGCCACCCAGACCCACCAGGCCGAGCGAAGCAACGCACAAGCCCATGACCGAGCCACCGTAAAAGGCAACGGCCAGCGCCGAAGCAGCGCCCTTGGTATTGGCGGCCGTCGCCGTTCTCACATTGGCGCGTGTCGCTGCGATCATGCCAAGCCAGCCAGCTATAGAAGAACACAAAGCCCCCACTACAAAGGCGAGCGCAGTATTCGCGCCCAGGGGGGAGAGAAACACCGCGATCAGCAGGCCACCGGCGAAGAGCGCCAGCATAGTGTATTCCCGGCGCATAAAGACCATAGCGCCAAGATGAATTTGATCAGCTATTTTTTTTATCGCGTCTTCCCCGGCAGGGTAGCGCATCACCAGGCTGTAGATAATGAAAGCACACAGTAGTCCGACCCCACCCAAAATGGGCGGTAAAAGTGTGTAGTCAGTCATGAAACCCCCAATAGTATTTCGCGTTAGATTAGAAACGTTAAAAAAACCGAATCCGCTTATTATCTTTGAAACTATCAAGAAGCTAACCCGGCGAGGCACGCCGGGTACTACTAACAACTACCTCCATAATATATTTACATGAGTAATTATCAAGCAGTTGTCAGAATCACCAGGAATATAAAAGTGGGGGTCAATTAGTCGGGCGATAGTCGAATGAAAACTGTTTATTCAGCCGTAAAAAAGGTTCGAGCAGCCGCTCCCGCGCGCGAAAGCCCGCGGGAACTCGCTAAGCAGCGTAGCTGCCGCTTGTATTCAAACATCAACGATTAAGACGAAACCCGATTTTGAGCGTCACCTGCCAGTGCTTGACCTCCCCATCCTCGATAAACCCCCGACTGTCGGTTACCTCATACCAGTGAAGGTGATCCAGAGTCTTCGACGCTTCGCGAATCGCCGTGCGGATCGCGTCATCCGTACCCTCTGTAGAGCTGCCTGTGACTTCGATGTGCTTGTAAGTGTGACTGGGCATAAAGCTACTCCTTCTAGGACAAAGAGAAAGGACGGGCGGAAAGTGTGGCGCGATACCTTAACCACATCTACAAATTGGCCCGTCATTAATCAGTGTAGTCAATATTGAGCGGCGCACACTGCAGTGCAAGAAATAGCTGCTGCCCCATAGAAAACCTAACGCTTTCCGGGCGGAAGCGGGGCCTCAACCGCCGCTCGATTCAGCTTCGGCAGAAGAAGGGCCTTCGATGTATTTTTCAGTGAATTCTTTTTGCGGCATCGGACGGGCATACAGGTAACCCTGATGCAAGTGACAACCCATCAAGCGCAGGAGTTCAGCCTGCGCTTGGGTTTCCACACCTTCGGCTACGGCCTGCAAACCCAGATTTTTTGCGATCGCCATGATGGTGGAGACAATGGCAGCATCGCTTTTGTCCTCAATGATGTCCTTGACGTAGGTGCGATCAATTTTTAATTCGTTTAAAGGCAGATTTTTCAGGTAGTAAAGCGAAGAATAACCGGTACCAAAGTCGTCGACAGATATTTTGACGCCGATTTCCTGGAGGGCTGCGAGTTTTATTTTGGTGTCCTCGAGATTGTCGATCAATGTACCTTCGGTAATTTCGAGGGTTAGCAAGTGCCCTGGTATCTCCAGTTTTCCGATTATTCGCTGGATATTGGCAACAAATTTCGCATGGCGGAACTGGGAGGGACTGACATTTACCGCAACTGCAATTGCCTGGTCCCCTGCCCGCGTCCCCAGCCAGCGACTGACCTGTGCACAAGCGCTCTCCAATACCCACTGACCGATACCGATAATCAACCCGGTTTCCTCCGCCACAGGAATAAACAGGTCCGGCATGACCATACCGCGAACAGGGTGATTCCAGCGCAGCAAGGCTTCAGCACCGATGACAGCGCCGTCCTTATCGATATTAATTTTCGGCTGAAAGTACAATTCCAGCTCACCGTTGCCAAGGGCGTTTCGCAAGTCCTGCTCCAGCCCCAGTCTGGCATCGGCCTCTGCCTGCATGGACGCGTGATAGAACGAGACCATGTTCCTGCCACCACGCTTGGCCAGGTACATAGCCGCATCTGCGTGCTGCAAAATCAAATCCGCCCGCTCGCCGTCCTGCGGAAAAATTGCCGCACCCACACTCGCCGATAAATGATAGTTATAACCGTTAAGCAGGTAATCTCCCGCCAGATTCTGGCGCAACAAGTCCGCCACGCGCCGCACAACGCCGGCCACCTTGTCGATATCACCCTCGATAAGGGGCAGCAGCACGACGAATTCATCTCCACCGAGACGGGCGACTGTGTCTTCTTCGCGTAAAATGCTCAGCAAACGCTTGCCAACGTCTTTTAGTAAATCGTCGCCGGTTTTGTGGCCGAGACTATCGTTGAGCAACTTAAAGCGATCCAGATCGATATAGAGCACCGCGCCACTACAGGAGCGCCGGACCGCCTGAACACAGGCCTGCTGCAATCTGTCGAGCAACAGCCGACGGTTTGCCAGGCCAGTGAGGGGGTCGTAATAAGCCAGCCGGGTGATTTCCTGTTGCGCGATCTTCAGATCGGTGAAATCGAGAACCGTACCGCGAATCTTAAGGGCTTTACCGCTAGCGTCGTATTCCACCTGTCCCTGGGTTCGATACCACCGCTGTTCCAGATCGTTGTCGTTCTGCCTCGACTGGTTAGTTTCCAGTTTGAACGGTTCACCGGTAGATATGCACTGTGCAATTGCCTCGTTGAGCGCGACGCGATTCTCCTCGGACATTAAAGCCAGAATATCGTCCACTGTTGTACCGAGCCGCTCGCGGCTGATACCGAAAGAATCGACTGCGTTGTCGGACCATTGGATCCTGCCACTTTCGATATCCAGCACCCAGGGCACAACACCCGAAGCCCGGGTCGCCAGGCGCGTCAACTCTTCTTTTTCCGCGAGTTCATCCAGCAACGCCTGGCGTTCACGCTCGATGCGCTTGCGCGCAGTGATATCGCGAATACCCGCAAGCACGACGTGCCGACCTCCAATAACGACCGGGCTTAGACTCGCCTCGATTTCCATCAGGTCGCCATCCGCACGCTTGAGTATCCACTCTATGCAACCCACACGCCCGGCAATAACCGAGGAAAAGATTTGTCCGGCACGCGACCCCGATGGCATACCATCGGCCTGCACAGAGGCCGACAACTCGACTACTGACGAGCCGACAATATCTTCTTTGCTGCGCGCCACCATCTTCGCAAAACCTTCGTTACAGTCGATGATCTGGCGGTCTTCCGCGAGCACGACGCCGTCGGGCATGGCCTCAATGACCTCGCGAAAAGTCTGTCGAATATCGTCGTGTTTTGACTGGGAGGTCTCGGCTTGCGCCATCTCGCGCAGGGTGACGAGATAAGTCGTCGCATGTTCGAAAGTGTTTTCTAGCGCACTTATGGTTTCGAAAAATTCAGTTGTCTCTCCACTTTCAAGGCGACGAACTGTCGGCGCGGAAAACGACGACCCGGCACTGGCACCCGACAAAAATTCGCGGAAGCCTGCGTCGAATCCACAGGCGTCCTGCTGGGCTGTTTCAGGATATATCGACGTCAACGGCGCACCCACCAGTTGCCCTTCTGAGAAACCGCAAAGGTGTCGGCAAGCGGCATTGATCTTGACAATAATTTGCTGTTGATCGGCGATCAACATAGGAAACGGCGCGTCAAATGCCAGGGACCGTAGCGCCAGGGCCGCCAATCGCTCAGCCATTGAAAAACTGCCTCCCACCTGCCGCCATGGACCGGTTGTGCACCCTGCACAAGTTGGTATCGACGCTACCGGGAAAGCGCGGGAGTACACTCGCTATTGCGGGGTAGAGTTTCCCTAATCGTACCACTACTTGCGTGCAACCAGTAGCAGAGCGTACCCCGTCACGGCAAGCCATATCTGCCGAGCTCTAGCGATCATTGTCTCGACCACGTTTTACTCCTGTCGTCCCGTCGCATACTTTTCCCTGTTTTCCTCTTTCTTTCGACGACTCTTTTTCAGCAGCACACAGGTCGAACCGGAACCGCCCGCAGCTGGCGTCGCACTGTGAAAAGCGAGCACTTCGTCAAATTGTCTCAGCCAGTGGTTTACACAACTTTTAAGCAGGGCCTTGTTTTCGGCGCGATCGCCGCGCCCATGCACGACCGTGCAGCAGCGAATATCGTGCCACAGGCAATCGTTGATAAACTGAAATACCGCAGTGCGCGCCTGATTAACCGTATGCCGATGCAGATCGAGCGTAGCATCGCTCGGGTACCTGCCACGCTTTAGATTTCTGTATACAGCGTGCTGCACACCGTCGCGCTTGAACTCCAGTACATCCCAGGGCTGTATTCTTTTTACGTGCTCTAGATCGGCAAGAAAATTGAGTTTTTCCAAACCCTGCCCCTGGGCCGCGTGACGCCGGGCCGAAACCCCGGGGCGATACTTCGCGGTATCGGCGGATGAGCGATCGCGAGGCGCTTTCTGTTCGCCAGATAGCGGCTCCACATCACCCATAAATTGTCGAAAAAGTCCCTTGTCGCTTTCGCTAGTCACCCCAGGTACCCGCATACGCTAATTTGAGTCGCTTTCAGGACACACACATAATACCAGTTTTATTCAACGGGAAACGCTCGCCACACTGGGACATGGCGTCTCAACGTAGGTGCGATGCCCAAGCCGGATATAAGAATGTTCCACACCCCAAGTCATTCTATTTACGACAACGTCGCCCGTTACTTTAGCGGCTTCACCACACTTCGCCACGCGGCGCATACAAGGCCCGATCAAGCACGCACAACGTTTTTTCGGGATTATTGGCAGCCGCTCTGTGAACGTGGATTATTGCGAGATTTCTCACCCGCTGCTGGCGGATATGCAAAAGTTGCAGGCGCCGCCCTCGCAATTGCACGCAATTGTGCCGACCCCGGCCTGGCGGCAATGTGGCTGGGCCAGTTGCTCAAGGTCGGTCTGCTTCAATCCTACGCCGGACCAGAATGGCAACCGGCGATCGCCGATATTCTCGATGGAAGAAGTCTATGTGCGCTGGCCATTTCCGAACCCGGCGTCGGCGCACATCCGAAACACATGAAATGTACTGCGCGCTTGGAAAACGGCGAGTATATTATCGACGGAGACAAGGCCTACGTCAGTGACGGGCCTTTTGCAGATTGGTTTATCGTGCTGGCCATCACTGGGCAACATGGCAAGCTCAAGCAATACTCGGCACTACTCGCGCACAGCGCGCAAAACGGCCTGCGAATTTCCGGCGTCTCACACCAGCGCGCTCTCGGCCCGGGCGGGCACTGCAATCTCGTACTAGACAATTGTCGCGTGCCACACTCGGCCCTGCTGGGCGACCCGGGCAATGCCGATATCACCATCTCGCGAACGCTGCGCACTTTCGAGGATGCACTGTTGCTGGCGCCGATAGCGGGCGCGCTATTCGCCGCCGCGGATGCACTGTCCGCTTCAATCGACCAGGCTAGTCTAGTGGAAAGCGTCGGGCAGATACTCTGTCGTGCTGAATCGGTAGCGCAATTAGGTATACTGTCGGCAAAACTGCTTGACCAGTCGACCCCTACACCAGACTTGACCCCGTTTATTGTCGGGGCGAGATCACTGGTCAGCGAGGCGCTCGATCTCCTCGAACCCTGGCTGGCCGATGCCTGCCAGCTCGACGACCTGATCCAAGCCATAAAGACCTTGAATGGTATCGGCGCAGGCGCGACCCGCGCGCGCGTAAACACGCTGGCCCACAACTACCTGTCGCAGCGTTGAGAGCCCAACAAAAAAAATCTACCAGGTGACTCGAAGTTATGAAAACCCTATACCGAGACAAATTCCAATCCGTTAACGATATCAAATCCCGGCTGGAAAGCGCCGATTATATTTGCAGCGAACAAATCGCCACCTGCGTATATATTGCGCATCACCTGCAAAAACCGGTCATGGTTGAAGGCCCGGCCGGTGTTGGTAAAACCGAACTGGCGAAAACGACCGCGCGCATCCTTGATGTACCGCTGGTAAGGTTACAGTGCTACGAAGGTCTGGATGAGGCCAAGGCGCTGTACGAGTGGAAGTACGCCAAGCAACTGCTCTATACGCAGCTGCTAAAAGACAAGCTGGGCGAGTTGCTCGACGGCGCTACCGATCTGCGCCAATCTATGGACAGGATTCACGACCACGAAGATCTGTTTTTTTCCGAGAGTTTCCTCGAGCCACGGCCTCTGTACCAGGCCTTGCATCACGACACCGGATGCGTCCTGCTGATCGATGAAGTCGACAAGTCCGACCACGAGTTTGAAGCCTTTCTGCTCGAAGTACTGTCCGATTTTCAGGTTTCCATTCCCGAGCTCGGCACCATCGCCGCGCGCGTCAAACCCCTGGTGTTTTTAACCAGTAACAACAGTCGCGAACTCAGCGACGCCCTCAAGCGCCGATGCCTGCATCTCTACGTGCCCTACCCCGACGAGAAACTGGAAAGCAGAATTCTGGCGACGCGGGTGCCGGAATTATCCGAGCAGCTACGTAAGGAGATCGTCAGCTTCGTGCAAAGTGTGCGCGAACTGGATCTGAAAAAAGTACCGTCTATCTCGGAAACCATAGACTGGGCGAAAACACTGGTCCTCCTGCACAGCGAAGCCCTCGACGCCGCACTGGTCAGGCAGACTTTGAACGTCCTGCTAAAATTCGAAACCGATATCGAAGCCATGCGCGAGCACACGATGACCTTTATCAACAAAGCACACAAACGCTCAGCAGGCTGAGACCCACGGCACCACTCCCGGCAACAAAGGTACTGCACGATGCAGCAGACATTGGAAGATTTCTACAAAGTAGTCAGGGCGGCCGGCGTAAAAATATCGCCCGTGGACAGCATCGAAACCAGTCGTAGTGTTCAGTTAGTGGGCTTTCGCGATCGCCAGATACTGAAAAATGCCTTTCAGGTGAGCCTGGCCAAGTCGGAAACCGAGCAGGATGTAGTGGCCGAGTGTTTCGAGCAGTTTTTCAAATTCGATGCCTTTGGCATGGGTCAGGTGCCGATCGAACAAATGGGGCACGAGCAAAGACAAAGTGAATCGGCGAACACCGACGACCCCATTCCCATGGAAGGCTATGACGGCGACCTGCCACTGGCAAAAATGTTGCTGGATCGCGACAAAGCCAGCCTCGCCACCGAGATGAAAAAGGCCGCGCGCGAAGTCGGTCTCTCCGATATCTGGTTCTTCACACAAAAAAGTCTATACAGCCAGCAGATCATGCAAAAAATGGGGTTGCGCGATTTGCAAAATGAAATTGCCCGCGCGGGTGACGGCGACTGCCCGGGCGGAGTCGCACTTGCCAACGCCCTGCGCGAAGCCAAGGATTATCTTGCCGAGGAGGTCCGCGATTTCGTCGAGCAGCAATTGTCCATGTACGGCAAAAATACCGCGCGGAATCTTCGGGAGGAACACCTGAGCGCCGCCAAGTTGTCGAATATCGAGCAACGCGATTTTCACATCATGCACGACCTTGTGCGCAAAATGGCCAGGCGGCTTAGCACGCAGTATTCAAAGAAAAAGAAACGGGAAAATCGTGGTCAACTGGATTTCAGAAAAACCCTGCGCAGCAATGCCGCCTACGACGGCCTGCTCTTCGAAACCCATTGGAAAACCAAGTTTATCGACAAGCCGCGACTGCTGGTCATGTGCGATGTCAGCGGATCAGTCCAGGCCTATGCCCGGTTTCTGCTGCTTTTCGTATACAGCCTCAACGACGTTTTGAATCGAATCGACAGCTATGTCTTTACCGGCAATCTCATCCCCGTTAATGACATTTTCGAACGTTACCCGGTCGAACAGGCCATCGATGTCATTATGGACAACTACGGTATGGGCGGGTCGGATTATGGTACCACCCTGCTCGATCTCGAAGACCAGTGCATGGATGACATCGACAACAAAACCACAGTCCTTATTTTGGGTGATGCGAGAAACAACTTCCTGGAACCGCGCAGCGAAGTGATGCAATTGCTCTACCAGCGCGCCAAGCGCGTCATCTGGCTCAACCCGGAACCGGAAAACTTCTGGAAAACCGGCGACTCCGTCATGTACAAGTACCGCCCCTACTGCCATCTGGCGAGCTGCTGTAACACGCTAGTACATCTCGAGCGAATGCTCGACGACCTGTTGAAATCAGCCACCGCGACAATCTGAACAATATCACCGGCCTGAACAATATCACCGGCCTGTCAGGCAGCCAGATGGGCTGGGCAAAAAAAACGCCGACAAAGTCGGCGTTTTTCCAGTGAAGTGAATTTACATCACTTCGATAGGCAGGGAGTAGGCAACAACGAATTTAACATCTTCGTCGAAAGTGCCGCTACATCCCACATCATCCTTGTCACAATCCTGGGCGACGATCTTGCTCGCAGTAAACGACAGGTTGTCGTTAAAGGCATAGGAAATATCCAGGTGCGTCATGTCGTCGTTACCGGTCGAGCCACCCGGCAAATCGAAGTCGTGATGACCTACAGTCGCACTGAATTTGCCGATACCACCGCTCAGAGTCATATAGGTATAACCGGAGCCGCCCGCTATGTTGTCGTAGTAGGAGAAGCTGACGCCACCGTAACCGAGGGTAAGGATAACTTCACTCAACTCACCCGTTGTATCGTCCGACATATCGAAACCGGCCCCAGCGAGACCATTGTCTGAGTAGTTGTAGTTCCACAGGCTGAGATCGTAGGAGAAATCGCCGGCTTCCCCACCATAGCCAACAAAGTAGTCGTACTCGTTACCCAGGGCATCGTCACCGCTGCTTACCCAGATACCGGCATAAGCACCCGCTTTGCTGACTACCAGATCACCGGATACCGCGGCACTGCCGTCGCCGAGGTCCAGGCCCCGCCACAGATACATGTTAGCCACAGCAGCGGATGCGTTAACTTCCATCTCTCCGGCAACAGCAGGAGCGACAGACACCGAGGCAGCACCAGCAACAAGTGCCGCCACCGCACCACTACGTATTCTGCTCATCGTTTTAGATATCATTCTCTTTTTCCCTCTCTTAAGTTCAATTGTGCTTTTCAAGGTCCGGAGAAACGCTCACCAGCCTTGACGACGGATCTGCACAAGTCGTGCCAATTAATTATACGTTATTTTTGGCAATTTGGAGAGCTAATTTAAAGTATTTTATTAAGTTGTGGTTCCCTGGCGCATTTATTAGGTGCGCCAATGCACCAATAAACTACAATTTCCCTATTTGATTTTGACAAGTCGCCCCATAACAGGGCATAGACAGGGGTTCTATCCGAGCCTGAGACTCGGGTAGAACCTTCTTTAGAATGTTCGGGTGAATATTATCGGAGCCGCTCCTCGATGCGCTGCAGGCGCTCAAGAATCTCCTGCTGGCGCTGCTCCATGATGTCCAGCCGACTCGGTGCCACCTGGCTTCGCTCCGCCTGCCGTCCCGGTCGCGGCTCGCGTTGCTGCCTGATCAACTCATCGATACGCCGGTTTAAGTCTCGCTCGACCAGCACCTGACCTTTAACACCCAAGCGCCCCTGCTTGCCGGGCCTGCCGGTTTTGCCATCGTCGCCACCGGGCACCCATTTACGATTACCGGTTAGTGTCCGCATGTTGACGTAATGACCACCTTTACCTTCACCACCCGGTCCGCCCTGTCCGGCCCGACCACCCTGACCCGGAGCAGTCATGGCAGTGATGCGCTTACCCAGGGTTTTTAAGCCACTTTCCTCCAGTAAGCTATAGTAAATACGAACGTTGCCCCCATTGCCGCCGTCACCGCCATCGCCACCGTCACCACCGTCGCCCCCGTCACCGCCCGGGCATTTTTCCGCGACACCGCCCTGCTGCCCTGTACCGCCATCACCGCCGTCGCCGCCTCGACCGCCGCGAACGTCGATGTCCAGGGAATTCAACTGCGCGATACCGACGCGTAATGTCAGGGACGCACCATCTCCACCGCGAATCCCGTGGGCGGCGTGACCTCCGGACTCACCATTGCGGCATGCCCCTGGTTTACCCGTCGCCGAATTCCCGTCAGCACCCCGGGCACCTTCCACGCCAAGAGCAACAATCCTGGATTTTCGGCCAAACTTTGCGGAACGCGCCTCCAGGCTCCAGTCTTTCACTTCGCTGGAGAGAATCAGCGTCGCGTTGTCTTCGAGAATCAGTTCGTCGAAGACCCTGTCGGCATAGCCCGATCCCAATTCACGCGTCTTGCCCGCGGCCACGTGCAGCGTTTCCGCCGCGCAAGTTAACGCAAAACTGAAAGCCAACGCGACGCCAACCAGTCCACGCCCTGTATATCGCTTGATCGATCTCATAGAAATATCCAAATTATCCGGTGGGTGCTGAACACTCGGCGCAGCATACTAATGATTGTTATATCGACCCGCAATTCTTTACACGCGTGGCTGTTCGGAAATCCAGCCAGCGTATCGGGCAAACGCCGGCTTCTTATTTTTAAACCGCGATATAACGGCGCACTTCGGCTTCGACCATGTCGGCGCCCAGGCCAGAGAGAACCTCCTCGCCACGATCCATTACCAGGTAGTTGTCGGCAAGGTCACGGGCGAATTCAAAGTACTGCTCTACCAGCAGGATTGCCATATCGCCACGATCGCGCAGCAGCGCGATCACCCGCTGGATATCTTTGATGATGGAGGGCTGAATGCCCTCGGTAGGTTCATCCAGGATAAGCAAACGAGGCCGCGTCACCAGAGCCCGCCCGATAGCCAGTTGCTGCTGCTGGCCCCCTGACAAATCGCCGCCGCGACGCTTGAGCATCTGTCGGAGCACCGGAAACAGCTCGAACACTTCGTCGGGAATATGGCGCCCGGCCCGAGGCAGCACCGCAAAACCAGTCTTCAGGTTTTCCAGCACCGTCAGTTGAGAAAATACGTCCCGCCCCTGGGGGACATAGGCAATACCCCGGCGAGCCCGCTCGTGCGGTGCCAGCTTGCTGATATTTTCTCCTTCCCAGAAAACCCCGCCGGAACGAACCGCCTGCTGCCCGGCCACAGCGCGCATCAACGTCGTCTTACCAACACCGTTGCGGCCCATGACACAGGCCACCCTGCCCTTATCGGCACTGAAAGATATTTTGCGCAGCGCCTGACTGGCGCCGTAAAAGACATCGATATCGCGTATCTCCAGCATACTCAGCGCCCCAGGTAGACTTCGATGACACGCTCGTCGGCCTGCACCCGCTCAAGCGAGCCCTCTGCCAACTGATGCCCTTCGTGCAGGACGGTGACGTGACAATCCAGGGCCTTGATAAATTCCATATCGTGCTCGACCACCACCACCGAGCGCTCGCCGCTGATATCCCTGAGCAATTGCGCCGTCAGTTCGGTCTCGTGATCGGTCATACCCGCCGCCGGCTCATCGACCAGCATCAGTTCCGGCTCCTGAATAATCAGCATGCCGATCTCCAGCCACTGTTTTTGCCCGTGGGACAGGGAACCCGCCAGATCCCGGCGCTTGTCAGCGAGGCCGACCAACTCCACGATTTCATCGATACGTGCCCGCTGCTCGCTGCTCTGGCTCGAAAACAACGTCGCGAACACACCGCGTTCTCCGGCGATGGCCAGATCGAGGTTCTCCGCAACGCTCAGGCTTTCTATCACCGTGGGTTTTTGAAACTTCCTGCCAATACCCAGGTTAGCGATCTCGGCCTCATCGTGCTGCGTCAAATCAATGGTGTCCCGAAAAAACACTTCGCCACTGTCCGGTCTAACTTTGCCGGTAATGACGTCCATCATCGTGGTCTTGCCGGCGCCGTTGGGGCCGATAATGGCCCTTAGTTCACCCGGCGCCACCACCAGAGACAAAGCATTGAGCGCCTTGAACCCGTCGAAGGACACTGTGATGTTGTCCATGTAGAGGATATTGCTGGGGATATGCCGACCGGCTTCCATTACAGGGCCTCCTGGGGCCGAGCGCTGTCCTCGGAGTCTGCCGTATTTGACGACTCAGGCCCGGATGTGTCGTCCCCCGCGGGCCGAGCGCGCCGCTCTAACAAGCCAACCACGCCTCGCGGCAAAAACAGAGTCGAGACAACGAACAAACCACCCAGCATAAATAACCAGACTTCCGGGAAAGCTCCGGTAAACCAAGTTTTGCCGTAATTCACCAGTATCGCACCGAGTACCGCGCCAAACAGGAAACCCCGGCCGCCAACAGCGACCCAGATAATGATCTCGATGGAGTTAATCGGCGCGAATTCACCCGGATTGATAATACCTACCTGGGGCACGTAAAAAGCACCGGCAACACCGGCCAACATGGCACTCAGGACGAACACGAATAACTTGTAGTGCTCTACGCGGTAGCCAATAAACCGCGTGCGGCTCTCGGCGTCTCGAATCGACACCAATACCCGGCCCAGCTTTGACGACACCACCGCCCGGCACAACAAATAGCCGCCAATCAACGCCAGACCCGAACCTACGAACAACGCCACCTTGGTGGAATCGGCCTGCAGGCTGAAGCCGAGAATATCCTTGAAGTCGGTGAGGCCGTTATTGCCGCCAAAACCCATGTCATTGCGGAAGAAAGCCAGCATTAGCGCGTAAGTCAGCGCCTGCGTGATTATCGA
>DJFY01000120.1:0-5715 GCA_002431545.1 Cellvibrionales bacterium UBA5860 | reverse complement strand
CATCAGACCGGCAAAGAAAAAACTATCGAAGCCGTACCAATACCAGGGCAACTCGGTCCAGTTCAGGAAAACCATAAAGTCGGGCAGATCGGGATTCCCGTAGACACCGCGATCACCAATCTGGCGCATCATGTACATGCCCATCGCGTAGCCGCCGAGCGCAAAGAAAGCGCCGTGGCCGAGGCTGAGGATACCCGCGTAACCCCAGATCAAATCGACGGCCAGCGCCAACAGCGCGTAACACAGATATTTCCCCAACAGGGAAACCCAGTAGCTAGACAGGTGCAAGGGCGAGCTTTCCGGCACCGCCAGGTTCAGTATCGGAACCACGATCAACACCGCGACGATTGCAGTCAGTAACCAGCGTCCACCGCGGTCGTTGTGCCACCAGCTTGTGGAAACAGTCATCGATCAGTCCTCAACAAATCGGCCTTTCAGCGCAAACAGGCCCCGGGGCCGGCGCTGAATAAACAAAATCACAAACACCAGAATCAAAATCTTGGCCAGCACCGCACCCACAATCGGTTCGGCAAACTTGTTGACGATGCCCAGGCTCATCGCGCCAACGAAAGTCCCCAGTAGATTACCCACGCCACCGAACACCACCACCATGAAGGAGTCGATGATGTAGGCCTGCCCCAGGTTCGGTCCGACATTGGTCAACTGGCTCAGTGCCACACCGGCGATACCGGCGATGCCGGAACCGAGACCGAAGGTCATGGCATCCACCCAGCCGGTGCGGATGCCCATGGAACTTGCCATCGGCCGGTTTTGGGTCACCGCACGCATCTGCAAGCCAAACAGGGTCCGCTTGAGGACCTGCATCAACGCGAGTAACACCCCGAGCGAAAACAAAATAATGTAGAGCCGGTTGTAAGTGAGCGACAGCATGCCGTTGATTTCCCAGGACCCGCTCATCCAGTCCGGTGTGATCACCGATCGGTTCAGCGGCGTAAAAATGGTGCGCACCAACTGCTGCAGAATCAGGCTGATACCGAAGGTGGCAAGCAGGGTTTCCAGCGGCCGCCCATACAGGAAGCGAATCACACCGCGCTCGATAACCACGCCAAACAACCCGGCAACGAGAAAGGCCGCGGGTACTGCGACCACCAACGACAGGCCGATATGATTGGGCATCAACAACTGCACCACATAAGTGGTGTAGGCACCGAGCATGATCATCTCGCCGTGGGCCATGTTGATCACCCCCATCACCCCGAAGGTGATGGCCAGGCCGATCGCCGCCAGCAACAACACCGAGCCGGCGCTGACACCGAAGAACAGGTCCTCGACAAACTTGTAGATGCGCGCGCGCGTATGCAGGCCGGCCAGCACATCCTGCGCCGCCTCTCTGACCGCGGCATCCTTTTCCCCGGCACCGCCGGTGCCGTCTTCGGCCAACAGCTGGGTCAGTATCGTCATAACGTGCTTGTCGCTGACGCCGCGCAATTCCTCGACAGCCGCAAGCCGCAACCCGGGATCTTCGCTGTCGAGTAAAATCATCGAACGCGCCGTTTCCATTCGCCGTCTAACTCCGGGAACAGATTCCGCGGCAATGGCTCGTTCCAGAGGCTCGAGATATTCTGCCGCCGGGCTTTTGATCATCTCCTGGGCCGCGGACATACGCTGATCCGCAGCCTTGTGCTGTAACTGAAAAGCGGCGATCAAACCTCGCAGCTGGCGCCGTAGGGCGTTGTTCACGCTGATCTTTTTGACCGAGCGCTTGCCAACTTCACCGAGGACTTCGCCGCTGAGAACCGCAGTGGCTAATAGTGCCCTGTCGCGTTTTTCCACATGCAGCATTTCCCGGTCTGACTTGCGGTAATACAAGCGACCATCGAGCAAACTTTCGAGTACTGAGGGCACCCGCTCGTCGTTCAGCGCTGCCAGCGCTTCAATCACCTTGGCCTTTTCGGAAAAACTGCGCGTCGTCAGTTGCGCCAGTGTCTCGGCGAAACGCTCGGATTCAGGCTTGCTTTCGGCAACACCAGGAACTGCGGAAAGGCAGAGCACTACACCCAGCAATCCGGCAAATATTCTTATCATTACCCGTTACCGTTCAGGGCTAATATCAGGGGAATAAAAAACCGGCTCCAACCTCCTTTAAATCGAAGGCGGAGCCGGGGTGGAGCGCACTATACAGCGCTGAATCAGTAGTTTTGCCCTGAACAGGTTTTGGTCTCGGTATTGTAGTTACCGCACTTGATCTTCGGGTCCTGCCAGTCGGAAACGATCTTGGCGCTCTCCGGCAGGAAGTCCGTCCAGGCATCGCCGGGGACCTCGCCCTCAGTTTGCCAGACGATTTCAAACTGACCGTCTTCCTGAATCTCACCGATCAGGACCGGCTTGGTCAGGTGGTGGTTCGGCAGCATTTTCGCGGTACCGCCGGTCAGGTTGGGCACGGTGATGCCGTACATGGCCGGGCGCACTTTGTCGACTTCCGTGGTACCGGCCTTCTCAACAGCCTTGGCCCACATCTTGAAGCCGATGTAAGTCGCTTCCATTGGGTCGTTGGTGACGCGCTTTTCATCCTTGATGTAGCTGTGCCAGCTATCGATAAAACTTTCGTTTACATCGGCGTCGGCACTCATGAAGTAATTCCATGCTGCCAGATGGCCTACCAGTGGCGAGGTATCGAAACCACTCAACTCCTCTTCGCCCACGGAGAAGGCGACCACCGGGATGTCCTCCGCAGAAATACCCTGGTTACCCAGCTCCTTGTAGAAGGGCACATTGGCATCGCCATTAATGGTGGAAACCACTGCGGTCTTTTTACCGGAAGAACCGAATTTCTTGATGTCGGACACAATAGTCTGCCAGTCGGAGTGGCCGAAAGGCGTGTAATTGATCATGATGTCCTCGGCGGCCACGCCCTTGCTCTTGAGATAGGACTCGAGAATTTTGTTGGTGGTACGGGGATAAACGTAGTCGGTGCCGGCCAGTACCCAGCGTTTTACGCCGACCTCGTTCATCAGATAATCGACTGCCGGAATCGCCTGCTGATTGGGCGCCGCGCCAGTATAGAAAACGTTTTTGGAAGACTCTTCGCCCTCGTATTGAACCGGGTAAAACAGCAGGCCGTTCATCTCCTCTATTACCGGCAGCACGGATTTACGCGACACTGACGTCCAGCAGCCAAAGATCACATCGACTTTTTCCTTACCCAGCAGCTCCTTGGTTTTTTCGGCAAACAATGGCCAGTTAGAAGCCGGGTCGACGACCACAGGCTCGAGCTTCTTACCCAGTAGTCCGCCTTTTTTGTTTTGCTCCTCGACCAGCATCAGTACCGTGTCTTTAAGCGTGGTTTCACTAATCGCCATAGTGCCCGACAGGGAGTGGAGTACGCCGACCTTGATGGTGTCAGCAGCTTGGGCAAAGGCCATCGCCAACACGCCGAACGATAACGCCAAAGTCTTTACTAACGGACCGATGAAACGGCGCCGTTTTCCTGAAAACTTAAAGTTAATCATGATTTCTCCCACAGTTTTTTTGTTAGTCGTCGTTGGCGCTTGCGCGCCTGTCGCTGGCACTCCGGCCGGTATCTGGAAACGAGAAGTGCATTGACGATAAAGCATTTCTCATGCCAGACAAAAAGCAAGACTGCGGGGTTTCAATCAACTGCGGTATAAGCTGGATAACACGGAGCAGAAGCGATTGTTGGCTATCGACGCCAATGAAGTTTCATCGTTTTCTTTCGCGCCTACGCACTATATTTGAGCAGTACAGCGCCCGATTACAGTGCAAAACCTCAAGACCCGTGTCTCCGAAAGCGCTGATGGCTGGGAATAAAAATATTGCCCCGAACCAGGGCTGCACTGGACACAGCCAAGGCGCGCGGCGCAATCACGCTGTCACTGCCGACTCCAACATGCCCTGATCACTGATAATTTCGATCACCGAACCAAGCCCGTCACCAGTTTTCATATTGGCGAAGATAAAAGGCTTGTCGCCACGCATTTTGCTCGCATCGCGCGCCATCACATCGAGAGACGCACCAACAATGGGCGCGAGATCAGTCTTGTTGATCACCAGCAGGTCTGACTTGGTAATGCCGGGGCCGCCCTTGCGCGGAATCTTGTCACCGGCAGATACATCGATGACGTAGACGGTGAAATCGGAAAGCTCCGGGCTGAATGTCGCGCTCAGGTTATCGCCCCCGCTTTCGATAAAAACGATATCGAGATCGGGAAACCGCGCGTTGAGATCGTCGACCGCGGCCAGATTCATCGACGCGTCCTCTCGAATAGCGGTGTGCGGGCAACCGCCGGTCTCGACGCCGACAATCCGCTCCGAAGGCAGGGCCTGATGCCGGTCGAGGAACTCGGCATCCTCCCGCGTGTAGATATCGTTAGTCACTACAGCGACGCTGAGGCGATCGCGCAGTGCCAGACAAAGCTTGAGCACCAGGGCGGTCTTGCCCGAGCCCACCGGACCGCCAATGCCTACGCGCAAGGCCTGCTTATTAACCGGACTATTCATCGTATTTGCTGCCACCTCACTTGAGTCTGCCGTCAATTATTCGCGAACCGCGCTGCTCATAAACGGAGCTATTCGTGAACGAAGCTCTTGATCGCCCAGAGCCGTCCTGGAATAAAGCCACCTTGAACAAAGCTATTCAGGAGCGAAACAACCTGCTGTATTGGGTTTCGTGCAACATGCTCGCCATCACCTGCCCTGGCAGGCTGATACCTATATCTTCGTTCGCCACCGTCGACGCGGCCTCGAGTACCGCCCCGATATGTTCAGAGAGCGCGCCGATCGCACGCTGTCCGTCAGTCTGACCCAGCGGCAGAAGTTTGATCGCCGCGGCCACCTGGTTATCGAGCCAGTTCCAGATCATACCCACTGCCGCTGCCTCAAAATCCAGCCGGTAGTGACGACAAACCTGGGCATAGGCCGTCACATAAGCTATCTCTTTCGGACTCGGCCACTGTTGGGCATCTGTAATACCCAGCGAGCAGGCGAGACGACGCAGGGCCCTTCCGGTTTGTATATCTTCGCTCCGCAGTTCGCTGGTCTCGCGAAGTGCGAGGATAAATTCGTTCCACCCCGCTTCGGTGGCCTGATCCGGACTTGCCAGCAGCCGCTTCAATACGGGCAGTTCCTGACGGGCAAAGTTACTGTTCAGCACAGCGCGCAGCCAGCCGATCAAGCTCTCGAGGTCCCTCACCCAGCTACGTTCAATCGCCGTCTCCAGGCCCTGCGACCAGGCAAAACCACCGATCGGCAACGTCGGGCTACTGAAACGCAGCAGTTGCAACAGGGCCAGGGAACTTGGACCACCCGATCCAGCCTTGGGCTCAGTCATGGTGATGACCGTGCCCACCCGCATAGGCGCCGTCTTCCGGCTCGAATGCCTGGTTCAGGGTTTCCACCTCCAAACCCAGGCCGCGCACCATTGCGTCGAGCACATGGTCGTGCTGATAGCGCAGCCAGCCTTCGCCCAGTTGCACCGGCACGTGGCGGTTGCCGAGGTGGTAGGCGGCCCGGGCCAGTATCCAGGGATCAGCACCGTGGGCCTGGCTGATCAACTCTTCAGCGGCCAGCACCCGCACCCGGGCGCCATCCTCACTCTGCAATACGGTACCGCCACGCAGGATATGCCCCCGTGGCAGCATCACCGCCCAGGATTGACCACTGCGGGCCTGGGCCTTGAAGCGGCTTTTTTTGCGGGTGTCGTAGGGCAGCAGCAGTTCGTCTTCGATGGCTCCCGGC
>DJFY01000119.1:29169-30440 GCA_002431545.1 Cellvibrionales bacterium UBA5860 | reverse complement strand
CCTTCTGATAAGCCTGATGGGCCTGGCTGCAATAATCGAGTACCGTGACCAGCGCCAGGTGCAGATCGGCACAGGCTTCCGGTGGCGGCATGTTGACTAGCTGAGGCGCAAGGGTGGAAAACAGATCGCCAGCGGCAGTCTGGAGACGCGCTTGAGAAGCGGCCACGGCATCGAAACCTATATCTTCGTTCTCGCGCTCGAAAGCGCGCAACCAGTCGAGTAACCGGCGCTGAACCGCTTCCAGGTTTTCTTGGTACTCGGCGGGAATCATACCCCTCCCCCTGCAAATGTCGTTGCAAATTTAATTGAGTATAGAGTTTTTTATTTCTCGGCTGTTTTAAACGGCACAAAGCAGGATAGAGATAATAATGTGTGCCAGGAGCCCAGGGCGAACGCCATATGACGCACTTTCCCACAAGCCCACAGGAAATTGCTTTACGCCAGATACCTTTGCCGAAGGCAGGTATCGACCACACCGGTTAACCGAGCCAAATACAACGTCGTCGTCGTGCGTTTCGCGATGGCTGTCTTCAATTAAGCAAAGGGCGTCACCAGTGAAAATTGTTTTCTCTGAAGCAAAAAAAGCCCCGCGAGAGCGGGGCTGATGATCCTAGTGCATTCCCGGGACAGCTGAATTTAAGCATCTGTCATTCACAAAGATCGCACATGCCGTGCGGGGCACGTTTAGCTATCGAGACGTTCGATAATTGTCGCATTGGCTGTGCCACCTCCTTCACAGATGGCCAACAACCCGTACCGCCCATTGCGTCGCTCAAGCTCGTGCAGCAACGTCGTCATCAACTTTGCACCGGTGCAGCCCAGTGGATGCCCATTGGCCTGCGCGCCGCCGTTGACGTTGAGTTTGTCGAGATCGGCACCGACCGCCTTGGCCCACGCCAGGGGGACGGAACCAAAGGCTTCGTTGACCTCATACAAATCGATATCTCCGATCTCCAGGCCGACCCGTTCCAGCACTTTCTTCGTTGCGGGAATAGGACCCTCGAGCATAATGACCGGATCCGAGCCCACGACCGCCAGGGAATGGAAACGCGCACGTGGTTTCAGACCATATTTTTTTACCGCCTCTTCGTTGGCCACCATGATGGCGGCGGCACCGTCGCTGATCTGGCTGGCAGTACCAGCGGTGATCACACCACCCGGCGCCAGCGGTTCCAGCTCCGATATCGCCTCCAGACTGGCATTGGGTCGAATACCCTCATCGGCGTCGTGAACGAAAATATCACCGTTTTCCAACGTCAGGTGCAGCGGCA
>DJFY01000119.1:0-28910 GCA_002431545.1 Cellvibrionales bacterium UBA5860 | reverse complement strand
GATAACCAAAATTATCCAGCTCTTCACGGGAAATTTCGTACTTTTTCGCCAGCATTTCGGCACCGGAAAACTGGCTGAACTCGACACCGGGATAACGCTCCTCCAAACGGTCGCTTTTTGGCTCGCCACGTCCCTTGTCGGCACCGTCTTCGACATTGGAAAACATGGGTACCCGGCTCATCGACTCGACGCCGCCAGCGATAACGAGATCCTGCGTGCCGGACATCACCGCCTGAGCGGCAAAGTGAATAGCCTGTTGTGCAGAACCGCATTGACGATCGACGGAAACCCCTGGCACCGACTCGCCAAGCTTGGACGCCAACGCCACATTGCGCGCCACATTGCCCGCCTGTTCGCTGCTCTGAGAGACGCAACCGAACACCAGGTCATCGACATTTTCCGGTGCAACACCGACCTGCTCCACCAGGCCATCAACCAGCATCGCCCCCAAATCCACCGGATGAATATGGCTCAGCCGGCCCCTGTTTTTACCTGTTGCCGTGCGTAATGCACCGACGATATACGCCTCTGCCATGATTTACTCCTGTTCAAGTGGTTTACGGTTAGTTTACGCGGTCGCGACCGCTTCGCCCCCACCATGGGGGCTTGACCACGGCCCGATTCAGGCCCAGCATTGGCCGATACTCGGGGCCCGCCAACCCGCCGTTAGCGGGGTCGCTATTAAAACGTAAACTGTTACGCCACTCCAGCACGCAAGACTTCGTATGGCCCTGCTTGAATCTTATTCGACATCATGCCCTTACTGTGGCGAAATCATCGAGCTGCTCATAGACTGCTCGATCTCACACCAGGTGTACATAGAGGATTGCGCCGTCTGCTGCCGCCCAATCGTTATCGACGTATTAACCTGCGACGGCGGTGTCGCCGAACTGAGTGCAAGAGACGAAAACGAAGCTTATTGATATGACCATAGAAGCCAAATTTGCCATCGGCGACGTCGTCATTCATCGTCTTTTTAATTACCGTGGTGCTATTTACGAAGTTGACCCTGTATTTATGTTAAGCGACGCCTGGTACGAGCAAATGGCTAAATCCCGACCACCCAAAGATGCACCGTGGTATCGGGTACTTGTACACAACGCCCTGCACTCAACTTATGTCGCCGAACAAAACCTGCGATCGGCTACCGATCCCGAGCCCATCGCGCACCCGGCAATTGGCGAATATTTTCAGGGATTTGCGAATGGCAGATACCAGGCCATTACCCGGCGCCTTCAGTAAGGGAACCACCGGCTACGCGGACGCGTACCGCGCCCAAGCTTTACCTAATAGGTCGAAACGACAGCACTTCGGCGCAAAAATTGAACACGGCTTTACAGGGCAGATGACCGCCGCAGCTAACGGTGTTCGCGGGCGCCGCTTCGCAACCACATTACTATACCGGTACTTGCGACAACAACAAAAAGAAATGCCATCAAATCGACAAGATAGACGCCCCAGATACCAAGGACCCGACCGCTGTGGATATCGAGTAATAGACGCTCGAGTGTAATACCGCGTTCTGCCTCGCCCCGGCTTAGCACGGCATGGATCTCCTCCGGCAATGTGGTCGGACCAGACCATTGCGCCACCTTCGAAGTGATTTTATCTGCAGGTATCAGCGTCCATGCCAGCACGTCCGGATCAGCCCAATAAATACCTGTGTCCACGGCCAGGAGAAGCTTCTCGGCACCATCCTCCAGGGTCATTTTGCCCAGGCGCTCGACATTGCCGGGCAAACCCTGGGGCGCGCCCATTCTTTCGAGCAGAGCGCCATCCCGACTGACCAAGATGAGTTCCTCACTGCAGGCTATGGCCACCTGTCGTTCTCTATTACCCTGCTGCGAGTGTTTATCTGAAGATTGCCTCATTTGCGGCCCATCGGAACCAAGAGACACCGCACCGCGCAAGTCGCCATAGCATGACAGGAGTTGTTTTGCCCCCATGTACAAATCGCTGTCGACCTGCGCAAGCCAAATGTCATCAGCCGAAAAGCCGGGGCGATCGGCATCGGACTCAAGGCCGTACCAGCGCAGTAACATCGGTGAGCTAAGGATTCTAGCGTCCAGCGACCACTCGCTGGTGTGATTCAGCAGAAAGCCGGTGACCGCCAGCAGTAGCACAAACACGGCGGAGACCAGACCAATACGGCGATGCCAGACCTTTAATCTGCTGTTTCGGGAACAAGTTTGAGCCAAGATTTAAATATCGCTGGTGCAGCGCTCATGCAAGTAAAGCGCGAATCTTGCCACTCTCTTGACCGCTTTAACAGAGAGCGTGGCGCCGGTGACGCCATCAATAGATGTATCCAGCTCGGTACCGGGAGAAACCGCGGAGACACCGACAAACTGGCGCGTGAATGCAGGATAGCGTACTTCCCACCCACGGCTCTCCCGGAACGCTAGAATGCGCACCCGCTCGATCTTGCGTTCCGGCGTTACTACAACCCCGATGGTGATCGGACGCGTCTTTCCAATTTCATCGACAATCCAGGCAGTTTTTTCTTTTGCCTGCCAATAACGCACACGCAAACCGGCATAGCGGTGGGAAAAGATGTCCAGCGCGGTTTCTTTATCCCGATCGTTCAGCCAGCAAACTCGCGCTGCCGGCTGGATGCCCGCGAATGCCTGATCGAGAAACGCCGTCTGGCTGAGGTACTCTCCTTTGGCCCAGGCGCCAAGAGATAAAACATGCAAAACGATTCCCACAGCAATGACGCAGGTAAATATGAGTCGCCGGTACATCGCTGTCTCGCCCGTCATCGAGGAATGCCGCCGTAAATCCCGACGGCCCGACGCCCGGGGGTGGGAACGTCAGGCCGCGAGGGTTGGTAAACGTATCTCAGTTGCGCTCTGACCGGTTTGTTTAGTGCCTATTTAGAGTTTGTTCGGCGGCACTCGACGCCCCAGTCCTAGAAACTCCAGCCGACGCCGAGATTAAGCGCGTCGCCATCGCCATTGCGTTGATCGGCCCAATCCATTTTCAGAACCACGTTCTCGACCAGCCAGAAATTGACACCGAAATCTATTTGTTCCACTTCCGTGTCGGCGCTGTTACCAGCGTTATTATCCCATTCGCTATAGCGCGCGAACAAACCCCACCGGGGGGAGATGCGATAGGAAGGTTCTACATACCAGCCTTCCTGCTCATCGCGACCGATAGCCTCAGCGTCATCGCCATCGATGTCCCACATCGCATACAGCGCGCGCAAACCGAATGGCCCATGCTGCCAGGTCACGTGAGATTCAATGAGATCGGCGCTGGCATCGTCCATACCCATGCCCTGGGCGATGTCCTCCTGATGGTGATAAGTCAGTGCGATCTCGGTTCCGGGAATCCCGGTATATTTCAAACGCCCCGTGTAAGCGAACTCCTCCGCTTTAGCTTCAGCGACTTTTTGTCTGCCGTCACGAATCTTGAAAGCCTTACTGCCACTAACCGGTGTTTCCAGGCCACTGTGCACGGCCAGGTTGTACGACAGCCCCGGCGCAATCTGTCCATGCAGCATGGCGCCGGCTTCCCACCAGGTCGCGGGAATGATGTTTTTCTCTACTGCATTTCTTTCAACTCCGTAAAACGTATCGGGCTCATGCGTTTCATTGAGGATGCCAATGGGAATCAGGAACTGTCCGATGGAAGCGCTGTGATTTTCAGCGTAGTCCCACTCGATATAGGCTTGCTCCAGCTCTACTTCGCCTTCCTTGCCCTCACCGGCAAGGGAATGCTCCAGTTCCACCTCGGAGAAAAAACGCACGTCATCAGTGAATTCATGCTCGACAAAGAGTACAAACCTATGGGCATCTATCTGGTCTGTGTTGCCGTTTTTCTTGTCGTTGTAGTGTATTTCACCATAACCACCAATGTGAGTTTTTTCGGCCCACTGCGCGACCTTGGCCATGCCCTCAGTACCGGCAGCGACGCTTTCCACTGCGTCCGCAGTCTGTTCTACTTTTTCCTCGGTTTTTCCCAGTTGTTTTTTGAGCGCGTCAATCTCGGCTTGCTGGGCCTTGATAATGGCCATGACCTCGTCCATGGTCACCGCGCTGGCAACACCGGGGAGGCACAATAGGCCGGTCAATATCATCAGGTACTTTTTACCTGTCATGCTGTATTCGTTTGCTTTCAACATTCTCTCTCCCCTCAAGGTGATGCCTGTAAACAAGAACGTAAACAGCCGTCGCAAGCGTCTGTTGCCCAGGCTGCAAAGTGGGTTGAAATATAATGATAACTACTCTTATTTGCAACTAATTATTATTCTTCTACGCTGAAGAAGCGCTGCGATGGCTATTGGCTTTGTTCACCAAGAAAAAAATGCCGGTTATATCCCAGTCGCCGAAAATACTTAGTCTGAAGACGCAAGAGCGCGTCAGCACGCGTACCCCACTCGAGTCTACGCGTATCGATATAATGGCGGGTTTTGAGAAGAGCGTTTTCCGTGCCACCGCCAATATGGCTAAAACGCGAAAACCTTATTAAAAGTGAGCCTATTATGGACGACAACGATCGCGACGACCTACCCGGTGAAGACGCCTGGGACCGCTTGGCAAGCAGCTACGATATCTATCTGGGTCAAATTACCGGGCAGGCTGTGGAAACCGCCTTGGACGAAGCTGGCGTCGCTTCCGGGATGCAATTTCTGGATATCGCCACGGGGCCAGGCTATGCGGCAGGCGCCGCCCACGCGCGGGGTGCAATTGCAGCGGGTATCGACATATCGACGGCGATGATTACCCAAGCCCAGGCAAAGTTTTCAGACGCTCTCTTCTACACGGGCAATGCCGAGGCACTTATATTTCCCAACGAATTTTTCGATGCCGCAGTCTGCCTGTTTGGCATGGACTACATCAAAAAACCTGCTACGGCTTTCAGCGAAGTGTTTCGTATTCTAAAACCCGGCGCCCGCTATGCTTTTACGCTGTGGGAAACGCCGGGGCAAAACCCTTTACTCGATACTGTTACACAAGCCATCGAGATGGCGTCTGACAACGCCGATGCCACTAATCCCCTGCAAGTGGCAGCCTTGCTCGGGAAACCGTCGTATCCGGGCGGAACTCTCGCTGCCGAAGAACTACTGTTATCAGCAGGCTTCACGAATATTCAAACAAAGCAACTATCCCTGACCTGGCAGCCGGCACATCGCCACGAGATCCTCGACCTGATCCACAAAAGCAGCGTTATGCTGGACAAACTAATTCGCTCGCAACCAGACGCGGTCATTGAAAATATTCACGATAATATCGTCGCGTTGATGCGCAAAAAGGAAGCTGTAAAAACAGGTGTGAGCTGCCCTGCAATCCTGCTATCGGCAGAAAAGCCGGACTGATAATTAGTTGTGCAGTAATAGATTGGGTTTGCACACCTTAAAAGCTTGCTTTTTATGGATTGCTTATTGAGCAAACTACCGCCACCAAACTATTCTGGCGGTCACAATAGAATAAAATAATTCGCAAAAACTGATGATTTAATTGGCTGGCATCTTCGAAAACCCTGAACAGGGTAATCAACAACACATTCGTCACAGCCAATCTCCGCGTCGGGCTGTATAATTCAAATTTTTTCGCCCCGAAATGAAATGCACTTTTAGACACAAACTGGGTCGAATGCGTTATAACACCAGTAAAGTAAACCATGACTGATAATCGTTTATTCAGTATTTATTACGCACGTCGCTGCGCAGGCAAAAGACAGGATAAGCGGGGGATCAATGAACGGCAGTGAAATTAATGAATAAAGCGCATTTCCTGATATGGGCGTTGTCTCTGACAACGGCCACCATGACAATCCACGCCGAAACTGTCGTCTTCAAGTCTACCGATCCCGAAGGTAATATCAGCTATGGCGACGAACCCAGTATCGACGCTATCGAGTTTGAAGTGCTTAAATTCGAAACTAGCAAAAAAAGCGGTATCGACGCACAAACTGCCAGCAAAGAACGTATAGAAAACATGGCCGCGACCACCAAACGTTTACAGGATGATCGCGCCGCGCGCGAGCGGGCCCGACATGCTGCCCAACAAACCGCAGACCACCCGCCACCCTACATCGTGCAACAGCGGGACTCAGAGCATGCTCACCATCGTCGCCACGAACCGTACTATCCGCGCTATGCACCCTTAAGGCGCCCTCACCTGCCTTACTATGGCTATCGTCCGGATCGCCGACTCGACGTAAACCTTGGATATCGGTCTTCACGCTTTCGCGGATCACTTAACCTGGGCAGTCGCACCCCGGGATATTTTTACAAGCGCCACGATCGCGACCGCGGGCACTATTATGACGACCGCGTGTATAACGGCTATAACGACAACTTTCGCCACGGCAAACCGCACGAGCAGCCGCCATTACGTGAAATTCGCAAACCGCGGGCACCCTCGCCGACAAGTATTCGTGAACTGCGCCACTAAATTGCAACAGCGCTGCCCGCGGTTAAACCCTTTAAAACAAGTTTAATTACCCCCGCAGAGTAGCGCCACGCTCCTGGTAGTCTTCGTCGGGCACGTGACGCGCTAGGGCACGTGCTCCGCTACCTTTTTCATACCCTCCACGGCTAACGGAGCGCCCGCATAGGCGAAAGCAGTCAACATCAACTCCTCCAGCTCGGTTTTAGTCACGCCATGGCGGACCGCAGCGGGCACATGGATATCCAGTTCATCACCCCGGCCAAGCACCGTCAACACCGACACCACGAGCAAACTCCTGTCGCGGCGCGATAGTTGCGGACGCGCCCAAACCTCGCCAAAGGCAAAGTCAATACCGTAACTGCCGAGCGGACCAAGTTTGCCGGCCAGATCCGCCAGAACTTTGTCGGGGTTGGGCAGATCACTTCCAGACAAGCGCGCGAGAACTTCCGATCCCCGCTGGCGGCGCTCCTCATCACTCAGACGTTCGGAACCGGGCAGGCCCTTGGCATTGGGCGCATGGCCCAGCTCCGCCAGTATTCGGTTGGTTTCGGCCATGGCATCGAGCGCCCGAGGGAAACCGGCATACGCCCCCAGATGGGTCATGACTTCGCGTATTTCTACAGGAGTCATGCCGTGGTTGAGCGCGCCGGGCACATAATAGGACAACTGATTGGTCTGGTGCAGCGCCCCCAGCATAGTCAGCACGATGAGATTTCGGTCACGCCGGCTGAGTTGTTCCCGACTCCAGATATCACCCATTACGAAATCGAGCGCGAAGGACCCTAATGCACCGTACTCCGCTTCAAATTTCTCTGCAAAGTCGCCAGGGTTTTCAGTCGCCATCAGTGACTTGATCACGTCGAGCCCCCGCTGACGGCGCACCTCATGATCCGACATCGCAACGGCCGCAGCCGAAGATTGCGCCGTTTTCGCCGAATCGGCATCGCTTGCGTCACAGGCTGCGACACCCAAAGCCAACAACAGGATTGTTGTATTTTTTATTTTAAAAACATTCATTTATAATCCTTAATTGAAGTTAAACATTATATTTAGGGTTGGCGGTATTTGGCGGTCTGCCGGGCGACTGCGACGATATCTCCGGTGCTATCCCAGAGCAGACCTTCTTCGTTAACAATACCACGCGTAATAACGTTAGTGCGAAACACGCACCGTAACGGTCCGGGCGTCGGTTTTCCGTGAATCTGTACAGACAAGTCCAGTGTCGGCACCCAGCCTTCCGCGCCGTAGATCGAAAAAAGAGGCGGTGGCAGGGCATCGGCAAACATGATGAGCGAGCAGACATCCTTGTAGCTGCCATCGGCAAAATCCATCCAGGCATGCCAGACACCACTACCGTCCAACTCGCCTTCGAGCGCTCGCACGTTTGCCGGCGTCATTTTCTGCAGCAGGCGGTCGCGAAACGGTTGATTCTCCCGAAACGGCGCATCGACGCATCGATCAATATGGGGGATATCCGGCAGCGCTTCGCGCGATAACGTGACGCCGCGCTGCCGATCCAGATCAGCATAGGTCGCTGTCATCTGGATTTTGAGCTCATCGCGCTGAATCATTTTAACCGTTGCAGTCGACGTTCCCTTGCCAACGCGCAAGACCTCTACTTCACAGCGGACTTTACCGACCTCGGTTCGCGCCAGAAAAAAACCGTCTGATGCTATGGGGTCGGCATGTGGCAACGCTTGCGATAGTACACGCGCGCCGATCGACATGGCGTAGCCGCCGTTCAACGTTTGCCCTATCAGCCAATCGGCACTAAATTCGCCCTCCCATGCTGTCTCATCAATTTGGTTTACGGCGGTAGCGGAAGCAAATTCGCCGGGGACTTCGTTTTCGGTACCGCTCAATTGCCACTCCTAGAATTGTAAAGATCCCGGAATTTTATATAGCCCCAGCCAACCACGCCAGCGCGAACCACGGAAACAAGCTCAACTATAAGCCATAATGGTGATGCGCCCGCAGCCGTCAAAATCAAGGAGACCAGCCATGACCGGAGCATTCTCTACTATAAAAACCAACGTCAAAAACCAGGTGGCGCACCTGCAACTAAACCGGCCGGCACAGGCCAACGCCATTAACCGCGAGATGTGGTGCGAACTAGGCGAGGCCATGGCCTGGGTCAACGACACCCCGGATATTCGCGTGGCGGTCATCAGCGGCGAGGGCAAGCACTTTTGCGCCGGGATCGACCTGGCGATGTTTGCGGAGCTCGTCGATGACACCATGTCCTGCGAGGGGCGCAAAAGAGAGGCCTTGCGCGAAGAAATCGTCTGGCTGCAGCAGCAGATTTCCAGCATCGACGCCTGTAAAAAACCGGTACTCGCGGCCATTCACGGCGCCTGTGTCGGCGGTGGCGTGGACCTGATCTGCGCCGCAGACATGCGCTACAGCACCGCTGACGCGGTGTTCTCGATCAAAGAAATAGATGTGGGTATGGTCGCCGACGTGGGCACTTTACAACGGCTGCCTCGTCTTATCGGCGACGGCATGTTGCGCGAACTGACCTACACCGGCCGCGATTTCAACGGCCAGGAGGCCGCCGCCATAGGCTTGACCAACCGATGCTTCGATAGTACCGAGACCATGATGCAAGGGGTGCTCGAAATTGCGAACACCATTGCCGGCAAATCACCGCTCGGCATACGGGGTTGCAAGCAGGTTATTCGGCATGCGCGGGAACACTCGATAGAAGAAGGCCTGGACTATGTCGCCACCTGGAACGCCGCGACGCTGGTCTCGGACGATGTCAGAATTGCCCTGAAGGCCCGGCAGAAAGGCGAACCTCCCGTATTCGCAGATTGAATACTAATCCCACATCAGGCCTCCATCGACGTTCCAGGACTGGCCGGTAACATTGCGTGCTTCGGCGGATGCGAGAAACACGGCCAGGTCGGCGATATCGTCCGGTTCGTTGGAACGCCCGATAGGGATACTGGCATCGAGCGCTGCCATGATTTCCTCTTCTGATTTACCTGAACTACGCACCTTGCCGCGCATGACTTCGTAGTACAGATCGGTGCGCGTGACGCCAGGGCATATGGCATTCACATTGATATTGTCGCCGGCCAGCGAAGAGGCAGCTATGCGAGTCATGGCGATAACCGCCCCCTTGGAACCGGCATAGGAAACGTTTGAGGTGGCCGGGTAACCCTTGCCAGCAATGGAGGCGATATTGACGATCCTACCTCCACCCTGGGTCTGCATGACCCGCGCCGCACTTTGCATGCAGAAAAATAGTCCTTTGGAATTCACATTGTGTATCCAGTCCCAGTCGCCCTCGGTGACTTCGAAAAAGCCCAGGCTTTTAGTCACAGCGGCGTTGTTGACAAGAACATCAATCCGCCCGTAGCTCGAGCAAGTTGACTCCACCAGCCTGTCGATGCTCGATAAATTGGCCAGATCGGATTGTTGAAAAACCGCCCTGCCCCCAGCTTCAATCAGCTCCTGCGCCAGTTTTTCTCCCAGCGCCTGATCAATGTCCGCCAGCACGACAACAGCGCCCTCCCGCGCATACCGACTCGCAATCGCCTTGCCAATACCCCGTCCTGCCCCAGTCACTATCGATACCGCATCAGTTAATCTCGCCATTTGCATACACTCCCATCCATATCGGAATTTAGTATTTAATAAATTCAAGTATAGCCGGCGCGAACAGCCCCTTGCCCCGAGACCGCGTAAACTGCTCCAATAGCCTGCAACCAGCCAACTGCAATCGAGCTAACAGTAACGGCCATAGCATGAATCGCTTCGCTAATCACTCAACTACAACTCCAAGGAGAACCCTATGAACAGAGGACATGCCATTGTCACCGGCGCTATCGGCGGCCTGGGCACGGCCATCACAAAACGACTGATCGCAGCCGGCATTCCCGTGATCGGAACCGACCGCCGCCTCACCGATATCGACCCCTGGGTCGAACAAGAACTGGACGCCGACCAGAAAGCGCTGTTCACGGGTCTGCCCCTGGACGTGACGAAGGAAGATCAGGTAACCGCCCTGGCAGACCACCTTCGGGAACAGGGCATCCACGTGGCCTACCTCATCAATAACGCCGGCATTCAGGCGCACGCAGAGCCCTGGGAGATGGACAGCAAGAGCTGGCACCGGGTCATGGCGGTCAATGCCGACGGGACGTTCTTCATGACTCGCGCTTTCAGCAAGGCGATGGTCGATAAAGGATTCGGACGCATCGTCAATTTTGCATCCATGTACGCCTATCATCCAGGCGAAGGCCAGTCACCCTACGCCGCAGCAAAGGCGGCAGTTACCGGTTATACGCGTTCGGTCGCGCTCGATCTGGCAAAGTACGGGGTCAACGTCAATGTCATCGCACCGGGCATTATCTGGCACGAACGCCTGCGAGGCGTCCTTCCCGACGATGTCTACGAAAATATGCTGGCGCAGGTGCCGGCGCAGCGCAGTGGCAAGCCCGAAGAAATCGCCGGAGCAGTCGCCTTTTTTTGCTCGGAAGAATCTTCTTATGTCACCGGACAAACATTGCATGTCAACGGTGGCCTGTATCTGCCCGGCTAAGAAAATCTGCCGGGGTTGTTCTCGGATTCACCTGGTCCTTATCGACAGCAAAAATCGATATTGACTCTTTTAAAAGCGTATTATTGCCAAAAAAAAGCTCCGGTTAACCGGAGCTTTTTAATATCCAAAATTTGTGTTTATTTAACATGCTTTAAAATTTATTTTTTTCACCGCATCCAATATTTTTTCCACCAAAAGCTGTTGCGTTGGCTTTAACACAAGCCCCTACCAGCCAGTAATCTCCTTGAGCCCATCGCCGATTTCCGCCAGACTACGCACAGTCTTGACACCGGCGTCTTCTAGCGCGGCAAACTTTTCCTCCGCAGTGCCCTTGCCCCCGGAAATAATTGCACCGGCGTGACCCATGCGCTTACCTGGAGGTGCGGTCACACCAGCGATATAAGATACCACGGGTTTACTGACATTCGCCTTAATATAGGCCGCCGCTTCCTCTTCGGCGGTACCGCCAATCTCGCCGATCATAACGATCGCTTCGGTTTTATCATCAGCTTCAAACAACTGCAGAATGTCGATAAAACTGGAGCCTGGGATTGGATCCCCACCGATGCCGACACAGGTAGACTGGCCAAAACCGTAATCCGTGGTTTGCTTGACCGCCTCGTAGGTCAGGGTACCGGAACGCGACACCACGCCAACTTTACCCGGCAGGTGAATATGCCCCGGCATGATGCCTATTTTGCACTCGCCCGGCGTGATCACCCCGGGACAGTTGGGTCCTATCAAGCGCACGCCAAGCTCATCGCATTTGACCTTGCAAACCAACATATCGAGTGTCGGAATACCTTCGGTAATACAGACGATGAGCTCAATACCGGCATCCGCGGCTTCTAAAATAGAATCTTTACAAAATGCCGCTGGCACGTAAATCACGGACGCTGTGGCACCGGTTTGCGCCACAGCATCGGAAACTGTATTGAAAACGGGTAAATCGAGATGGCTTTGCCCGCCTTTACCGGGAGTAACACCACCGACAAGTTGTGTGCCATAGGCTATGGCCTGCTCGGAGTGCATGGTGCCCTGGGAGCCAGTGAAACCCTGGCAAATAACTTTGGTATGTTTGTCGATCAAAATGCTCATTAATTTGACTCCGCCGCTTTAACCGCCGATTCTGCAGCTTCGCTCAGACTGCCTGCGGCAATGATATTCAGCCCGCTCTCGGCTAACAGTTTCGAGCCCAGATCGGCGTTATTACCTTCAAGGCGTACGATCACAGGGACCTCGACACCTACCTCCTCAACGGCACCAATAATTCCCTCGGCAATAAGATCACAGCGCACAATGCCGCCAAAAATGTTCACCAGCACTGACTTAACGTTGTCGTCGGAAAGAATAATTTTAAATGCCTCGCTGACGCGCTCCTTTGTCGCACCACCACCCACGTCAAGAAAGTTAGCGGGAAAGCCGCCATATATCTTTACGATATCCATAGTACCCATGGCCAGTCCCGCGCCGTTGACCATGCAACCAATGCTGCCATCGAGCGCCACATAATTGAGATCCCACTCGGCGGCGTGAGCCTCGCGCGCGTCTTCCTGGCTGGGGTCGCGCATTTCTTTTAATTGAGGCTGGCGATACAAAGCATTACCGTCGACGTTGATTTTTGCATCCAGACAATGCAGATCGCCCGCTTCGGTGATCACCAGCGGATTGACTTCAATCAGCGATAAATCCTTTTCCTCAAACATTTTCGCCAACCCGGTAAAGATGCGTACGAACTGATTCACCTGGTTACCGGAAAGGCCAAGACTAAAAGCCAACTCACGCCCCTGATAGGGCTGCGCGCCGGTAAGGGGGTCGACAGTAGCCTTGAGGATTTTTTCCGGAGTTTCCTCCGCTACCTTTTCGATCTCTACACCACCTTCGGTCGACGCCATAAAAACAATGCGCCGGGTCGCGCGGTCGATCACCGCACCCAGGTACAACTCCTGGGCAATGTCAGTACAGGCTTCAACCAGAATACGGCTTACCGGCTGTCCGTCGGCATCAGTCTGGTAAGTCACCAAGCGCTGCCCAAGCCACTTTTCGGCAAAGGCTTTTATCGCGTCCTTGTTGTCAACGAGCTCGACACCGCCTGCTTTCCCGCGGCCGCCGGCATGCACTTGAGCTTTAACCACCCAGCGTGCACCACCTATTTTGTCCGCTGCACCGACCGCTTCTTCCACAGTCGCAGCGGCAATCCCGGAAGAAACCGGGAGACCGTAATCGGCAAACAGTTGCTTGCCCTGGTATTCGTGTAAATTCATAGTGACTTCTCTAGCTGTTTTTACATCTTAGAAATTTTATCGCCGCATCGCCTGGTCCGCTCGTGCCGTTACTTTTTCCGCTTGCGCCGGTTGGCGACATGAATTGCCTCGCCGTTGACCGCCAGCGCCGCCTCGTGTACAGACTCTGACATAGTCGGATGGGCAAAGACCATCATGCCCAGATCCTCAGCCGTTGAACCAAACTCCATGGCAATCGACACTTGTTGCACGAGTTCTGCCGCAGAAGGGCCGATGACGTGGGCGCCGAGAATTCTGTCGGTTTCCTCGTGGGCAAGAATTTTCACCAGGCCATCAGTATCGTCCGCAGCCAGCGCCCTGCCACTCGCCGCAAAGGGAAACATACCAACTTTGAAGGGTTGTCCAGATTGCTTGAGCTCCTGTTCCGTCATGCCCACGGATGCAATCTCAGGATGGGTATAAATCACGTTGGGGATAATGTCGTAATTCATTTCGGTGAGCTGACCGGCGATGCGCTCGGCGACCATAACGCCCTCTTCGGAACCCTTGTGCGCCAACATCGGGCCACGCACCAGGTCACCGATTGCCCACACGCCCGGCGCGTTGGTGGCACAGTAATCATCGACAAAAATCGAGCCGCGCTCATCCAGATTGACACCGCTGTCTTCGGCCAGCAGATTTTCCGTGTAGGGCGCGCGACCGACGCAGACGATAAGCTTATCGAAAATCTCCTGGGCTTCCTTACCATCGGCATCCTGATAGGTGACGGTGACCTTACCGCGCTTGACCTCACTGCCGGTGACGCGGCAGCCCATCCGAATATCGAGACCCTGCTCGAGAAATACCTTGTTGGCCTCACGTGCGATTTGTTTGTCCATCATGGCGAGGAAAACATCGAGCGCCTCCAGCAGGACAACCTCCGAACCCAGACGGTTCCATACACTTCCCAACTCGAGACCGATAACGCCCGCACCGATAATACCCAGGCGCTTGGGGACCTGAGTCAATTCCAGAGCGCCCTTGGAATCGATAATCGACTTACCATCCACCTCCGCGACCGGGATATCAATCGGCGCCGAACCGGTGGCCAGCACCACGTTTTCCGCCTCGATGATCTGACTTTTGCCTTTGCTGTCGGTGTACTCAACCTTCTTGCCAGCCAGCAGCTTGCCGGTGCCGAAAAGTGATGTCACGCCATTGGACTTGAACAGCGCAGCAATACCGCCGGTGAGTTTTTTAACGATATCGTCCTTACGCGCTATCATCTGTTCGACATCGACGGTCACCGAGCGCGTGTTGATCCCGTGCTTGGCGAGCGAATTCACCGTCTCGTGGTATTTCATGGAGCTGTCCAGCAGCGCCTTGGAGGGAATACACCCCTCGTTGAGACAGGTGCCACCGTTCACACCCTTGCCCTGGGGGCCTTGATATTTTTCGATACACGCGGTTTTCAAACCCAGTTGCGCCGCCCGTATGGCGCATACATAACCGGCAGGGCCGGACCCAATAACGACTACATCGTATTTTTCGCTCATATAATTAACCGTTAATTTTCAATTAGTTGAGATCTATATCTCAAGCAAAATCTTGGCTGGGTTTTCGATCATATCCTTGACTGCAACTAAAAAAAGCACAGCTTCCCGGCCATCGATCAATCGGTGGTCATAGGACAGAGCCAGATTCATCATTGGTCGAATCACCACCTCACCCTCTTCCGCCACAGGGCGTTCCTTGATGGCATGCATGCCGAGTATCGCGGTCTGTGGCGGGTTGAGAATGGGCGTCGACATCAGTGAACCGAAAACACCGCCGTTAGTAATGGTGAAAGTACCCCCGGTGATTTCCTCGATAGTCAGCTTACCTTCCCGCGCTTTGCTGCCGTATTCAACGACCGCATTTTCGATTTCTGCAATACTCATCTGATCCGCATCGCGAAGCACCGGAACAACCAGGCCCCGATCAGTCGAAACCGCCACGCCGATATCCTGGTAGCCGTGGTAGACCACATCGTCGCCATCTATAGAAGCATTGACCAACGGATAGCGTTTCAGGGCCTCCACCACAGCACGCACAAAGAAGCCCATAAACCCTAACCGAGTGCCGTTATGCACCTCCATGAACTGTTCCTTGAACTGGCTGCGCAGATCGATGATGCGATGCATGTCAACCTCATTGAAGGTGGTCAGCATGGCCGTCGTTTGAGTCACCTGCAACAGCCGCTCGGCAATGCGAGCCCGCATGCGCGTCATCGGCACACGTTTTTCAACCCGAGCGCCGCTGTCCGGAGCCAGGGTAGCCGGTGTCGTCGCCGGAGCCGCCACCGATGCAGCCGTCTCTACCGGCGGTTCGGCTGGCGCTGGCGTTGGTGCCGGCGTGAAGTTAATCACATCCTCCTTGGTGATCCGTCCTCCTCTTCCGGTGCCGCTTACCTGCCTCAAGTCGATGTCCTGCTCATTGGCCCATTTGCGCGCCGCGGGGCTGGCAATCACTTCGCCACCACCCTCTGCAGCCTGCTGCAAGGGCGCGCCGTCACTGCCACCCGAATTTGTGTCAGCCGCGACTGCTGAACCAGCACCGCTCGCTTCAGTGTCAAAACGTGCCATCACCTCTCCACTGACCAGCAGCGCGCCTTCAGGTTTGAGGATTTCTGTCAGGACCCCATCGTTAGGCGCAACGACTTCAAGTACAACTTTGTCGGTTTCGATATCGACAATCAGTTCATCGCGAGCCACCGCTTCGCCAGGCTGCTTATGCCAGGCGGCTATAGTGCCTTCCTGTACGGATTCCGGGAAGGCCGGTACTTTAATGTCAATTAACATCGCGTGGGGTCCTTGCTGATGGCTTGGGTTTATTTCCGGGCAGCGAACGCCTCTTCGAGAAACTGGGCCTGCTCCTCCAGATGCGAAGACATGTATCCCGATGCCGGTGCCGCCATTGCCGGTCTCCCGGCATAACGCAAATACAGTGCCTCATCGTACTCGTTGAGAATGGTTCGGATTCTATGCTGACCGCTGTACCAGACTCCCTGATTCATGGGTTCCTCCTGGCACCAGACGACATCCCTGATCTTACTGTACTGCGCCAACACTTCGCGCAGCGTGTCGTCGTCAAAGGGATACAGTTGTTCAATCCTGATCAGCGCTGTGTCCTCGATACCGCGAGCTTCGCGCTCCTCGGCCAAATGATAGTAAACCTTACCGGAACACAGTATCAGTCGCTCTACCCGATCCGGGTCGACCTGAAGGTCGGGAATCCAGGTCTGAAAACAACCGTCGGCCAGTTCGTCAAGGGTCGACACAGCGAGCTTGTGGCGCAAAATCCATTTTGGGCTCATGACTATCAATGGTCGTCGCGTGGGGCGAATAACCTGGCGCCGCAACATATGGAACAATTGCGCTGGCGTCGTCGGATTACAAACCTGCATATTGTGTTGTGCACATAACTGCAGGAAGCGCTCGAGCCGCGCCGAGGAGTGTTCGGGTCCCTGTCCTTCATAGCCATGCGGCAGCAGCATGGTCAAACCACATAGCCGGCCCCACTTTTGTTCGCCACTGGCAATAAACTGATCGATGACAACTTGCGCGCCATTGACGAAATCACCAAACTGAGCTTCCCAGATAACCAACGTATCGGGTGTTGCGGTGGCATAGCCGTACTCGAAAGCCAGCACGGCCTCCTCGGAAAGCAGAGAATCGTAGATGTCGCAGCGCGGCTGAGCTTCGCTAATGTGGCGCAGCGGCATATAAGGTACGCCGTCATTCTGATTGTGGATTACTGCGTGCCGGTGGGAAAATGTGCCCCGCCCCGAATCCTGACCGGTCATACGCACCGCATAACCCTGATTGAGCAGTGTGCCGTAAGCAAGCAGTTCGGCCATACCCCAGTTTACCGGCAACGCACCACCAGCCATTTTTCGCCGATCATCATAAATTTTTTGCACCTGGCGTTGCATTTTCACGCCGTCCGGCACGTGGCTGATTTTTTGCGCTATTTCCTGCAGGGTTTTAATTTTGACGCGGGTATCGCCCAGAGCATCCCAATCGTGATTCAGATAGGGCCGCCAGTCGACAAACAGACTTTCATCGGGCTCGGCAACCAGGTTCTCGACCACCTGAATGCCTGCATCCAGTGCATCCCGATACTGGTCCTGCATATCGCGAGCAACACTCTCTTCGAGAAGACCCTCGGCAATTAATTTTTCAGAGTACAGGCTCCGCGTGGTTTTGTGGTCACGGATTTTCTGGTACATCAGTGGCTGCGTGCCGGAGGGTTCATCGGTCTCGTTGTGCCCGCTGCGCCGGTAGCACACCAGGTCTATCACGATATCCTTATGAAACTGACACCGGTAATCCATGGCGACGCCGGTGGCAAACATCACCGCATCCGGGTCATCGCCATTAACGTGAATGATCGGTGCCTGGACCATTTTTGCGACGTCCGTGCAATACTCGGTTGAACGCGCGTCGTCCCGGCGGCTGGTCGTAAAACCGACCTGGTTGTTCAACACCACGTGTACCGTGCCACCGGTACCATAGGCCCTGGTCTGGGACATTTGCAGCGTTTCCATGACCACGCCCTGACCAGCGAAAGCGGCATCGCCGTGTACAACTATCGCAGCAGCGCTTTTCATATCGTCTCGCCGGTCCTGGCGAGCACGCGTCGAACCCTCTATAACCGGCCCAACGATCTCCAGATGGGAAGGATTGAAACCCAGTGTCAGGTGCACCTCGCCACCGGGCGTCATCACATTAGATGAGAAACCCTGGTGATACTTGACGTCCCCGGACGAGTGAATGAGCTTTTTACCTTCGAACTCCTCAAATAGCTCTGCCGGATTTTTACCAAAAATATTTACCAGTACGTTCAGCCGGCCCCGGTGCGCCATACCGATGACTATTTCCTGAATACCGTATTCACCGGCGCGATTAATCAGGCCGTCCATCAGAGGAATAAAGCTCTCCCCGCCATCCAGGCCAAAGCGTTTGGTACCGGGAAATTTGGCGTCCAGGTGCCGCTCCAGCCCTTCTGCCGCGGCCAGTTTGGCCAGCAGATGAACTCGAGCCTCGGCGCTGTAATTATTTTTTGAGCGGGAACTTTCGAAACGCTGCTGCAGCCACTGCTTTTCCTCTAACGAGGTAATATGCATGTACTCCAGGCCAATGTGGTGACAATAGGTTTCCCGCAGTGCCGCCACAATGGTCGAAAGCCGCGCTTCGTCCTCTCCGATGTACAACGATCCAGTCTGAAACACGGTGTCCAGATCCGCTTCGTTCAAGCCATGAAACTCGAGCTTCAAGTCGGGGACATCCTCGCGCTCCATCAAACCCAGTGGGTCGAGCGCGGCGACCTGATGACCACGCTCCCGGTAGGACGCAATCAACTGCAGTACTTTGACCTGTTTACGCTCGTGTTCGACATTGACACCACCAGACCCGGGCGCCGGCAAGGGCCGGGATCGCTTCCTGCCGAGCAATTCAAATTGCGTGACGATAGTATCGTGGGAGGCGTCCGGTCCCACGTGACCGTTTACCCGGGGCAGAGAATCAAAAAAGGCGCGCCATTCTTCCGGCACGCCGTTCGGGTCGTGGATATAGGTCTCGTACAGGCCTTCGACATAGGCCGCGCTACCCCCCGACAGATGGGAAGAGCGAAGAAACTCCTGCATGATACTTTCGTGCATCGCCTCGACCTCTATTTTGCTGGTGCCGACCGTCGGAACAAGCTAAACGTTTACCCCCACTGTACAAGCTGCAGCAGTTCCACGAACGTCAGGTGCCACTGCTAAGCAACATGGAGCGGATATGGCCAATTGCCCGCGTCGGATTAAGACTCTTGGGGCACACCGCGACACAGTTCTGAATACCGTGACAACGAAAAACGCTGAAGGGGTCGTCTAGTTTCGCCAGGCGCTCTTCGGTCGCCGTGTCACGACTGTCAGCGAGGAAACGATAAGCCTGGAGCAGACCTGCGGGGCCGATAAACTTATCTGGATTCCACCAGAACGAAGGACAACTGGTGGAACAGCACGCGCACAGAATGCACTCGTATAGACCGTCGAGTTTTTCCCGATCTTCAATGGTCTGGAGTCGCTCGATCGCCGGCGGCGGCGTGTCGTTTATCAGATAGGGCTGAACCTTTTCGTACTGCGCGTAAAACTGGCTCATATCGATAACCAGATCCCGAATCACAGGCAAGCCGGGTAGAGGCCGCAAGACCAATTTATTTTTCCTGACGGTTTCCGACAGAGGCGTAATACAGGCCAGGCCGTTTTTGCCGTTCATGTTGATTCCGTCGGAACCGCAAACACCTTCGCGACAGGAGCGGCGAAAAACCAGCGTGCTGTCGACGGCCTTCAACCGCTCGAGCACGTCCAGCACCATCAGGTCTTTACCCTCGGTGTCGAACTCGAAATCCTGCATGTAGGGCTCGGCATCCGTTTCCGGATTGTAACGGTAGATACTGACTTGAAGCATTTAGCAAAGATCTCCCAGCATCAGGCGCCCGGCTTAATAGGTTCTTACTTTTGGCTGAAAAGCCTCGCGTGTCACCGGCGCAAAATTGACAGCACGTTTTTTTACTGATTTGTCGACGGGAAAATAAATTGAGTGGCAAAGCCAGTTGTCGTCATCCCTTTCGGTAAAATCCTCACGCGCGTGAGCACCGCGGCTTTCCTTACGCTCCTCGGCGGCGATCGCCGTTGCTTCGGCCACCTCGAACAGGTTTTGTAATTCCAGCGCCTCGATGCGCGCAGTATTGAAAGCCATACTGGCATCGGTCAGCCCCACGCCTTCTATACGCGGGCGCAAATCGGCCAGCTTTTTTACGCCCTCTTGCATAAAATCACCGCGGCGGAATACACCGAAATGATTTTGCATGATAGTCTGGAGCTCGCCGCGCAGACCGGCGACGGTATCTTCAGAGCGCGCACTGTTCAGTTGGTTCAGCCGGGCCATGGCCGTTTCGAGATCGCTTTCAGTAGCAGCTCTGTGCTCGACGCCTTCGCGTAGGGATTTTTCGATATAGAGGCCAGCAGCGCGGCCAAACACCACCAGATCCAGCAACGAGTTGCCGCCCAGGCGATTGGCGCCATGCACCGAGACACAGGCCGCCTCGCCGCAGGCAAACAGTCCATCGACGATGACGTCTTCACCAGCGGCTGTCTGCGTCAGGGCCTGGCCGTGTACGTTAGTCGGAATTCCTCCCATCATATAATGGCAGGTGGGCACCACCGGTATGGGTTCCTTGACCGGATCGACGTGTGCGAAAGTCTCTGCAAGTTCACAAATACCCGGCAGCCTGCTATGCAAGACATCCTCGCCCAGGTGATCCAACTTGAGCAGCACGTGGTCACCGTCAGGGCCGGCACCGCGACCTGCGAGAATTTCCAACACCATCGAACGCGCCACTACATCCCGACCCGCCAGATCCTTGGCATTAGGCGCGTAGCGCTCCATAAAACGCTCACCGTCCTTGTTGACCAGATATCCGCCCTCACCGCGGCAACCTTCGGTAACCAGCACACCGGCACCGTGTATACCGGTGGGGTGAAATTGCCACATCTCCATGTCCTGCACAGGAAAGCCCGCGCGTAGGGCCATGCCGATACCGTCGCCAGTATTAATGTGAGCGTTAGTCGTGGACGCGTAAATGCGCCCCGCCCCGCCCGTAGCGAATACCGTTGCTCGGGATTTTACGTAGACCGTTTCACCGCTTTCGATATCGATCGCAATAACGCCAACCACCGCGCCATCCTGATTTTTCACGATATCGACAGCAAACCACTCGTTGAGAAAAACTGTCTTGTTTTTTAAATTGCTCTGATACAACGCGTGCAATAAGGCGTGGCCTGTGCGATCCGCTGCGGCGCAGGTGCGCGCCGCCTGCCCCCCCTGACCATAATCCTTGGATTGACCGCCGAAGGGGCGCTGATAAATGCGGCCGGATTCTGTGCGTGAAAAGGGCAAGCCCATGTGCTCGAGCTCAAACACAGCTTCCGGCCCGACCGAGCACATATACTCGATAGCGTCCTGGTCGCCAATGTAATCGGAGCCCTTGACCGTATCGTACATGTGCCACTGCCACTGATCGTTGGGATCGTCGCTGGCGATCGCACATGTAATGCCGCCCTGGGCCGACACGGTATGGGAGCGCGTCGGGAAAACTTTGGATATCACCGCCGTTTTGTATCCGGATTGAGCCAGTTGCAGGGCTGCCCTCATGCCCGCGCCGCCGCCACCGACGATCACACCATCGAAAGTGATTGTTCTAACGATAGCCATTAACTCAAAGCCCCCAAAGAATAACGATAGCCCAGACGACATAAGTCAGTGTCACACTGATCATGCCCAACTGCATAAGTATTCTCAGCGGAGTCGCCTTTGGTCCCAGCAACCGCACCGTGACATAGTCAGTCAACACCGCCCACATGCCGATCCATGCGTGAATCGCCATAGCCAGCACCGCGAATAGACTGAGCAGTCGAACCCAGAATGCCTCGTGAAAAGCCTTCCATTTGGCGTAGTCGATGTCCCCGGCAAATAACAGGTACCCACCTACGACGGCCAGATAGGCGATCATGACAATGGCGCTAACGCGCTGGAGTAGCCAGTCGGACAAACCACTCCGTCCAAAACTCGTAACATTACTTACAGCCAAAGCCAGGCTCCCGCAATAACAATCAAAACCACCGCGACACCAAGGACGATACGCGCGCCGAGGACGCCGCCTTCAAGGCTCTCACCGATACCCAGATCCATAATCAGATGACGTATACCCGCGACCAGATGGTAAATAAGGCCGGCTACCATGCCCCATAAAACCAGCTTCGCGAGAGGGTGAGTCAGGCATTCCTGCAACGCATCAAAACTACTCTCGGACTTTAAGCTGGTATCGAGCATCCAGAGAAATATACCAACCGCAAAAAAAAGCACGACACCGGATATGCGATGCAATATGGAAACATAAGCAGTAACTGGAAGGCGTATTGTTCCAATGTCGAGATTCACGGGGCGTTTGTCGTTCACCACGAGATGCACCTCTGATAATGAGATCAGGTCCAAACTAACGATAAAAAATGCACCCTGTCACAGCAAGGGGATCATCGTCGATCCGGCGACAGGGTATTATTGAACGCCGCGCAGTATAGGAGTATTGCGACCCGATTACAACGCGGCGACGGCCCCAACGCCTACCCTGCCCGTGGGTCATTTTGATTCTTACGGGAGATCGTCACCGCCAACCTTAGCAGCGTTAGAAAGCCCATTCGCGGCAAATCACAGGAAAAAAAGGAAGCCAAGAGGCACGAGGGTTTTATTGTGCGTCGCCCCATGGATATGGTTTCCGCAAATTGACAAACATGCGCCGGCGGATATAGTCTCCGACTCCCAGCCATTCAACAAAACGCCCCGCAGCAAGATCTTCATCAAGGGGTTTTTGCAAGAATGTTTGTCCGGCATTTTTCAATCTAAAGATATTCCATCGTTTGCAGGAGATCCCGATGACAGATAAGAAAGCTACGTTAAGCATAGACGGGATAGACACCCGGATTGATTTGCCAGTGTTGTCAGGCACGCTGGGCCAGGACGTGATCGATGTCGGATCACTGACCGCCAACAACGTTTTTACTTTTGATCCCGGTTTTACTTCGACCGCCTCCTGCGAGTCAAAAATCACTTTCATCGATGGCGCCAAGGGTGTTTTGCTACATCGCGGGTATCCGATCGAAGAGCTGGCGGAAAAATCGAGCTACCTTGAAACCTGCTATCTCCTGCTTAACGGCGAACTCCCGAACACGGCGCAAAAGGAAGAATTCGAACATATTATTTCCACGCACACGATGGTAAATCGATCTATCGAACACTTTTTTTCAGGATTCAGTTACGACGCGCACCCCATGGCGATGATGTGTGGTGTCGTCGGGGCAATGTCTTCGTTTTATCACGACTCTCTGGACATTAATAACCCTACTCACCGTATGATCACGGCCCACCGGCTGATCGCAAAAATGCCGACATTGGCCGCTATGTGCTACAAGCACTACGTGGGTCAACCATATATGTATCCGAAAAATAAAATGGCTTATGCCGAGAATTTCCTGCATATGATGTTTGGCACTCCCTGTGACGACCCCAAGGTAAATCCGGTGCTGGCCAGGGCCATGGATCTGTTGTTCCTCCTGCACGCCGACCACGAACAAAACGCATCGACCTCCACCGTTCGCCTTGCCGGGTCTTCCGGCGCCAATCCATTTTCCTGTATTGCAGCCGGCATTGCCGCCCTGTGGGGACCTTCCCACGGTGGTGCCAACCAGGCCGTACTGGAAATGCTCAATGAGATCGGCGACGAAAAGCACATCGATAAGTTCGTCAAAAAAGCCAAGGATAAAGACGACCCCTTTCGCCTGATGGGCTTTGGCCATCGCGTCTACAAAAACTTTGACCCCAGAGCGACTGTGATGAAAAAAGCCTGCGACGAGGTGCTAGCAGAACTCGGTATTGAAGACGATCCTCTGCTGAAAATCGCCAAGCGCCTGGAAAAAATCGCCCTGGAAGATGACTATTTTGTCAGCAAAAAGCTGTACCCGAATGTCGATTTTTACTCGGGCATCATCATGAAAGCCATCGGCATTCCGACAGAAATGTTTACCGTGATCTTCGCAACCGGTAGAACTGTCGGCTGGATAGCCCATTGGAATGAAATGATCAGCAACCCCTATAAAATAGGGCGTCCCAGACAACTTTACACTGGACCCAGCAAACGCAGCATTCCTCCGATAGCGCAGCGCTAGTATTGCGGACGGTGTGATGCTGCTTGAATCGGGGCGAAAAAACGTTGGCACGTGTGGCATCGCCACCGGGTTGCAGTAAAACTGAAAAACAGGTCACGAAGGCCTTGAACGCAGACACACCGAAAACGCCCTCGAAACCCAAAAAGGCTGTCATACGACAGCCTTTTTGAATTCCTGCACGAACAAATATTTGGTGGAGCTAAGCGGGATCGAACCGCTGACCTCAACACTGCCAGTGTTGCGCTCTCCCAGCTGAGCTATAGCCCCAGGAAAGGTGCGAAATTTTATTGGGAGTGTCCGGGGCTGTCAAGGTAAAGCCTTCCCCTCCAGAAGCTGCCGATAGTCCTTTTCATAACGCTTGAGCTGCTTTTTCGAAGGCAGGCCGATAGTGCTCAAGGCATTGCGAATTCTCGCCCGCACCAGGTCGGGGCCGAGAATCGCCATCGAATCGAACAGCGGCGGCGCAGAGTCTCTCCCAGTGATGGCAATAAACAGGGGTACCAGGAGATCCCGAAGCTTCACCTGCATCGCCGTCGCCAGCTCCGCAAACCCTTCATAGAGCGCCTGGTGTTCCCAGTCGTCGATCTCATCGACCACCCAGGTACTGAACTGGAGCACTTGCCGACAGTTCTCGATATCCAGCTTACCTTGACCGAACTGGCTGGCATCCAGGCTGGGAATACCGGACAAAAAGTAGCTCGATATCGAAACCAGGTCACTGAATTTTTCAACTCGGTCTTTGACCAGGGGAATAATCTGTCGCAACTTGTCCGAATGCAGCACCCAATCGGATACCCGTTGCGCAAACGCTTCGTCATCCAGGCTTTCTCGAATCCAACGCCCATTGAGCCAGTCGAGCTTCTCCGTGTCGAATACCGGCCCACCGAGTGAAACGTTTTCGATGTCGAAATGTTCAAGCATTTCCGCAAGACTGAATTTTTCTTCTTCTTTGGGCATGGACCATCCCATGCGCCCCAAGTAATTCAGAAGTGCTTCCGGCAAGTATCCCATCGCGCGATAAAAATTTATGCCCGTCGGGTTCTTACGCTTGCTTAACTTGCTTTTATCGGGGTTACGCAGCAGCGGCATATGGCACAACACGGGCATGTCCCACCCGAAGTACTCATACAATAGCTGGTGTTTCGGTGCCGAGTTGATCCATTCCTCACCGCGGATCACGTGACTGATCCCCATCAAGTGATCATCCACTACGTTAGCCAGATGGTATGTCGGCATGCCATCCGCTTTGATCAACACCTGCATGTCGATCTGAGACCAGGGGATCTGGATCTCGCCACGCAAGAGATCCTGAAATGTGCAGACACCGTCTTCAGGCACCTTTAGACGGATAACATAGGGTTCGCCGGCAGCCAGCCGACGCTCGACCTCCGCCGCCGACAACGCCAGGCCACGGCCGTCATATTTGGGCGTCTCACCGCGCGCCATTTGGTCCCGTCGCATCTGGTCCAGATCCTCAGGCGTGGCAAAACAGTAAAATGCCTGTCCCGCGGCCAATAGTTGATCGGCGTACTGCCGATAAATTTCCGTCCGTTCACTCTGCCGATAGGGTCCATGGGGACCACCAATATCGGGTCCTTCGTCCCAATCGAGCCCCAGCCAGCGCAGGCTCTCGATTATCGTGGCTTCAGCCTGGGTCGTACTGCGCGCCCGGTCGGTATCTTCGATGCGCAGCACAAAACTGCCACCATACCGGCGGGCAAAGCAGAGATTAAATAACGCAATGTAAGCGGTGCCCACATGGGGGTCACCAGTTGGCGAAGGCGCGACGCGCGTTCGAACAGTCATCGGAAAGAGCCTGGAACTAAAACGGAAAAAGTATTATATCCTGAGTCAGCCTGCGTCGACCAAAGGCCTCGGGCGTCCAAAAAGATAACCCTGGGCAATTTCAATATTCATATCCGCGAGAGTCTGGCGCTCTTCTTCGGCTTCCACGCCTTCGGCAACGATCTGGATTTCACGGGTTTTTGCCAGTTGAGATAGCACTCTGAGGTAAAACTGACTGTCCTGAGAAAAGTGGATATTTTTAATGAAGCTTCGATGCACCTTAAGGTATCGCAGCGGCACACTCCCAAGATAGCCAAATGAGGACGATTCCACCCCGAAATGATCGATTGCCAGTCCCGCACCGTGGTTGGCCAGTGCGCGCTCAAAGGCTTTGACACCCACCTCGTTTCTTTTCAACGTATGCTCTGACACTTCGATCACAAGTCGCTGCGCCAACTGCGGGTTCGCCGATAGAAACTCTTCGAGCCAATCGCGAAAAGCCGGGCTGCTCACCGACTGCGGACAAATATTAATCGCCACTGCTTGCGAACCTTTCGGTGCAGTCTCTGCAAGCATTTGCAACACCAGTTTGTCGAAAATCTCGGCGCGGCCAAAACGCTGTACCAGAGGAATAACGGTTCCCGCAGTGAGTTGGTGATTGTCAGTTGCGCGAAAGCGCGTAAAAATCTCATAAGCGACGATTTGTCGATCCGGCAGGGCCACCGTTTCCTGGACATGCAGCTCTATCGATTTATCCTCTATGACTTGATCGACATATTGCCGCCAGTCGACGAGCGACTGGTTAATGACCGGCGCGGCACTATCTTGCTCGAGTTCGGCAAAGGATTTCCATCTCTGCCCGCCAGCCAGGTCGACCGCGTGTAGCGCCATATCGGCCTCGCTCAACAACTCCGGTCCATTTTCAATTTCGCTGGCATAAGTGAAGCCAGCCGTTACAGACAGGGGGTTGCTGTCCTGCTGTTGCCAACTGATTTGAGCAGTATCGGCCTCCAGCGACGCCGCCAGCGCCTTGGCATCGTCCTCGGCGAGATCAGGTACAAAGACAGCAAATTCCTGCCCCTGACGCCGCGCAACCAGAGCCTCCTCGTATGCTTCGACACCCCGAACCAGAATCTCGCCCAGGTTTTTGAGGACGCCGTTACCTTCGGCCCGCCCTGCCATTTCATTCACCAGCGAGAGATTATTCAGTGCGACGATCATCAGCAGACCGCTGTGGGTACCCGAGTCGTCGTTAGCATAGGTATTGAGCCGCGCATCGAAATCGGTGCGATTGGAAAGGCCCGTCAGGTCATCGGTTTGTGCCTGGTGACGCAGCTCCCTGATAAGTTGGGACTGACTGGTGAATACGCCCTCCAGTTTCTCTGACAGCCTGTTCATTGCCAGAGCAACCGTCTTCAGCTCTCGGGTTTTCGGTAAATCCTTAATTTGGGTGAATCGCTGTTCACAAATGGCGTTAGCCTGGCTCTCCAGATCAAGTAACGGCGCCAGTAAATGTCGCAGGGCGTAAAGCGCGGCAATACTGATCACAACCCCCATTACCGAAAACCAGATTAGCTGCTGCACCACCACGCGCCAGAGGGTTCGGTAAGCCTCGCCCGGATGGCTGACCACAATCAATTCACCCAATCTGACCCAGCCCGAAGACAATTCGGCCCGACCCTCGTATTGTGGCAGGGAAATGGCGCTGACAAACCAGGACGGCACGCCTTCTACGCTCACCGGGAAATTTCTCTCCATGATTTTTTTGCCTTCCATAGCCAGGACGTAGATGCGCTGGTAGTAGCCACTGTCCGACACCGCCGCGAGGATCGCCTCCATGGTGGCCTGATCGTTTTCACGGGCAACCTGAGTCATAGATAGAGCAAGTGAGGTTGCCGCGTCCTGGGCATGGGTCTGCATTTGATTTTCAATCAGGGATTTTTCGTTACTGACACTAAGCAGAAAACTTCCCAGGTAAAGCAGGGATAAGGCAGCGATAACAGCCAGAAAAAGTTGTCGAAAAAGGGTCACCAAGTTACCTCGCCGGAGTTAAGGTTCGAGTCTATAAGCAATCGGGATAATATGCCAATCGCGTCACATAATGGCGCACTCAGGCCCATTAAATACTGACAATAATAACGATAATGCTATGATTTTGTTCAAATTTATTCTTAGTATTTTTTGCTTTGCCAGACTCCCGCAGTTTTCCCAAAATCCGTCCGGGCGCGATCATTGTCCTGCTGTTGACGCTGGTCGGTAACCGGCTATTTGCCGATGGCACCGAGTTGGCAAGTATCTTCGAACAGGTCGGGAAACGCCATGGTGTCGCTGCAGAAAATAGAATCCGTGCCTGGCGAAACCTGATTCGCGCCAGTGCCTACTGGAGCGAAACTGAAAAATTGCAACGGGTAAACGATTTTTTTAACCATGCACGTTACATGCGCGATCGCGACACCTGGGCGAGAGACGATTACTGGGCGACTCCGATAGAGTTCTTAACCAAAGACGCGGGAGATTGCGAGGACTTTTCCATCGCCAAATACTTTACGTTAAAGGAAATGAACGTCAGCGTCGAAAAACTGCGAATTACTTATGTTAAGGCCCTGGAACTCAATCAGGCACACATGGTTCTGGCCTATTACGCGACACCCACCGCAACCCCTATCATCCTCGATAATATCGACAAAAAAATTGTCTCCGCGGCGGAGCGCACCGACCTGCAACCCATCTACAGTTTTAATGTCGACGACCTCTGGCTTGCCCGAAGTAAAACCACACAATTAAAAGCCGGGAAAGCCAACCTGCTGGGGCCCTGGAAAGACCTCAACCTGCGATTGGCTAATCAGCAGTTATAATCCCCCGCTGTTTCCCCAGTCTTTCCGATATAAATTGATCGCCAAGAATTACCGGTCGTTGTTCCGGGTTTACCCGATATTCTCCGCTCGCCGGGCAGGCAAAGCTCTGTGGCTCGCAACCATACTGTGCACGCTGTTACTTGCAGGGTGCAGCAGCCACCCACCAGCACCACCAGCTATTGAACCCGAACCGGAAAAACGTGGCGAAACACGGGCAAAAACCAGCTTTGAACGCCTCCTTGATTCAGTCTCAAGGCAGTACGGACCGATCGCCGCCAATCGCGTCCGTCG